>CACWZK010000127.1 GCA_902765365.1 uncultured Lachnospiraceae bacterium
GTGGACGGGATCCTGCTCACCCACGAACATTCCGATCATATAAAAGGACTCGGAGTGCTTGAGAGAAAAAGAGAAATACCCATTTATGCCACACAGGGTACAATTGATGGCATTTTATCCGTCAAATCCCTTGGCGCATTCAATAAGGACTGTTTTAAATCCCTCAGGGATTTGGCATCTTTTAGGATAAATGATTTTATATTTGATCCTCATTCCGTAAGCCACGATGCAAACGAACCGGTTTGTTTTTCTTTTGAAAACAATCATAAAAGAGCCGCGGTTGTTACAGACCTGGGCTGCTATGACGATGAGCTTTTAAAAGCTTTGGGAAAACTTGATTTTATCTTTGCGGAAGCAAATCATGATGTCAGAATGCTTCAGCTTGGACCTTATTCGTATCCTTTAAAAAGAAGAATCTTATCCGACAAAGGACATTTGTCAAATGAATCGAGCGGAAGATTTATTTCGGCCCTTTTAAACGATGATATAAATAGCATTATGATAGGGCATTTAAGCGATAAAAACAACCTTCCGGACCTTGCTTACGAGGCTGTAAAAGTCGAAATTACGATGTCAGATACAAAATATGACGGACTGGATTTTCCGATTTATGTTGCAAAAAGAAATGAAATGTCTAAAATAATATATTGTTAAATATATATCAAAGGAGTCAAACTATGAAAAAAACCATTATTACTGTTGTAGGTAAGGACGGCGTGGGTATTATTGCCAAGATTTGTACTTATCTTGCCAACAACAATATCAATATAGAGGATATTTCCCAGACCATTACCGGCGGATTTTTTAACATGATGATGATAACCGATATGAACAAGACGTCTAAGCCCTTCGGAGACATTTCCGACGAGCTTGCTCAGATTGGAGAGGAAATCGGTGTTGTTATCAAATGTCAGAGAGAAGAAATCTTTGATTCAATGCACAGAATTTAAAAAGGTGGAAATATGATAAATTTAAACGAAGTATCCGAAACCAATGAAATGATAGAAAAGGAAAACCTGGACGTAAGAACGATTACGATGGGAATTTCGCTTCTTGACTGTATTGATTCGGATTTGGAAAAAGTTAAAAAGAATATATACGACAAGATTTACAAATATGCAAAGGACCTGGTAAAAACCGGTAAGGATATTGAAAAAGAATTCGGTATTCCGATTGTAAACAAGCGAATTTCAGTTACTCCGATCGCTTTAATCGGCGCTGCGGCCTGCAAAACACCCTCGGATTTCTCCGAACTTGCCATAGTGCTTGATGAAGTAGCAAAGGCTGTAGGAGTTAATTTTATCGGCGGATTCTCTGCGCTTGTATCAAAAGGCATGACTCCTGCCGATGAAATGCTTATTAAATCAATACCCGAAGCTTTGTCCAAGACAGACAGGGTATGCTCATCGATTAATCTCGGCTCTACAAAAACCGGTATCAATATGGATGCCGTTAAACTGATGGGTGAAATCATAAAAGAAACAGCGGAATATACCAGGGAAAAAGATTCCTTGGGCTGCGCAAAGCTTGTGGTATTCTGCAATGCTCCCGATGACAATCCTTTTATGGCCGGTGCTTTTCACGGCGTAACCGAAGCCGACTGCATCATAAATGTCGGTGTTTCCGGTCCCGGAGTTGTAAAAACCGCGCTTGAAAAGGTCAGAGGAAAAGATTTTGAAATTCTTTGTGAAACCATAAAGAAGACTGCTTTTAAGGTAACAAGAGTCGGTCAGCTTGTTGCAAAGGAAGCTTCCGACAGACTCGGAGTACCTTTCGGAATAGTGGATTTATCCCTCGCGCCTACGCCTGCAATCGGTGATTCGGTTGCCGATATTCTCTGCGAAATCGGCCTTGAATATGCCGGTGCACCAGGTACAACAGCAGCACTTGCTCTTTTAAACGATCAGGTTAAAAAGGGCGGTGTAATGGCTTCCTCGTATGTTGGAGGATTAAGCGGTGCATTTATTCCCGTATCCGAAGATCAGGGCATGATTAATGCCGTGGAAGCGGGAGCGCTTACGTTGGAGAAACTTGAAGCAATGACATGTGTATGCTCCGTAGGCCTTGATATGATTGCGATTCCCGGAGATACAAAGGCTACGACAATTTCAGGCATAATAGCTGATGAACTTGCGATAGGAATGGTTAACCAGAAGACCACAGCGGTTAGAATTATACCTGTAATAGGTAAGACAGTCGGAGATAATGTGGAATTCGGCGGACTTTTGGGACATGCACCTATTATGCCGGTCAACAAATTCTCCTGTGATGATTTTATTAACAGAGGCGGCAGAATTCCCGCGCCCATCCATTCTTTTAAGAACTAAAAATGGTGTCAGACACCCAAAGGGAGTCAGACACCTAAATAAAAAAAGAGCCAGGCTCCGTTAGGTGCCTGGCTCTTTCTTATTTATTCGATTATTACAATTTCTCTCGAAAACTCAGATACTGTCGGTATTTTGAATTTCTCTGATACTATCGTATCGTATATGTGAGCCGCCTGAATATCTGTTTCAAGCATTTCCATTCCGATGGGGCTTAACTGATGTCTGGCATCGGCGAGCTTTGATATAATGGGAATGCTTGCTTCTGATTTAAGTGCCGATAAAAGCTCGTTTGAAGATTTTTTGAATCCAAGCATTCTTGCGTAGAAGATATAACCTTCTTCCTTGTATTTTTTCATGGATTCTTTTTTTATGTTCAAAAGTATGTGGAGAAGATTTCTTGCAACTCTTACATACGTGATGTCTTTACTCTTTAAAAGATCGCAGAACTGTGAATATGATTCGTATTTGTTTAAGTTTTTGATTATCTTCGCCGAAAAATCGGGAGAGATATCAAGATATTCTTCGTAACCTTTTCCTTCATCCAACAGAAGTTTGTACTTTAAGATGGAAGAGATGTCCTTGTTTAAAACCGGGAATGTATTTCCGTACTGTTCTTCGAGGATTTTGTATACGTGGAAAGGTATCTGGCTTCTTACATGCTCAAGCTCATTGGTTTCTTCCAAGGAAGAACGGATGGCAAGGGATGAGCAGATAGGATTATCCATCATTCTGTCGTGATAACCTGCACCGATTCTTAAATTTGTGACGGGAATAATTGACGATTCAAACTGTTTTAAAGCTCTTATATATTCAAATCCGAGTATATTGTTGGGGAAATTCATTGCCTCGACATGTTCGTATGAATTCGGAATGGCTTCCTCGACTGCTCTTACTCTGGCAATCGGATAGGAAAGACCTTCTTTTACGAGGCCGTGAATAACTCCGGAGATTTCCTGTTTATGATTGATTAAAACATCTGCTATATCGGTTAAAATCTTAATATCGCCGCATTCGGAACCGAATACGAGATAGTCGACTACACCGAGTCCTTTTAAAAGATTGATGGCGCCCGATGCGAAATATTCCGCTGAAGAACACGAATAATAAAGCGGCATCTCTATTACAAGATCCGCGCCTGCGTTTAAAGCCATTTTGGTACGCTGATATTTGTCTATTACAGCGGGAACACCTCTCTGGGTGAAATCACCGCTCATGACAATGATTATAAAATCGGCGCCCGTTAACTGTCTGGCTCTTTTAATCTGAAATTCATGTCCGTTATGCAGAGGATTGTATTCTGCAATGATGGCAGCGACTTTCATTACCTAGTCCTCGATTATCTCATCAAACTCCTGGGTATCAAGATATTCGTCAAATGCGTCCGCAACGGCTTCGTATTCGTCATCATCCGTGATTGAAATGAGTTCGGGCTCTTCGTTGGGGTCATCGGGATTTTCGCTGTAACCGTAGAGCCATACTTCACCGTATAAATCATCTTCTTCGTCAACCATTGGAAGAAGCGCGATATAATCTTTTCCTTTTACCTCAAATATTGTTACAACGGCACAGGTAACTTTTCTGCCGTCATCAAGATCGAGATCTACTGTCATTTCCTCTTCGGGAGTTTCGTTTAAGTTTGACATATAATACCTCCGTGCAAACAAATATATTTTAACATACTTTAAAAAAATTACAAATATGTTTATAATAATAAGGTCTGATAAGGATTGGAGCCTTTTATGAACGAAATTGAAATCAGAAAATTTATGCGAAAGATTGCAAATTTAATGTATGTGTCTTTTGCACTTTGGATTGTAATCGTTTTCCATTATTTTATACCAAATTGTGTTTTTAGTTTGTACCATTTTATTTTCTCCTTTACTATTTATGTTTACATTATGACGTTATTTTGTATTTTGATCATTGCTTATGAGCAGTTAGTGATTCATAGATATTTTAGGAGGAGGCGTGAGCCTCCATTATCTGCCTAAATGCGAATAAGATAGAATATTATGGCCTAGCACTTCTTTAGGTGTAAATAATTCTTGTGAATTCAATAAAAAACCATTTAAGAAGTGCGTAAATGTTGTTATAATGTAAAGTAGTGGATGAAGAAGGTAGAAAAGATCCAGTGAATCTTTCATATATTACGTTCTGAGTTACTTGTTTGTATTTTGATAGTTTATCCCTGGACAGAGCTTGTCTCAATGTCCGGGTAGGAAGAATGGAGCGAGAGTAAGATG
>CACWZK010000128.1 GCA_902765365.1 uncultured Lachnospiraceae bacterium
GTTAAGCTTTTAGAAGATGTGAAGGTTTACACGGAAGGCAAAAAGAAAATCGAAACTTTCGAAAAATGCAAGGCAGAATATGAAAAGAACGAGGGCGAGGTAAACGAGTTTTTTGCCCTGATCGGAAAGAGCGGAAGCGCTGCTGACGACGAACAGCTGGATGAGTATCAGAAGAAGTCCGTCAGGTTTGTTTCATGCATGGAAGAAAGCGAAAGAAAAAAGATTATTTTAGTGCAATTTGAGTCGGAAAATGATATAACAGAAATATGTAAGGAACTGCCTGAAGATTTGCCCGATATTGAAGACTTAAGAGACGAAGTTTCGGAACTTGAGGAAGAGATTGAAAAAGAATCCGAAGTCCTCCTTAATTTCAGAAAACGACTCGAGGAACGTCAGGAAGAAAGAGATGCTCTTTTAGGATTGGGCGTTAAAATCGATGAAGACAAAGAGAAGCTTGAGGAGTACGAAAAAGATTATGCTCTGATGCAGAAGACTCTTGAGTTTCTTACCAAAGCCAAGAATGAGCTTTCGCTTAAATATACCGGACCGACTATGGAAGGCTTCAAAAAGTATTCCGAATTCTTTGAAGAGGAAGATACCGAAAGCTTCAGAATAGATACCGATTTAAATCTTACCAAGACCGAAGAAGGCATGCAGCGCCGCATAAGCGATTTAAGCCTCGGCCTAAAAGAAGTAACGGATTTCTGTTTAAGACTGGCTCTTATCGATGCAATGTATCAGAAAGAAAAACCTTTTGTGATTCTCGACGATCCTTTCGTCAACTATGACGAGAGCAATCTTAAGGGAGCCATGAAGGTGCTTGAAAAGATTTCGGCGGATTATCAGATAATATATTTCACCTGCCACGAAAGCAGAACAAACGGGGGTTAATTATGGAAGAAAAAGAAGCAAAAAGAATTAAAAGCATGTATATCGGCCAGATAATCGACAGAGTTGTTCTTATTCTGGTATTTTTCCTGCTTATAGGAAACCTGATAGGTGTAATATATCTCGGAGTTCAGATAAGAAACTTTGCCAATATGCTTGAGCCGGCCCTCGAGGTTTTAAACGGAATAGATGTCGAGGGATTAAACAAAACCATCTCGACTTTAAACAACGCGGTGGACGTATTTAAGATTAACGAAACACTCGATGCAATCGGCAAGCTGGATTTCGACGGATTCAGCAAAGTACTTAACGGAATAGATGTCGACAAGCTGAATACTACGCTTGAGAAAATAGATGATGCTGCCCAGTTTATGAAGCGTATAGGCGACGGAATGAATAATTTCCTGAATCAGTTCGGCATAAATATCAGTAAATAATTTTCATCTTAAATACAAGGAGGAAAGATTATGAAACTTTTAAAAGAATTTAAGGAATTTGCATTAAAGGGCAATGTAATGGATATGGCTATCGGTGTTATCATCGGCGGCGCATTCTCCGCAATCGTTACAGCACTTACAACCTGCTTTATCAATCCTTTGATTAACAGTGTCGGCGGCGCAGAAGTTGCAGGTGCAATCAAACTTCCCTGGGTAGATTACACAGGACTTGATTCAGAGGCAGCACTTGCTTTATCGATTAACTACGGCGGATTCATTACTGCAGTTATTAACTTCCTTATTTTAGCAGTTATTCTTTTCATTATGCTTAAAGCAATCAATACCGCTACCAAGGCAGCAGAGGCAGCAGCAGCCAAGCTTAAAAAGGATAAAGAAGATGCGGAAGCAGAAGCTCCCACAACCAAGATTTGTCCTTTCTGCAAGAGCGAAATCAATATCGAAGCTACAAAGTGTCCTCACTGTACTTCCGATCAGCCTGCTGAATAATAGAAAATACAATTTACTATATTTTAAAATCCCCCGGTCAGAAAGATTGGGGGATTTGTTTTGTGCGAATACATCATCTTGTATACGTTAAGAATATTATGTAAATACAGGGAAATTTATGTTGACACCAAAGTGCACTTTTTGTATAATGTTTCGTGCGAGTCTTCGACTATTGTTAGCCCGATAGTTCGAAGAACGGTTTGAAAAGTTGACCGGCGGCCCGGACATCCGACGGTTTGACAATAAATGTAAAAACCCCAAAAAGGTGGATGGAGACCTTTTCGGAGTCAGACTAATGGAGGAAACAAAAATGAAATCTTATATGGCAAGCCCTGCTACCATTGAAAGAAAATGGTACGTAGTAGATGCTGAAGGCCAGACACTCGGCCGTTTAGCTAGCGAGGTTGCTAAGGTGTTAAGAGGAAAGAACAAACCCACCTTTACCCCTCACATCGATACAGGTGATTATGTAATCATCATCAACGCAGAGAAAATTCAGGTTACAGGTAAGAAGATGAACCAGAAGACATACTTCAGCCACTCCGATTACGTAGGCGGTGCAAAGGAAGTAACTCTTAAAGAGAAACTTGCTAAACATCCCGAAGAAGTAATCGAGCATGCAGTAATCGGTATGCTTCCCAAAGGACCTTTAGGAAGAGAAATGTACAAGAAGTTATTCGTGTATGCCGGACCTGATCACAAGCATCAGGCTCAGAAGCCCGAAGTATTAACATTTTAAACCTGAAGTTTTAATAGGAGGATATTGATAATGGCTAAGAAAGCTACAGAAAAGTTCTACGGAACAGGCAGAAGAAAAAAATCAATTGCCAGAGTATACATCATGCCCGGCAAAGGAAATATAACTGTTAACAAAAGAGATATCGATGATTACTTCGGTATGGAAACATTAAAGGTTGTTGTACGTCAGCCCCTTGAAGCTTTAAACGCTACAGATAAGTTCGACGTAATCGTTACCGTAAAGGGTGGCGGAACAACAGGCCAGGCAGGCGCAATCAGACATGGTCTTGCACGTGCACTTGTTAAAGCAGATGAAGACAACAGAGTAATTCTTAAGAAAGAGGGCTATCTCACAAGAGATCCTCGTATGAAAGAAAGAAAGAAATACGGTCTCAAAGCTGCTCGTCGTGCACCTCAGTTCAGCAAGCGTTAGTATTGCTTACAAACCCCGAAAACACAATGGTTTCCGGGGTTTTTTATTTTGTAAGGATTTGTATGATTTTGACCTGATTTATTCCATTTTTTAGGGGTTAAACAGGGGTTAAATTCAAAAATGGGTTAAATTATGGGTTTAAGATAGGGAACAAAGTAGTTCGAAAAATCCGTATTTTTAATCCCCTCGTTCAAAAGGTATATTATTACCGTCTTCAGACTCTTCGCTTTTGAAGTAGTTTGTCATAATTTGTCTTAATCTGACGAAACGAAACATAGTTTATACCGACACTCAGTACCGGTTTTGTACTGAGTGTTTTTACGTTTAGGAGGATTAAGACATGTCTAAGAAGTCAGAAGTAATTAATCACATCGAATTAAAGAAAATTATTCCTTTTAAGGATCATCCTTTTCAAGTGAGAGAGGATGAAGAAATGAATATGCTGGCGGAGAGCATAGGAATGGTTGGTGTTCTTGTTCCGATAATAGTTCGTCCGATTCAAGAAGATAAATACGAACTGATATCTGGTCACAGAAGAAAACATGCCTGTGAAATGCTTGGATATTCTTCTATTCCAGCGATTATTCGTGATATCGACAGAGATGAAGCTATTGTAATGATGGTGGACAGCAATTATCAGCGTGAAGAAATATTACCAAGTGAAAGAGCCAAAGCGTATAAAATGAAATTAGAGGCTATTAAAAGACAGGGAGCCAGGAATGATTTAACTTCTGTCCAAGTTGGACAGAAGTTGTCAAAAAAGACTTCGAGGGATTTGATTGCAGAAAATAGTCCGGATAGTTCATCTCAAATACAACGCTACCTTCGTTTGAATGAACTGATTCCTGAACTGCTTCAAATGGTAGATGAGAAGAGAATAGCACTCACTCCGGCTTCAGAGTTATCCTTTTTATCCAAGGAAGAACAGAAAATGCTTTTAGAAGAGATTGAATGTATCCAGGCTACGCCATCGCTTTCTCAGGCACAACGAATGAAATCTTTATCGAAGAAGGGTTTATTAGATGCTGACATGATTACTGATATTCTATTGGAACAAAAGAAGCCTGAATGTTGGAATATGGTTATTCCCATGAATAAAATCACGAAATATTTTCCTAAATCATATACGCCGAAAGATATGGAGGAGATAATAATCGATTTACTGGGAAAATGGGCAAGGGATTTGTGATTTAATCATTTTGCCTATAGAGAATCCATTGATTTCGGTAATGATTATGTTAGAATTAAATCAATGTAATATACAAGAAATTAATTATTTAGAAATATCGCAATATTTCTAAATAGATTAACTTTCAGTATAAACGGTTAAGCAAAGTGGGATTTATCTTAGAGATAATTGATGGACGAGAATTACCAGAATATATGACAATGAATAAGGGAAGATATGTGGCTGATCATGGCGGCTTTGTCCGCGCTCTTTGCCGGACTTACGGCGATACTTGCGAAATGCGGGATCAAAAAGACTGATTCAGACG
>CACWZK010000129.1 GCA_902765365.1 uncultured Lachnospiraceae bacterium
ACTGCTTTCACCGTTTCCGTATATTTTCTTAAGATTTTTAACTTCGATGAAACTCATACGATTTCCTCCCAATACCTTTTATGATTTCATCATACATAAAGGTTTTAGGAAAGTCATCTTAAGATACTGTAAGATTACCTTAAAAAAGTTGTGTAAATACTCGTATACGAATTCTCTCCTCTCCTGCTTTCCGCAGTTATTATTCCGTTATGCGCCTTGACTATTTCCTTTGACAGATTAAGGCCTATGCCTACACTGTCCTTATGCTTTTCTCTCTGTCCGGCCACTTTATAAAAACGATTGAAAATCTTTGGAATTTCTTCTTCGGATATTCCTTCGCCGTAATCCTTTACTTCAACACTTACCGCCATCGGAGTATCGGTGATAAAAATATCCACGCTTCCTTCGTCGGACGAAAATTCTATGGCATTTTTAAGAATATTTATAAATGCTTCCTCAAGCCATTTGCTATCCTGAGAAATAATAATGTCGCGATTTTCCTCTTTTCTTTCTTCGATATGCACCTTTATTTTTTTCTCGGAAATTAAAGAGTTTAAAGAATACAAAGCCCTGTCGATTGTTTCTTTTACAGGCGATTCTTTTTTCTCCATTTTGTATGTTCCCGATTCAAGTTTGGCTATCTGAAGCATTCCCGTCACAAGCCAGCGGATTCTTTCAATCGCCTCCAGGGCATGCTCGGACAGTTCTTTCTTTTCTTCGTTTTCACCGAATTCCTTGTTAAAAATATCGGTATATATTTCCAGCGTTGCCAGGGGTGTTTTTATCTGATGGGAAATATCGCTCATCAGATTTTTCTGCCACAAAAGTTCCCTGTTTTTCTCACTCTCCTGGCTTAGTCTGATTTTTTCGAGTTCTTTCAATTCCTCGATTATATTAGCGAAAATACTGTCTTTTTCGGTCTTGGAAGGAATGCTTAACTCCCCTTCGTTTGAAATCACCTGATCCAGATACTGCTCTGTTTTTATTGCTTTTTTATATACTTTTCTTATAAAAAACGCTCCGAAAAATCCGGTAATTATAAAACCCGCTACAAAAACAAACAGCAGAATCTGCGGTTTGTTCATAAGAAAAATTGTCGCAAGAGTAACACATGCGACAATAATCAAAATCACCGAAAAATACTTCTTTTCTTCCAGGTAAATCATGTTGCCTCCGATACATTTTTACTTACTCGATGCAAACACATATCCTTCGCCGCGCACGGTACGGATATGCCCCTCTTTGTCATTTTCTCCGAGTTTTTCTCGGATTCTTTTTATATGAACAGACAAAGTGTTTACGTCCAGATATTCTCCCGTTGTATCCCAACAGCACTCCAAAAGAGCATCTCTGGAAACGGTTTCGCCGGGATTTTCCGTCAGTTTTCTTACGATTTTGTATTCGGTCGGGGTTAAATCAATTCTCTCTCCTTTTTTCCAAATGCAGAGTCTTGTCTGATCGATTTTAAAATCCGGATTTGCTTCGATTTGAGACATTTGAGGATTACTCTTTTTCAGGCTCTCATACCTTTTGTAATGCGCTCTTATTCTGGCAGTGAGTTCCGATACTCTGAACGGTTTTGTAACATAATCATCAGCCCCAAGCCCGAACCCTTTTACCACGCTTTCTTCCTGTTCCATTGCGGTTAAAAAGATGATGGGAATATTCTTGTCTTTTTCACGCACAAATTCGCAAAAATCATAGCCGTTTCCGTCAGGAAGCGTAATATCCAGTAAAATCAAATCGGGATTTTCTCTAAGATAGTTTTCTTTGCCGGATGAAAGGGTATTTGCATACACCACTTCAAACCCTTCGTCTTTCAAAGAGTACTTAAGTCCCAATGCCAAGTTGTAATCGTCTTCAATCAGTAATATTTTCATGCCTTTTTCCTAAATTTTTTCCGGATATGCCTTTCATCAGGTATAATCTTAATCCTAATACTGCTTTTTACCGTTGAAAATATGTAATTTGTCTTTCTGAGGCTCGAGTTCCTTTTTTACAACCTGATCTTCCCAGTCGGAAGGATCCACCTCTTCAAAAGATAATGAAATCGCCTCCGGAGCGCATCCCCATTCCTCCAAAAACACTTCATTAATTCTCTCGGCTACTTTAGCTTTAATTTTCTCATCCTTCGGATAAGCTTTAATCTGAATATACGGCATAATCATTCTCCTCTCTTATTATTCAGCCCAATTCACAATCTCCAGGTTATCTATTCTGCAAAATTCTTTAACATTGTTGGTAACCACGATACAAGTATATTATTTCTGCCACCAAATCTCAATTGTCTGTTTCGTATTGTCAAAGTTAAAATAAAAAAGCCGGGAATTTCTTCTCGACTTTTTGAAAATCATGAGCCGGTTCCCGAATATTTCGAGGCACCGAACATCCATATCTTATATGATATATAAAAGAATATGATTCCGTATACCGGTGAAAACCAGGTAAGGAAGGGAATTTCCTGAGGCCTTAAAATAACCAGGCTCGGGAAATATGCGATAAATGCTATCGGAATAATAAATGTAAATATTATTCTGAAGAATATCGGGAAAATGGTTACGGGATATTTTGCATAATCCCTGAACTTGTTCATTGTAACCATTATGTATCCCGAATTTGTGAGGAAAAAGCAGCTTGCCGCAGCAATATTCATTATCGCAACCATGAAAAGCGATGCAGCAACAAGTGCTACAATCAAAGCGGCGATGTTTACGAATGTTACGGGGAGTTTAAGCTTGTACCATGCATAAATGATGGTGCCCATTCCCACGAAAAACTGTCCCATTCCCTTGGTATCAAAGTCTTCCGAAATGTAATAAAAGAATACATTTATCGGTCTGAAACAGTATTTGATAAAATCGCCTTCATAAACATAGTGTCTTAACTGCCAGTTGTTATCAAACAGGCACTGAAGCGGAGTTAAAGCCACGAGCGAAAATCCGTAGAGGAAAAGCATCTCGTGATAAGACCATCCGCAGACGCTCGGGAAATTAAGAAACATGATGTAAAAAGCCGCAAGTTCCGAAATGTCTGTCAAAATCATTCCAATCATGGAAATGATGAAGTCGGAACGGTAACTCATCTTGCTCTTAATGTCCTGAATTATTATTTTTCTGTAAATTGATATATAAAATCCAAGTCTTTTCATTTCAGCCTCCGTTTACCGTAATAACTCTCTCAGAAAGTTTCCAGAAAATCTTTCCGAGAATTATAAGAACGATTGCCCATGCAGCCTGTTCGCCGACCATTATAAAAGATTCGGCCAGACTTAATTCCGGTCCTTTGGTAAGGAATGTAAGCGGAGTATTGTAAATTGCATGGAACGGGAAAAACATCACGATTTTCCTTAAAGTCTCAGGGAAAAATGCCAGAGGAACGGTTGCTCCGGAGAGGAACAAAACCACTACTTCCTTCATGATATTAATACCCCATGTAGACTGTGTATAAAGACATATTGTTCCGACAAAAAAGTCTATTGCGAAGTTGATTAACATACCGAGTGTAGCAGCCACAAGATAAAACAGAATGTTTATTCCTATGTGTATGTAGCCCCCGGTAATAATCTCAACAATTATAAATGTCGGTATAAATGTCACTACGAAAGCACAGATATTACCGCCTTCCAATCCGAACAGAAGATACTGCGAGTACGGAACGGGCTTTAACAAATCCAGCACTATCTTTCCGCTTTGTATCGATCTGCTCATCATC
Source organism: uncultured Lachnospiraceae bacterium (assembly GCA_902765365.1). GTDB lineage: Bacteria > Bacillota > Clostridia > Lachnospirales > Lachnospiraceae > UBA3766. The sequence continues at coordinate 3,712 of CACWZK010000129.1, forward strand.
CAGACAAGATATGCTTCCATAAAAGTAAACTGAGCCGATGCAAGTACCAGATAAATCATGGTATCGTTGAAACTCATACCGTTAATGGTTGCATTGTCAACGGAAGCGTAAATCGCTTTCCACAAATTATAAATAACTATCAAATATATAATGTTGCCTATCAACATTACGAACGCGCTTAACCTGAATTGCATAAAATCCATGATAGACACTCTCGTAAGCGCAATCCATGATTTAATTCTCATTTTATTATCCTCTTTAGTTTGCTTTTTTCATGTTCTCCGCATCTTCGTAAATCTTGCGGATAACGCTTTCTGTCGAAATTTCTTCAAGACGAACATCGTAAACCTTGATCTTCTCCTGAATATGGTTAAGAACCTTCATAAGGCGAACCTGTGATTCGTCGATAAGTATGCTGCACCAGCCTTCATCGGTTGATGAGAAAGTGAAATCTTTGTCGGCATATGCTTCTTTTACGATTGCCTCAACATTTTCCAGTTCCGCCTTTTTCTCATCATCTGTGAGTTCCTCGGGATGCTTCTTAGTCTTAATGAGCAAAGTTCTGTAAGCACCGAAGAAGCTTCTTAAGTGCTCGATGTCATTGTCGTAAAGCATGGTTCCCTTGTCGATGATTACGATTCTCTCGCACAAAGCATCAACGTCGCCCATATCGTGAGTTGTAAGAATAACGGTTGTGTTCTTTTCTTTATTTAATGCCTTGATAAGGTTTCGGATTTTTGCTTTCATCGATACGTCGAGGCCGATTGTCG
>CACWZK010000130.1 GCA_902765365.1 uncultured Lachnospiraceae bacterium
GGATCGTCAAAATCATATCCGATCTTATCCACTTTGTTTACAGCAACGATGATGGGTACGCCTGCTGCCTTTGCATGGCTTATGGCTTCAACTGTCTGAGGCATTACGCCGTCGTCGGCTGCAACTACAAGTACTGCGATATCGGTACTTGTCGCACCTCTCATACGCATGGCCGTAAATGCTTCATGGCCGGGTGTATCGAGGAATGTAATATTCTTGTCGTTAATCTTAACCTGGTAAGCACCGATATGCTGTGTGATACCGCCTGCTTCCTTGTCAATAACATGTGTATTTCTGATAGCGTCAAGAAGCGAAGTTTTACCATGATCGACGTGACCCATTACACAGATAACGGGAGGTCTCTCAACGAGCTTGTCTTCGTTTTCGTCTTCTTCTTTAAGAAGCTCTTCGATAACGTCTACCTTTTCTTCCTTTTCGCAGAGGATATCGTATTCCATTGCGATTTCTTCTGCCTTCTCAAATGAAATCTCGGTGTTAACTGTTACGATTTCGCCTGCAAGGAAAAGTTTCTTAACGATGGTTGAAGGCTGAAGCTTCATCTTGTCTGCAAGGTCTCTAATTGTGAGAACTTCGGGAAGCACGAGTACCTTGATATCGTCTTCGACTTTCTCTACCTTCTTTTCGGGCTTGATGAAAGCGCCGGGCTTTAAGGTCTTGCCCTTCTGGCCCATTCCGTCTTCATATCTGTCATCGTAATTGTTTTTCTTTTTGTCTTTTTCCTGAGAACTTCTTCTCTTGTCGTCTTTTCTCTTGCCGTCATTTGCAGGAGCGGGAGCCGCACTCTGATCAAACTTCGGATTCTTCTGGAATCTCGGAGGATTGGAAGCATCCTTGTTGCCCTGTTTGTTAAATGCAGGTCTGTCCTGTCTCTTGAAATTGTCGTCTCTTCTGGGTTCTCTCTGCTGATTTCTCTGATTTCTGTTATCAGCCGCAGGAGTTTCAGCCGGTCTTTTATTTTCAACGGGCTGAGTATTGACAGGTGCTGCCTTTACGGGTGCTGCTTCTGTCTTAACATTTGTATTTTCTGTAACTTTTTCTGTTACTTTTGTTTCCTTTACTGGTTCAACCGGTTTGGAGGGTTTTACGGGGTGATTCGGAACTATATTAACGCTCGGTGTACCCGAAGGAGGTGTGGAGGGTTTAATGAGCCTGGTAGGTCCCTGGTTAGCAGGTCTCTGCTGAGGTCTCTGAGGCTGACCCTGATTCTGCTGAGGTCTCTTCTGTCCCTGTGCGGGAGGATTGCTCATAAACTGAGGGTTAATCTTAAAGCTGAATTTGGGCTTTTTAACCTCTCCCTGAGGAGCTGCCTGTGCTTTCTGTTCCGGCTTTTTCTCGATATTGGCTGCGGGCTTATTCTCTGCTTTGGGCGCTGCTTTTGCTTCTGCTTTTTCTTCTTTTATGGGCTCAGCTTTTGCAGGCTCTGCCTTGGCCTTTGTGCTTTCTTTCTTTTCTGCCTTAGCCGGTTTATCTTCCTTTGCACCGGACTTTTTAAGAAATGCATTCTTTACGGTCTGCATCTCTTCGTCAGACAAATTCTTGGTAGCGGCCTTGCACTCTATTCCCAACTCATTTGCAAGCGCAATAATATCCTTGCTTGTCGCTCCCAATTCTTTGCTTAATTCACTTATCTTCATTCAACCACCTCCGAATCCGATTGAAATTTAATTCTTCTTTTCTCTAGTCGAGATTTCTTTGTTCACTGCGTTTGCAAAACCTTCATCCAGGATAACTATCGCGGCTCTTTCTTCCGAACCTGTGCATTGCCCGAGATTATCCTTGTTCTCATAAAAGATAATCGGGACTTTTTTATAGTTACACATATCGGAATAACTTTTCTTTGTGTTTTCCGACGCATCCAAAGCCACGATTACGAGCTTTGCCCTGCCTTTTTTTATTTCAGTTTCAACGCAGTATTCACCGCTCTTTAACTTGCCTGCTTTTTTTGCAAGGCCAAGCAAAGACAGCACTTTATCATTGTTCACCGAACAACTCCTTAAAAGCTTCTTCAAAAAACTCACTGCCTACGGACATCTTAAATGCTTTGTCAAGCGCGTGTGTTTTCTGTAATTTTTCAAAACATTCCTTATTTTTGCAAACATATGCGCCACGACCGTTTTGTTTTCCGGTAGGGTCGATTTTTACTTCGCCTTCGGGTGTTCTGACAATTCGTAAAAGTTCTCTTTTGTCACCGCTTTCCCTGCAGGCCACACATGTTCTTTTAGGAACTTTTTTATTCTGCATCATTATTTTCGATATCCTCAGCTACCACATCTTCTGTGTTCTCAACGTACTCTTCGTCGGAATACTCGGGTGCATATCCTTCGTTCTCGAATTCTTCATCATACTCAAACTCTTCGGCATCTGTAGAGAAACCGAATGCTTCTCTTGCCTGTGACTCTGACTTAATGTCAATCTTAAATCCTGTGAGCTTTGCAGCAAGACGTGCGTTCTGACCTTCCTTACCGATAGCAAGGGATAACTGTGTATCGGGAACGATTACCATGGCTTCCTTGCTCTTGGGATCTTCCTCGTTAACCGCTACAGCGATAACCTGTGCGGGTGAAAGTGCATTCTGAATGAGTTCGTTTGCATCGGGACTCCAGTTGATGATATCAATCTTTTCGCCGCCGAGTTCGTCAACGATAGCATTTACTCTGGTACCGTTTAAACCTACGCATGCGCCTACGGGATCGATGTTTTCATCCTTTGACCATACGGACATCTTTGTTCTGCTGCCCGGTTCTCTTGCGATACCCTTGATTTCAACGATACCGTCTTTGATTTCGGTTACTTCGGATTCGAAGAGTCTCTTAACAAATCCGGGATGTGTACGGGAAACAAGAATCTTGGGTCCCTTGGGTGTATTCTTAACTTCTGTAATATATACCTTGATTCTGTCTGTAGGATGGAAATGCTCACCCTTAACCTGCTCGTTTTCATTTAAGATGGCATCAGCTTTGCCAAGGTTAATAGAAATGCTCTTGCCGATGTATCTCTGAACTACACCGACAACTATATTGTTCTGCTTGGAATAATACTGGTCAAAAACAACGTTTCTTTCTTCTTCACGAATCTTCTGAAGGATTACGCTCTTTGCATGCTGTGTTGCGATACGTCCGAATTCCTTTGACTGAAGTTCGAATCTTACAACATCGCCTACAGCTGCTTTCTTTGCAACCTTCTTTGCATCTTCAAGTGAAACTTCCGTTACGGGATCCGTTACATCCTCGGGATTTTCCACAACGGTCTTTTCCTGATAAAGATGATATTCGCCGGTCTCTCTGTCTATTTCAACCACGCAGTTTTCGTCGTTGCCGAAATGTTCCTTGGCTGCTTTCTTAAGAGAGTTCTCTATTGCCTCAAACAACGTTTCCTTGCTGATTTCTTTTTCTTTTTCAAGTTCGCTGATTGCTCTTAAGAGTTCTTCGCTGTCCTTAACCTTATTTTCCTTTGCCATTAGATTATTCCTCCTATCTAAAAATCAAGTGACAATTTTATTATCGCAATATCTTTTCTGTTAAAACTTATTTCTTTATCTTCAACGGTTATCGTTACCGTATTCTGATCAAACGCTTTTAAAATACCGGTGAATTCTTTTTGCTTTTCAATGGGCTTGAAAAGTTTTACATCAACACTTTCACCGATTGCCTTTTCAAAGTGAATGTCTTTTTTAAGCTTTCTTCCGAGCCCCGGAGACGATACTTCGAAAATATATGTTTCCTCGATATAATCTTCTTTATCAAGTATAGTATTGAATGCTCTCGACACTTTTTCACAGTCGTCGATTGTGACTCCGCCTTCTTTGTCGATATAGACTCTTAAGTACCAGTCACTGCCTTCTTTTTCAAAATCGACATCGTAAAGTTCAACGCCTGCATCTTTTAGGATATCTGCGATAAGTTCCTTCGTTTTGTTTTCGTAATCTTCGTGTTTTGCCATATTTTTCCTCTTTTATATTTGACATAAAAGAAAGTGGGTTTTTGACGACCCACTTCAGTAATTTACCTTATGCAACATTTATGTTAACACAAAAAATATAAAAGTCAAGCAAATAAAGGCATTTTTGTAGCTTTATCTTTTTCAAAACATCTTTAGGCGAATACCTTTAAGTGATATTTACTAGTATGGATTATGATGGTATAGAAAAAACACCCCTACTATAATCCACCAGTAAATCTAAAACTCTTGGTATTATAATATCCTGTTATTTTCATATGTGTTGTATGGTCAACTGCTATTATATTATTTGTATTATGAATTCTCTCAGGGCTAAAAACCGATTTTTTTATTTGTGATTGTTCCACAATGTGATGCCAATCATTTCCATCACATGAAAAATATTTTTGCTACTATTTGTTTTGCCTCAATATAATTCTTT
>CACWZK010000131.1 GCA_902765365.1 uncultured Lachnospiraceae bacterium
GTATCAGCAACCGAGACCTCAGATGCAGGGCCAGGTTCCGCCACAGTATCAGCAACCGAGACCTCAGATGCAGGGCCAGGTTCCGCCACAGTATCAGCAGCCACGCCCGCAGATGCAGGGTCAGATTCCGCCTCAGCCGCCGCGTCCTCAGACACCGCCGCCCCAACAGAAACCTCCCAAGAAGAAGAAAAAGGGAGTTGCGGGAATTATTATTCTGATAATAGTTCTTGTTCTGCTTTTATTTGCTCTTTTAGCAGGCGTAGTTGCATTTATTGTTTTCAGCGGCGTTTTAAAGAGTCCTAAAAAGGTATTTGCCGAAAATGTGGTAAGCATTACGGAGAACATCAACGGAGAAATTCCGAGCATAGGAAGCATTCCTCTTGAAGCAATTTTCCACCTCGGAGTTGACGATACACAAAACTCACATACCTCGACGAGAACCACGGAAATCGTTTCCGAGGAAATGAGTGCATACAATGCAGAACTGGTACAGACATACAGCTACAACAAAGACAACGGTGATACCGCATACGATCTGACCGTTAACGTGAACGGTTCTCCCATGGGAAGCGGTTCAATCTATTTTACGGATGATGAATTCTTATATGTACCGATGAGCACGGACGCACAGATGGTAAGATACGAGATGGATTCTGCTGCCAAAGAAAATCTTAAAAACTTGGGTGCGATGGAACGTTACTCTCTGATGGTAATGGAGAAAAACAGGGGAAGCGAAATAAACTGGAAACAGGAGACAAAAGATTTCAGCAAAAACGCACTTGCGGATATTCCCAAGAATTCGTTTAAAAAATCAAACGGAACATATATGATTCTCGGCGCGGAGCAGAAGTGCAAGACCGTAACGGTAACCGCATCCGACGAGGAAGCATTCGGCTTGATCGAAAGTCTCGGAGAATTGATTTACAAGGGAATCGAAACCGGAGACGAAGAACAGTATGGTGCGTTTGAATCAGTGCTTTCAGCCTATGAAAATAACGGCGGATCGCTTGATTTAACCATGACGACATACCGTTATAAGAAAACACCCGTCGCTATTTCGATGGAAGTAACTTTAAACGATAAAATATATAATTACGAAATCAGCTACTACAAGAAGGGTGGCGAAAAACAGTTCATCATTGACGGCGGAGATTCATACTACGAAGAGAGCGTTGTTTCAAAAGGAATCGGCCAGACTCATATGACAAACAAAATTGATTTTGGCAGCGCTTATCTTACAATCGAGCAGGATTCTACCGGCATAGGCAATTCCAAAGATTTAAAGGGTACATTTGAAATTGTTCCGAACTTAAAATCCGATGAGGGAGGCGTGGCTTCGCTTGCGGGCAACACAATCTCGGGTACTATCGAAGAAACTTCGATTCTCGGAAACGGACTTAAAACAACTACCGTCTCTAACGAAAAAGGAAGTATTTCTATCATTACCACGCTCGAGAGAAGTCCTCTGGATACCGCTCAGATTACCCCTCCGACATTCCTTTCGGAATCGGGTATTGACTGCGGTACGAATCTTGAAGACTTAAAGACCACACTGAAAGTATTTGACAAAGAGGGCACACCGAAGATTGACAATTCGATAGCTCATATGGCTCAGGTTTACTTCCTGGTATTTAAACAGGCCAAATTAAGCGGAATCGGAGAAGACGATGATTGAGGCAAAAGGTCTTGTAAAAAAATACGGTAAATTCGTGGCGGTAGACAATTTGTCATTTTCCTTAAACGTCGGCGAAAGCGTTGTTTTGTTAGGGGCGAACGGAAGCGGCAAAAGTACTCTTATGAGTATGCTTGCTCTTGTTTTAAAACCTACCGAAGGCGAAGTGCTGATCGACGGACAGAAAGGCAAAAAAGCCAAGGCAAAGATTGCTTATGCTCCGCAAAATATCGTCCTGTTCGAAGAATTGACGGTAACGGAAAATCTCTTTGCATGGTCTTCGCTTAAGGGTAAAGAAAATGTCGAGAGAGCAGAGTATCTGATATCCGAACTGGATATGAACGAATTTAAAAAGAAACGCGTTGACCGTCTTTCGGGCGGTCAGCGCCGAAGAGTTAATATCGCCGTTGCCATGATGGGCAATTACGATTATCTGTTTCTTGACGAACCTTTGGCGGGAATCGATGAGCACGGGGCAGAATGCATCGAATCTCTTTTACGAAAAGAAAAAGAAAAGGGGCGCGGGATTTTACTTACGGAACACAATCCCACGATTCTGCTTCCGCTGATGGACAGACAATTAAAACTTGACGGAGGTCATTTTGTGGAATGAAGCCTATTCGTTCCAAGTATAAAAGACATGATACAGGATATTTCACCAAGCAGATTAAGAAATGAATACTTCGATTGCCGTCCAAAAGACGGCGATCGAATTTTTATATTTAACAAAGACGGAAAAGTGTTACTCGGAGAGGAAAACGGCAGAATAATTTTTCCGGATTATTCGGATATAAAAGATGAAAATTGCATATATCTTTTCTCCGTGGACGATGAAAGATTTTTCTTAAGTCCCGACAACAGCGAGCATGTAAAAGAAGGATTCGAATACTACACAATCAGAGAAGTCCGCGATAAGTTTTCGGATGAGTTCCTAAAAGAAATATATGCGGTTTTTACCGCGTTCCATCTCTGGAGGTGGTATGCCGACAATAAATACTGTGGCAGATGCAAGGGCACTCTTATACCAGGCGAAAAGGAGCGTTCGCTCGTTTGCCCTGATTGCGGAAATGTAATATATCCGAGAATTAATCCCGCAGTTATTGTGGGAGTGACGAAGGGCGACAGTATTCTGATTACAAAGTACAGAAGAGGCTACGGCCACAGCGCTCTCGTGGCAGGTTTTACGGAGATAGGTGAAACACTCGAAGAAACGGTTAAACGTGAAGTGAAGGAAGAGACCGGAGTAGACGTCACCAATATCAGATACTACAAATCACAGCCGTGGGGAATGGCTCAGGATATGCTCATCGGATTTTACTGTGATGCGGCAGGCGACGGCGCAATCCACATGGATGAAGGCGAGTTAAAATACGCAGAATGGGTTAAAAGAGAAGATATCGAACTTCAGCCAAACAACTTAAGTCTCACCAACGAAATGATGAGAATGTTTAAAGAAGGCAACGAATAATGAAAAAAACATATATAACTACAATGCGGTATCGTCTTTGTGCTTGCATACGCAATAGATGCCTTCAAGGTACATAAAGATATCAAGTATATCAACGAACATATCATGAAAGGAAAGGGAGGAACAACATTATGACAGATTATTCCGTTCTTTTAGGTTTAATGTATTTATTAATCATGTCGATTCCCGTTATTATTTTCCTTATAATAGCGTTTATGATATTCGTTTTGATAAGATTTGCTATTATTCCGGCGTACAGGAAGATAAAAGAACTGGAAGCACCGATAGAATATTCAACTAAAGGAATAGATGCTGTTTCAGATGAGGAACTTGTATATTTTGGTAAAAACTCCGAGAAGAAAAAAGAAATAGAACAATTAATAGAAAAAGACAGAAAAGAAAATCAACATAAAAAAAGTAAAGGTTTTGGGATATTTAAATATATGGATGCTGCCTCAAAAGCTTTTACTGTTTTCCTGGCGCTGTTCATTATTGATATTCCGCTTTCTTTTGTAATTCCTTACATCTTTTTGTTTCTGGGGGCATTAGTGGACGGAGCAATGTATAATCCGTCACCGAACATGCCAGGACATGCGTTTGGTATTTTTACACCGTTCGGATTTGTTATAGGAATCTTTGTGGCTTTGATACTCGCTGTCGCATTACTGGTGGGGTTGATTATAAGTTTTAGTTTTTTTCTGGCATCGAAAATTAAGAAGAAAAATAAAAACAAGTCTTGACTCTCCCCTTAGGGCACCCGTTAAAGTGGAATCATCAAATAAAAGGAGGTTCCCCAAATGGAAAAGAAAATGACGTCCGGCGAGATAGCGAAAAAGGCCGGCGTATCACAAAAAGCAGTTCGCCTCTACGATGAAAAAGGATTATTAAAACCTTCAGATTACTCTGAGGGAAATTATCGTTTGTATGATAGAGAAGCACTACAGGTTCTTGAAAAAATCGTTGCTTTAAAGCAGATAGGTTTTTCTCTCGAGGAGATAAGAGACAATCTCATAAAAGGAGAAGCAGGAAATGTTGAAGAGGCTTTGAGAATGCAGCTTAAGGCGATGGAGGAGAAACGTTATCAGATAGATAAGGTAATCGATTCCATCAACAGAACCCTTGAGCGCAAGGGTGGAAGCCTTGACTGGGACGATGTTGCAGGAATAGTTCAGAATGTCAGTATTGACCAGAAAGCAGATGAGTGGCATTGGGATGCACTTAAACATACTTCTG
>CACWZK010000132.1 GCA_902765365.1 uncultured Lachnospiraceae bacterium
AAACGCTGTTATCGGCTATTTGCGAACCGCACTGAGAACAAAACATAACTTTACCCCCTTATATAATTAACCCTACATTTAAACCATACCTGTCTATTAATTTATTATACCATAAACCCTGTATTTCTTTTATACTTTTCTTAATTCAACCAGTACCCAGTCGTCCGACAATAATTCATATTCGTTACCGCAGCTCGGACAATATTTGTTTTTCATTGCATTAAAACTCGTACCGCACGTCGGGCACTGAATTCGCGTCATTGAAAAATTTAAGTTAACCGGTATGTCGGTTCTTCTTTTAAAAGTTGCGCTGTATACGGGATGTGTGTATTTTACCTTTCCATCTTTTACGGAAAGAACGTCAAAATACGATTTGGTCTCAACCGTTACAAATCCGTCTTCTTCTTTGAAACCTTTAAGTCCGAATGTTCCCGCATAGTTTAAATCGATAATGTCCTTAAATTCTTCAGGCAGTTTTTCGCCTTTATAACTTAAAAGTTCGCTTTCGTCCTTCGAATATACGGCTGTCTTTATCAGAGAAATCGCCTTGTTCTTAAAATATTCAAAAGAAAACTCGGGAGTGATTTTTTTCATCCTTGCTTCAAAACGTTCTCTTGAAGCCGCGGTGCCCATTCTTTTAAGATCAACCAGTCCCCTTGCGATTACGAACAGATAGTGCATGAAAAAGAATAAAAACAAACCGTACATTGCGCCTATCATAATGACTAAAAGCGGCCCGTACTGAGTTATCCCGTCAACCAGGCTGTTAAACATATCTACCGTCTTAAGAAAAGGCATGCCGACAAATAATGCAATTATACAGATAAGTGCGCAGACAGGCCACCAGGTAAAGAATTCCTTTTTGCTCATCTGCAGCTGATCGAAGAAATAAAAGCTGGTAATCTTCGGGAAAAGGTCGTCCATTTTATACTGTGTACCGCAGTAGGGGCAGCCGTTTTGAAGTTCCGCAATCGTCTGATCTGCTCCGCAGTTAGGACAGATATGAATTTCGTTATCCGGATGTGAACCGGAGACAATATCGGTAACCGTACCATAAAAGACATGTCTTAAATTGTCTTTGTAAAGTATCTTTTCATCCTTTTTAACCTGCCTTTTAACACCGAGAACACCGAAGCCAACCTTGCTTGCGTAATGCTTGTCTTTCCAGTTTTCGACATCGAAAAAAGTATTGTCCACGGATGAATTTGTGATTCTTTTATATACTTCGTAATCGAACTCGATATTTTTGTCTTCAATGCGCTCATGCTGAAGGTTGAGCAAATATGTAAGGTCGTTGTCGGCGAAAGGAATATTCTCGCCCCTGCCGATGGCCCCGCCCAAAGAAGACGTAAATCTCTTGAGTTTCTTTTCGTATGAATTTTTAATCGGTATTGCCTGAAAATAGTTTTTTCCCATTTTAACCCCTTTCGATTGTGCAAAAAACTATCTTAAATCGAGTTCGTAACAGAAGAAATCCTGATTGTACATACTGCATTCGCCGACGTTTTTAAAATCAAAAGAATCGTATAAACGAAGTGCCTTCGGATTGTATCTGTTGACTATAATATGAATTCCCTTAAAGCCTTTTTGCTTTAATTCGTCAATCAAAAACTTGACCAGGATTTTGCCGATTCCCTGCCCCTGCATATCGGGACTTACGGCTATTCTCGAAAACTCCGCTTCGGGTTCAAGTTCCCTGTTCCAGCAGGGAAGTTTGTTGACTTCTTCGTCTTCGTCGATTGAAATCGCACCGACTATTTTTCCGTCGGTTTTTAGTACATATAACGCATCTCTTGAAAGATCAAAATCTATTGTTTCGTTTGACGGATATTCATCGGTCCAGGGGCAGCCTTCTCTGCCAACCTGGGACTTATACAGCGCCAGTAATTCTTCTCTGTCATCTTCACAAGCCGATGCTATTGTATATTCCAATTTTTTATCCTCCGTTGCTTACTGTACTTCAAATTCGGCCGCAAGGCCTTCTTTTTCTATTCTGTACGTTCCTTTTTCAAGTGTTCCGTAGGGCGTTAAGTCGCAGATTTCCTCTGTTTTTACACCTGCAGGAATCTCCAATAATACATCATAAAATGCCCATTCTTTTACACAGGGAAGCGTATACCACTCACCGTCAATCTTTTTTTGAAGAGTATAATACTCCCCATAAGAGAAATAACCATCGGAATCGTTCTTTATGCTGACCGTTACCCGATTATCTTCGAGACTTACAAACGAAAGGGATACTCCGTTCTTTTCAGAGGGAAGGTCTTCGGATTTTCGATAAAATCTATTATCATATTTGCCAAGCAATGCGGCATTCGGGAATAAAATTCCACCATCATAGCTGTTCATATCATCCTCATCCGATACTTTGTCATAAAGTTTCTTTATATCGTACTTTGCCTGGTATACGGATCCGTCTTTTAAGAGCCACAATCCGTCAGAATACGTGAGAGTCATTTCCTCTCCGTCCTTGTTGCAGATGCCAAGTCCGTAACAGGGTATTTTAAATTCTTCGATTTTGGAAGAATCCATAGCTTTGGTTTTAAGAGAGTTTATCTCTTCTATTACTTTTTCCGCTTCTTCATCATCGCATAACCACTTAATCTCTGTTTTTTCTCCGTCAAAATAACAAATTTCCAGGGTACAATTTTCCGGATCTGCGTTTTCTAACAATATGATATCCTGTGTGCCTCCCGCATTGCATGCGGATAAAACTAAAACAAAAAATAATGATGAAATAAAATATTTCAGGCTGCTTTTTTTCATAATTCCTCCTTTAATTCTCTCGCGAAAGCTCCCAAAACATAACCGCGCTTGCGGCAGCGACATTCAGTGAATCAACCACAGGATTCATCGGAATCTTTGCCACATAATCGCTTCTTTTTATCGTTTCTTCTTTTAAGCCGTATCCCTCGCTGCCGAGTATTACGGCGAGTTTCTTTTCTTCTTTTATGCGCTTGTCAGAAATGTTCACAGAGTTGTCTGATAATGCCATTGCAACAGTTGCAAAGCCGTTGTCTGATAAAATCTTCAGATAATCTGAATCCTTATCTGCTTTAGTCCAGGGTATCTGAAATACCGTTCCCATGCTGACGCGCTCAGCCCTTCTGTATAATGGGTCCGATGAGTCCGAAGTTACAATTATCGCTTCCACTCCCATAGCTGCGGCAGAGCGAAAAATAGCGCCGATATTTGTGGGATTTTCAACATTTTCAAGCACTGCGACGAGTTGCCTGTCTTTTATGATTTCTTCAACTGATAAAAGAGGTTTTCGCTTCATCGCAGCGAGTATTCCGCCCGTTAATGCGTATCCTGCCAGTTCTCTTAATACGCTGTCTTCGCCCACGTAAATCGGAACATCTTTGACGTTTTCAATTAGTTCTTTGCTTTCCGCGTCGACTGTTTCCGATGCTAAAAGAGATATGACTTCGTACCCTGCATCCAACGCTCTTTTAATAACCTTTGCGCTCTCGCAGATAAATATTCCGGGCGCAGGTTCGTTTATGCGAAGAAGCTTTACTTCGTTGGTTTGTCTGTAGACGTCAAGTTCGGGCAAATCCAGATTTTCAATTTTGATAAAATCTTTTTTGGTCATAATTATTTTAAATCTTCCTTGCGAAGAATCATATTGCATCTGCCCCAGGCTTCGTCTTTAAACTTAAACGCTCCGGGTGTGAGTTTTCTTTCTACAAAACCGACTCCCTCATAGCACTTTTTAGCTCTTTCATTCTCGGGGAAAACATTTAACTGAACAGCCTCTGCCCCGGTTTTTTCAAAGATGTAATCTACAGCGAGTTTAATCATTTCTTTGCCGAGACCTTTTCCTCGTTTTGAGCCGTCCAGCATGACGAATTTAAGCATGGCTTCTTTCGTCTCTTGGTTAAATCCAAAGCAGAAAAATCCTTCGACTTCGCCTTCATCGGAAGTCGCAACATAAGGCTCATCGCCAAACATCTCTTTTATTTCTTTTAGGAGGAGTGAAAAGTCTTCCCTCTCAAGCGGAAAATTCGTATGGTTTGCACACCAAAAGGCATGCGTTCTCTCGTCGGTTATCCAGTCTTTTATGATGTCAAAATCCTTATCTATTTCAAATGGTCTGAGTTTCATTAAGTTTCATTCTCCTTCATTTTGACACTGGGGGACGGGGGTTTAGTGTCATTTTATTCCGGCGTTTTTCAGCCATTTAACTGAATTCATAAGCGCCTCAATGGTCTTGGTTTCAAGCACGCATCTTGCGTTTCTTTCACTTGCGAGGTTAAGTCTTTCTGCAAGATTTATCTCTCCGTCGCCAAGAGCCAGGTGATTTTTC
>CACWZK010000133.1 GCA_902765365.1 uncultured Lachnospiraceae bacterium
GTGACTACGCTGGTAGCAAGGTTTAATAACATATGATAAATGATTGTGATCCATACTTTTCCTGTGCGGATGTATACATAGGCAAAAATACCGCCGATTAATGTTGCAAAGAAGAACTGTGAGAAGTTACCGTGGAAAAGACCGAACATTAATCCGGAAGTGATAATTGCTACCCATTCACCGTACTTAACCACTCTGTCTATAAGAAACTTACGGAAAACAAGTTCCTCTACGATAGGTGCAAGAACGCCGACGGTTAAAATTCTCCAAAACGCATTAGAACCTGTCATCAGCTTTGCAAGCGAATTGGTATCGGTTACTTTTACTCCAAAAGGAAGTGTGAATGCGAAGTTTACTATTGCACCTACAACAGCTCCGACACCTACGGCACCAATCATCAGAAACAAAACTACTATGAATTTTCCGAAGCCGAATTTGTTTTTCTCGGGTGCCTTCTTATCCATTTTAAATACAAGCGTAATCAGAATAATAAGAACGGGAAATCCGACAAAATATTCGGGAACGATAATGTTTAAAAAAGCAAAAATGCTTGAATCGGTAAAGCTTTGGGGAAGAACATTCGTAAGAACAATATTGTTAAAAAGCTGAACTATGACCGCTGCCACCAGAAACATAATTGCGGAAAAAGCATATCTCGAATATGACTTTTTCATTAAACTGCTGTTTTCCATTTCATATCACCTCATAAAACTTAAATTAAGAAATACATCATAAAAGATTTTTAAAATCTCATAAAAGATGCAATTTTATCTGACAACAAATTTTGTCGTTTTGACAACTTTCCTTGTCAAAAACAGTATAGTGATGACAAATAAAGTTGTCAATAGCAATTTTTCAAAAAATTTTTAAATATTTTCAAATAGCAAAAATGCCTGAAAACAGGGCATTTGCGTGTCTTTTATGATTTTGAAATTATCATTTTCGTTAAATTTTTAATGTTTATCGTTAAATTTTTGTTGACAAAGATAAATTTGGGTGTTATTCTTGTCTCGTAAACAGGAAAACCGCCGATGAATTTCCGGAGATTCAAAAGCAGTTTTATGATACATAATCACGTGAGGAAAACAGTAACAAATTAAGAATATGATGTGGGTTAACCCCAAAGGAGAATAAAAATGAGCAAGGAAAATGAAAAATTATTGGCAGTTAAGAAAAGCTGTAAAGGCGTTAAAATAGTATCTCTGATACTTTTGATAACAACAATCGTAGCCACAATACTCGCCCTGGCCTCAGGTATTATCATGACGGCCGGATCATCCAAGATTGATCCGTATATTAAGCAGGCACAGGCCGAAGGCAATACGGATGTGGACATCATGTATCAGGGAATGAAAATCGGCAGAGTAGATTTACCCGACCCCGATAACTGGCACTCCGATGTACCCGCAATTCAGGAGAAATTTGACGAAGGTTCTATAAGCTTTGTATTCGGATTATACTTATTCATAGTATTCGGAATTCTTGTTTTCACAGTTATCGTGCTTGCACTCTTTTACAGTGTATTTGACATCATTGTAAAGGAAGAAACGCCTTTCAGCGACAAAGTTATCAGAAGACTTCTTATCTCCCTTATACTGGTAGATCTTATCTTAGGCGGTACAGTTGGCTGGGGCTTTACAGTCCTCGGCGGATTCGTAACCTGGGCTATCATCACCATCATGCAGTACGGCAAAGAGCTTCAGATTCAGTCTGACGAAACATTATAGGGAGGTGCACTATGGGCAGAATTATCTTAAGACTCGACCGCGTTATGGCCGACCGAAAAATGTCATTAAACGAACTCGCCGAGAAAGTCGGTGTATCCAATGTAAACCTTTCCAAAATGAAAACAGGCAAAATAAGTGCGATCCGCTTCTCCACTTTGGAAGCCATCTGTGAAGCACTCGAGTGCCAGCCGGGCGATATCCTCGAGTACAGCAACGAAGAATGATACAATCGTTTGTTTTTCTTCTGGCAAATTTAATCTCTTATATAATCATTTTGGAAATGTATCCATAAAAGGACGGGGCTTAAATACCCCGTCCTCTTTTATTTCTCGTAACTGAAAGTTTTCAAAAATCTCTTAAGTCTGTCCGTTTGCGGATTGTCAAAAAACTCTTCGGGACTTCCCTCTTCGACAATTTTACCGTTCTCAAGGAAAATAACCCTGTCGGCAACAGCCTTGGCAAATGCCATCTCATGAGTGACTATAAGCATTGTTCTTCCTTCTTTGGCGAGAGAAAGAACAACGTCCAGAACTTCCCTTACCATCTCCGGATCGAGCGCCGCTGTTATTTCGTCCAAAAGCAAAACCTCGGGATGCATGATAAGTGCCCTTACTATCGCAACTCTCTGCTTCTGTCCGCCGGATAACTGCCTCGGATAACTGTCTTTTTTTGACAAAAGTCCTACTCTGTCGAGAAGTTTGATGGCCTCTTCTTCGACCTCGGCTTTTTTACGTTTTTTAACCTTGATCGGAGCAAGTGTAATGTTTTGAAGAATTGTTCTATGAGGGAAAAGGTCGTAGCTTTGAAAAACCATTCCGATTCTTTCCCTGGTCCTGCTTAAATTCTTTTTGTTGGGATTTACCTTTTCTTCTCCTAAAAGAACTTCGCCTTCATCAATGTCTTCGAGCCCGTTTAAGCAGCGAAGAAAAGTACTTTTGCCGCAGCCCGAGGGTCCCACTATTACCACTACTTCGCCTTTTTTAACCGATAGTGACAGATTGTCGAGTACAGGTAAATCATCAAATTTTTTGCTTAATCCGTTAACTTTTAAAATCTCTTCCATATCAGTTCTCCCACTTCTTCTCAAGGTATTTGGACAAAAGACTTATCGGATAGCACGCCAGAAAATATAAAAGAAAAATCGTGGCAAAAACTCCGAACGCCGCATTCGGCGAACTCTTTCTGTTGGCCTCTATTATCTGCTGTCCCACTTTCAAAACCTCGACGATTCCTATCATCATGACAAGGCTCGTGGTTTTAATCATTCTGGTGATAAGGTTTATCGAAAGCGGTATTAATCGCCTTATAATCTGCGGAATTATAACATAAAAATAAGTCTGTACCGTGTTCATTCCAAGCGCTGCACTGCTTTCATACTGAATCGTATCTATACCCGAGAGCGCTCCTCTGACCAAATCCGACATTTCCGCGGTTCCCCAAAAAGAAAAAACGATGACCGAGGAAAGTTCGGCCGATAAATTAATCCCCAAAACCTTGGTGGCACCGAAATAAACGATAAAGAGCAACACCATCTGAGGCATTATTCTGACAATCTCAAGATAAACTCTCGAAAAAGCGTTTATTACCGGATTTTTCAAAGTCATGAGTGCTCCGAGGATGATACCGAGTACTATGCTTATCGCAACAGAAATAAGGCTTATATAAAGCGCCACTCCGAGTCCTCCGAGGAGGCGCAGCATATTATTTCCTTTTAATAAAACTTCAAATCCCATGTTAATCTCCGAACATTTTGTATCTGGTCTTTTTCTCGATAATACTTCCGAGTATCGATACCGGAAGCAGCATAATCACATAAAAGATTACAAGCATGAAAAGGCATTCCGTAGTGTTGTAATAAAGGCCGATTAAATCCTTGGCCGTAAACATCAAATCCATCAGGCTTATGGCCGAGAAAACGCTCGTTTCTTTTAGTAGGAAAATAAGGTTTGCAACTACCGCAGGCACACTTAACGTTATCGCCTGTGGAAGAATGACGTTTGTAAAAAGCTGCCCTTTTTTCATTCCGAGTGCGAGCGCACTTTCGGTCTGCGACAGTTTAACCGCGCCCAATCCGCTCCTTATGCTCTCCGCCATATAGCTTCCGCCAAGAAGCCCCAACCCTAAGGCTCCGCAGGCTTCTGCAGATATCGATATACCGATTTTGGGAAGACCGAAATATACGAAGAAAAGCTGCACCAGAAGCGGCGTATTTCTGAAAAGTTCAACATAAACTTTTACGATTGCCGATAAAAACGGAATTTTAAAATGCAGTATAAACGCCGAAATCACTCCTATCCCGAGAGAAAGAGCGATTCCGATCCACCCTATTTTAATTGTCAGCATAAACGCCTTTATGTACAAAGGCAGATAATCCCTGATGATGTTAAAATCCATTATTTTTTCCTGTGATCTATTTTCTTTGCCATGAATGTTCCGAGATTCTGAATTATCTGGAAAATAACTATTAAAAGCACAACCGTTACTATCATGATGTCGGTCTGCCATCTGTAATAGCCGTATCTGACCGCGATATCGCCTAATCCCCCACCGCCTACGGTTCCGGACATAAGTCTTGGCTTCAACCAAAAGGACCTTAAAAATAATCTGCAAAGTGCTAGCGCCCATTGCCTTGGCTGCCTCTATTACGCCCGAATCGACTTCGTTTAACGATGACTCTACCACTCTTGCTATATAGGGCGCCGCGCAGATTACAAGCGGAACTATCGTTGCCGTCGAACCGTAGCTTTTCCCTACTATCAGTCTCGTAAAAGGAATTAAAAGAATCAGTAAAATAAGAAAAGGAATACTTCTTATGATGTTGCAGACAAAATCACCGATTCCGTAAATAATTTTGTTGGGTTTAAGCCCCTTGGAACTCGTCACAAAAAGCAGAATTCCGAGAGGAAGCCCAAGGAGGTATCCGACAAACGTGGAACCCAAAGTCATATATAACGTATCCCTTATACCCTC
>CACWZK010000134.1 GCA_902765365.1 uncultured Lachnospiraceae bacterium
ATTTTTCTTCGAGTTTTTCTTTTACGGTTTTAACCGTATAGGAAATTCTTTTTAAATCTTCGTCCTTTCTGTCTATAAAAGAAGGTTTTTCGTGCTCGGAGGCTTCAACGGCTTTTACTATGAACTTGTCATTATCCATGTATCCGACTATACCCGTAACGGCATTTGAACCAATATCAAGTCCGAATACAGGACACTCTTTTGTTTTAGAAGCGTCCATTGATTTCCTCCATTTTTTCATCAATCTGTTTGTATAAATCGTCGGGAGTCAGATTATTGTTTAAAACTTTAAAACCGTAATAATCTTTTCTCGCAGTTTTCTTTATATACTCATCGCTTGCATTTTTAAAATATTCGGTGCCGTGCTGCAAATCTATTATTGATTCGCATTTTTCCCTGGGATATCCTCTTGAAGATATAAGTCTTTCAATGCGCGTCTCTTTATCCGCATTAATCTCCCAAAGTTCGTTTAAAAGAGAAAAATAATCGGCTTCGACCAAAAGTGCCGCTTCAATTACGAATATTTTATTATCTTTTGAATTTGCCCTTATAAGACTTTGAATTTCTTTTCTTACCGCAGGATGAATTATATCGTTTACTTTATCGACCAGAACGGGATCGTTAAATATCTTTTCTGCCATAAAGCTCTTAACTATTTCACCGTTATCCCCGAGGATATCTTTACCCAAAAGTTTGACTATCGGTTCAAAGCAAACATTGCCCTTAAGCTTAACTTCGTTTCCGATATCATCAGCTTTAATCACGAAACAGCCGTATTTATTTTGAAGATATGAAAGAGCAAGGGATTTGCCGGAACCTATGCCGCCGGTAATCCCAATTACATATTTTTTATTTTGCTTCATACCAGTTTTCACCTGTATTTAAATCCACACTTAATGGAACCGAAAGCTTGTAAGCGTTTTCCATTTCACTCTGAAGTATTTTTACGACTTCATCTTTTTCGTCATTTTTAATTTCAAGTAAAAGTTCATCGTGAACCTGAATCAGTATTTCCGAAGAAAGACCGTTCTTCTTTAAAGCATCTCTGACATTAATCATCGCAATCTTCATAATATCCGCAGCGGTACCCTGAATTGGCGCATTCATCGCAACACGCTTGCCGAATTCTCTTTGCATAAACTGCGATGCCTTAAGTTCGGGAATCGGACGACGTCTTAAAAAGGCTGTCAAAGAATAGCCTTTTTCCTTTGCACTCTCTACGCATGAATCAAGGTATGTTTTAATTCCGGGATAACCTTCGAAATACTCTTTTATGTACTTTTCAGCATCTTTTCTCGTAATCTCAAGGTCCTGTCCGAGAGAGAATGAAGACATGCCGTATATAATACCGAAGTTAACGACCTTGGCAGCTCTACGCTGCGAGGATGTAACTTCATCTATCGGAACATTAAATACTTTTGATGCGGTAACAGCATGAATGTCTTTGTCCGAATTAAAAGCATCAATTAAAGTTTTATCATTTGACAGATGAGCCAGTATTCTTAATTCGATCTGCGAATAATCGGCATCTGCGAAAAAGCACCCTTCTTTTGGAATAAATACCTTTCTTAATTCCCTTCCGAGTTCCGTTCTGACCGGAATATTCTGCAAATTCGGCTCTGCGGAGGATATTCTTCCCGTAGCCGTCACAGTCTGCAGGAAATGCGAATGTATTCTGCCGTCCGACGCTATTGCGGTTGATAAGCCGACTGCGTACGTTGATTTTAATTTGGTTAAAGTTCTGTATTCGAGTATATTCGAAACAAAAGGATAATCCTGAGCCAGTTTTTCGAGAACGTCAGCGGATGTCGAATAACCGGTCTTGGTTTTCTTCGAACTGGGCATATTCATCTTTTCAAAAAGAATAACGCCAAGCTGCTTTGGAGATAATATATTAAACTCTTCTCCCGCTTCCTCGTAGATTTTCTTTTCAAGTTCATCTATCGATACGCTCAGTTCTTCCTCGTATTTTTTAAGGCCTGCCCTGTCCACAAGAATACCGGTCTTTTCCATTTCAAAAAGAACCAGTGATAAAGGAAGCTCGATGTCGGTATAAAGTTTGTACTGATCGGTTTCGTTTAATCTTTCATCAAAATTTATCTTAAGTTCACCATATCCGTATGCGACCAAAGCCTGCTCTTTGGCATCAAGAGAATCGCTTCTGACAGAAAGGCCCAGATAATCGCTTAAAAGACTTTCGGCCGAATATGAGTTGTTTAAAGGGTTCAAAAGGTATGCCGCCAGATCGAGTGCATACAGATTCTTAACTATATCCCTGCTTTCCTTTTGGAAATCATCGTCATTAAGCATCTCAAAGGCATCAGAAGCTTTAAAAACAATCAGTTTATTGTTTCCTTCAAACAAAACCTTTCTCACAAAAGGATTTAAATTCATCATAAAAGATACTTTATAAAACTTGTCATTTATTCCGACAACGGAACCAAATGTTCCCTTAACAAGAGAAACATTGGCTTCATTGGTTTTGTCAAGAACAGACATAAGTTCATCAATCGAACCAAGATCAGAGACCGATAAATTGTCCAAAGACACATCATTTTTAATCTTTGACATATTGTCTTCGAATTTTTTAAGATATGTTCTTAAGCCAAGTTCCTGTAAAATATTGTATCCGCCTTCGGAAAATGTTATTTCGTTCTTTAATTCTTCAAATTCGACATTTATGGGCGCATTTGTTTCGATAGTCGCAAGCTTAAGGCATAAATACGCCAGATCTTTATTCTCTTTTAAGGAATTTCTGATTGAATCCTTTTTAATCTCATCAATGCATTCGTAAATCTTATCAAGCGAATGATACTGAATGACAAGCTCGGAAGCAGTTTTCTCGCCAACCTTGGGAACTCCCGGAATATTGTCGGACGAGTCTCCCATTAATGCTTTTAACTGAATAAACTCTGACGGCGTAACTTTATATTTTTCAAAAACATCCTTGGGATAATAATCCTCCACGGTTGTCTGCCCTTTTATGGTCTTCGGAACACGTATCTTAATATGTTCGTCCGCAATCTGCAGTAAATCCCTGTCTCCTGATAAAAGAGATACTTCCATGCCCTTGTTCTGTGCTCTTTTAGCCATGGTACCCAAAAGATCGTCAGCCTCGTAACCTTCAAGTTCGAGAGTTTTGATGTTCATTTCTTTTACGAGGTTTTTAATATAGGGAACCTGCTCTCTTAATTCGTCAGGCATTCCTTTTCTCGTTCCCTTGTACGCTTCATACATTTTGTGTCTGAACGTAGGCGCATGCAAATCGAAGGCTATCGCAAGATAGTCGGGATTTTCCTCGTCCAAAAACCTGAAAAGAATATTTAAAAAACCGTAAACGGCGTTGGTGTGCAGACCGTTTACGTTTGTTAAATCAGGCACTCCGTAAAATGCCCTGTTCATAATACTGTTTCCGTCAATTAAAAGTAATTTTTCCATATAATCCTAATAAGTAAACAATGTTGATAAGACTAATCCAAGCAAAAAGGCAACAGCAAAAATAACTATGCCGCATATAACGCCAAAGTATCTGTTGAATTTTGCTTTGGATAAAGCTTCATTTAATTTGTCATTTAATTCATGATCGAGGTTAAAGCTCGTCGCGTTATCAAGTCTCTTCAAACCTTCGCTTACAAGATACTCAATCGACAGCTCTTCCATGCACTCTTTGCAGCCCTTGACATGATTGACAAATTCAATGGTCGTTTTGGAATTTAATGAATCGTTAAGGAATTCTTTTATTCTTTTTTTGCACTCGTAACAATTCATGATATCTCCTTTTCCCACACCCTATAATTTTACAACAAAAACGCTTTTTTTACTACATAAAATATTCTTGAATATATCCCTTTTTTATGATAAACTATGTAAACGTAAGTTGCGTTTAGGGTTTAAGAAAAAGCCTAAAACAAGCAGACGCCGGCGTGTCGGAATGGCAGACGAGGCAGACTCAAAATCTGTTGTTGGCAACAACGTGCGGGTTCAAGTCCCGCCGCCGGCATAACTCCTTTAAAAAGGAGTTTTTTTATTACAAAATCAAAAAGTGTCCGACTTTTTTAAGTCGAACACCATTTTTATTTAGTCGGTAATTCAAAATAGAACGTAATTCCGTCTTCATTATTGAAGCAGCCGTAAGCCATCTTAAGAGAATTCATTATGGCCTTAACAATGGATAATCCTATACCGGTTCCGCCGTAATCCCTGCTTCTTGCCGTATCGGCCTTATAAAACTTTTCCCAGACTCTCCTCTGTTCTTCTTCGCTTAAC
>CACWZK010000135.1 GCA_902765365.1 uncultured Lachnospiraceae bacterium
TCATAAAAGATCCGTCCCCAAATGGTCAAAAAAGCCAAAACAGAACCGTCCCCAAATGGTTCTTTAAAAAATCCTTGACATTTTTTTTATGATTTTGTATATTAATAGGGCAGTTGTTTTGGCGAGATGGCTCAACTGGCTAGAGCATCCGGTTCATACCCGGAAGGTTGAGGGTTCGAGTCCCCCTCTCGCTACTTAAGGCACCGATATTTATCGGTGCTTTTTTATTTTTCATAAAAGAACCAAACGGGGACGGTTCCAAAATGGTCAAAAAAGCCAAAACAGAACCGTCCCCAAGTGGCTCATTTTTTTATGGAATAAATAGAGGTTTTGTGGTAAAATCATAAAGGCGTTTTATGCGCGCAAATATAGATAATACCGCAAGGTTTACATAAATTTGAGGTTTACAGTGAATAAGAGATTTATATGGATTTTATGGGTGATTTTTGGGCTTTATATAATCATCTTTTTGTATGCGACGTTATTCGGAAACAGGTCAGGGGCAGACTTTTCCGACATGACGATTGGAGAGTATATTGCGAGATCGGTCAATCTTGTACCGTTTAAAACAATTTCGCTTTATATAAAATGGATTTTTGACGGCAACAGATATAACAATTACATTCCTTTAACTAATCTCGGAGTTAATCTTATTCTTCTTTTTCCGATGGGATTTTTTCTTCCGAACTTATTCGACCGACTCAGGAATTTTATTGCGTATCTATCGACTAACATTCTTTTACTCGCTTTGGTTGAGACAATTCAGCTTATAACAAGGCGAGGCTCTTTTGATGTGGACGATTTTATCTTAAACATCCTCGGAGCAATCATCGGTTTTCTTGTTTGGCTTTTGACGGTCAAAATAATCTCTTCGTCTAAAAAGAAATCCGGTAAAACTGTTGAATAAGAAAACATTATAAAAGATATAAACCATAATTCAGATAAATCAAATGTATAAATGATAAAAGAAAGGCACAAAGATGTTTCGTACACTTTCAAAACATTTGAAAAACTATACGTTACCTTCGATTTTAACGCCGCTTTTTATGGTCCTTGAAGTAATCTTTGAGACCATTATTCCTCTTTTGATGGGATGGATAGTAAAATTCGGCATTGAAGGAAACAACGGGGCGGGCGACATGAATTACGTCCTTAAAATGGGCGGTGTAATGACGATTCTCGTTATTCTTGCGCTGATCTCGGGTATTCTCGGAGCGGCGTTCGGCTCGGTTGCATCCTGCGGACTTGCGAAAAACTTAAGAAAAGACATGTATGCGAATATTCAGACATTCAGCTTTTCAAACATCGACCATTTCTCGACAGCGGGACTTATCACAAGACTTACAACCGATGTAACGAATGTTCAGAACGCTTATCAGATGCTTTTAAGAATGGCCTTCAGAGCACCGGTCAGCATGCTGTTTGCGCTGTTTATGTCTTTTATGGTGTCTTATAAAATAGCTACGATTTATCTTATCGCTGTAATTTTCCTTGCAGTCGGCCTTTCAATCATCATGATGAATGCGAGAAAATATTTCTCGAGAGTGTTCGAAAAATACGATGATTTGAACGAAACCATTCAGGAAAATGTCAACGCAATCAGAGTCGTAAAAGCATTCGTAAGAGAGGATTACGAATCAGAGGAACTCAAAAAAGCTGCCGGCAATATTTACAAGATGTTCGTAAAAGCGGAAAACGTAGTTATCTGGAATGCACCTCTGATGCAGTTTACGATGTTTGGAACAATGCTTCTTATTGCGTGGTTCGGCGCACATCTTGTTGTTTCACACGAACTTGATACCGGTGATCTGCTTACACTTTTCACATACTGCCTTAATATTTTAGGAAACCTCATGATGCTTTCTTTTATCTTTGTTATGCTGACACTTTCGGCTGCAAGCGGTAAAAGAATCGCAGAAGTTCTTGATGAGAAGACGGAACTCGAAAACCCCGAGAATCCCGAATTCGAGGTAAAAGACGGAAGCGTGGAATTCAGAAACGTAAGCTTTTCGTACAGCAAAGGTACCGGTAAAAATGTACTAAATAACATCAATCTTAAAATAAACTCGGGCGAGACAATCGGAATTATCGGCGGTACCGGTTCGGCGAAAACTTCCCTCGTTAATCTGATTAACAGACTTTATGATGTTAACGAAGGAGAGGTCAGAGTCGGCGGATTAAACGTCAAGGACTACGATATGGAATCCTTAAGAAACCAGGTTTCCGTAGTACTTCAGAAGAACGTTCTTTTCTCGGGAACAATATATGATAACCTTCGCTGGGGCAATCCCGAAGCGACTGAAGCGGAATGCATGGAAGCCTGTAAACTTGCCTGCGCTCATGATTTTATCGTGGCTTTCCCCGAAGGATATTTAACGAAGATCGAGCAGGGCGGCACCAATGTATCGGGCGGCCAGAAGCAGAGACTCTGTATAGCCAGAGCGCTTCTTAAAAAACCTAAAATAATTATTTTTGACGATTCAACATCCGCGGTTGATACGGCTACGGATGCAAAGATAAGAAAATCCCTAAAAGAAGCGATTCCCGGAACCACCAAGTTTATCATCGCACAGAGAATTTCTTCCGTTCAGGATGCGGACAGAATCATTGTCATGGAAGAAGGCGAAGTAAACGGCTTCGGAACACATGAAGAACTTCTTAAAACAAATGCTATTTACAGGGAAGTATTCGAGTCTCAGACGGGCGCGAATGCAGACTTTGACGAAGCGAAAGGGGGTGAGATCTGATGGCAAAAGAAGGCAAGCCTATTCAGATGGGAAGAAACAGAAACATGGGCCCCATGCCAAAACTCGAACACCCTATGAAAACTTTTGGCAGACTCATAGCATATTCCTACGGAAGATATCCCATTCCTTCGCTTTTGGTTGTGGTATGTATTGTATTCTCCACGCTGACCCAGATTAAGGGAATGCTTTTCATTCAGGATTTAATCGATAATTACATCAAGCCTCTTTCACAATCGCCTAATCCTGATTATTCGGGACTTCTCGAAGGCATAGGCATGATAGGAATCATGTTTGCGGTAGCTGCGATTGCAACATTTACGCAGAATAAAATTATGGTGTATGTTGCGCAGGGAACCATGAGAAGACTTCGTACGGATCTTTTCTCACACATGGAAAAACTCCCGATTAAATACTTCGATACACATTCTCACGGCGACATCATGTCGATATATACCAACGATATCGATACCACAAGACAGATGATAGCCCAGAGTATGATTCAGCTTATCTCGAGTCTTTTAAATATCATCGGTACATTTATCGGTTTGATTAATTTAAGCCCGAGACTTACGCTTCTTACCGTTGCGATGATTGCTGTAACATTTGTAACGACCAGAATTATCGCCGGTATTTCATCCAAATTCTTTGTAATGCAGCAAAAGAATTTAGGCGCTGTAAACGGTTATATCGAAGAGATGATGGACGGACAGAAGATCGTAAAAGTATTCTGCCGCGAAGATATCTGTGAAGATGAATTTGAGAAATTAAACAACGATCTTTATCAAACCGCATCAACCGCAGGCAAACTGATAAATCTTTTAGGACCTGTTAACGGTCAGCTCGGAAATTTAAGTTTCGTAGTTGTATCTGTAGTCGGCGGATATTTTGCAATGGCCGGAATAGGCGGATTTACCATCGGTGCACTAGGCAGTTATCTGACTCTTAATAAGAACGTCAATATGCCCATCATGCAGATTTCACAGCAGTTCAACGCGATTGTTATGGCGCTCGCCGGTGCCGACAGAGTATTCAAACTCCTTGATGAGCCGGTTGAGACCGATGACGGATATGTAACTTTGGTAAATGCCAAAAAAGAAGGCGACAATCTTGTTGTAAGCGATGAACATACAGGAATCTGGGCATGGCAACATTATCACAAGGCTGACGATACCACAACTTATGTTGAGCTTAAAGGAAATGTTGTTCTTGATGATGTCGACTTCGGATATACCGAAGAAAAGAAGGTTCTTCACAATATCGACATTTTTGCAAAGCCCGGCCAGAAGATTGCTTTTGTAGGTTCGACAGGCGCAGGCAAGACAACGATTACAAATCTTATCAACAGATTTTATGATATTCAGGACGGTAAGATTCGTTACGACGGAATTAATATCAACAAGATAAAGAAAGCGGATTTGAGAAAATCACTCGGAATGGTTTTGCAGGAGACGCATCTTTT
>CACWZK010000136.1:0-1587 GCA_902765365.1 uncultured Lachnospiraceae bacterium
CTTGGGGCGGCGATACGATTTTCGTTCCCGTTTCAGCCAAAAAGGGCTTGGGAATCGACAACCTTTTGGAAAACATCCTTATTTCGGCAGAGATTCTCGAACTTAAGTCCAATCCCAACAGAAAGGCAAGAGGTCTTGTTATCGAAGCCAAACTTGAAAAAGGAAGAGGACCCGTTGCTACGGTACTTGTACAGAAAGGTACTCTTAAGGTCGGCGATTTCATTTCCGCAGGCGAGGCTCACGGTAAGGTTAGAGCGATGATTAACGACAAGAAGGAAAATGTTAAGGTTGCAACACCTTCGACACCCGTTGAAATCCTCGGTCTTAATCAGGCTCCCAGCGCAGGCGATGCATTTATCGCTCATGAGAACGACAAGGATGCAAAGCACTTTGCTGATACTTATATTGCAGAACACAAGAAACAGAAGATTGAAGATACAAAGAGCCATATGACTCTTGACGATGTATTCACCAAGATCAAAGAGGATAACTTAAAGAACCTCAACATTATCGTTAAGGCCGACGTTCAGGGTTCTGTTGAAGCAGTTAAGCAGTCACTTGAAAAGATTTCCAATGACGAAGTTGTTGTTAAGGTTATCCACGGCGGCGTAGGTGCAATCAACGAATCCGACGTAACACTTGCATCGGCTTCCGAAGCAATCATCATCGGATTTAACGTTAGAATTGACAATCAGGCTAAGGATACTGCCGACAGAGAAGGCGTTGACGTTCGTCTTTACAGCGTAATCTACAATGCTATCGAAGATGTCGAAGCAGCCATGAAAGGACTCCTTGAGCCTATCTTCGAAGAGAAAGTCATCGGTCACTGCGAAGTCAGAGTTATATTTAAGGCCAATGCAATCGGTAATATCGCAGGTTCTTACGTACTCGACGGTATGGTTAAGAGAGGCTGTCTGGTAAGAATTACAAGAGAGGGCGAGCAGATCTTCGAAGGCAAACTTGCTTCACTTAAGAGATTCAAGGACGACGTAAAAGAAGTTAAAGCAGGTTACGAATGCGGTCTTGTATTCGACGGATTTAACGGCATTAAGGAACTTGATATCGTAGAAGCATACGAAATGGTAGAGGTACCCAGATGAGAAAAGGAAGTATCAAAAACGTAAGGATTAATTCCGAAGTTTTAAAAGAACTTTCGCAGATTATCGCTTACGAAGTAAAGGATCCGAGAATCAATCCTTTCACTTCCGTCATGGATGTTTATGTGGCTCCCGACTTAAAAACATGCAAAGTGTATGTTTCCGTTATGGGAAGCGATGAAGACAAAGAAAACACGATGACGGGCCTTAACAGTGCCAAGGGAATGATCAGGTCTCTTCTTGCTAAAAGAATGAATATGCGCAATACTCCCGAACTTACATTTATACTTGACGAATCCATCGAAAAAGGCATTGAAATGATGAAGTTTATCGATGAAGTAAATGCGCCTCTTCATGAAAAAGAAAGACTGGAAGAATCCGAAAACGGTGAAGACACCGAAGAATAAAATATATTTATACTAAGAGAGTTATGGACATTATCAAAGAATTAGCCAATAGTAAAAAGATAGCCGTGTCGGGGCATATAAGT
>CACWZK010000136.1:1609-5760 GCA_902765365.1 uncultured Lachnospiraceae bacterium
ACCTATATCCTTATAGACACGGAGCCCGAGAGAATGGGACCCGGAGAAAAGCTTTTCAAAAAAGCCGATTTAACAATCAACATAGACCATCATTTAAGCAATGCCGACGGCAGGGGAGACATTAACTATATCGATGTCAATGCATCAAGTGCTGCAGAGCTTGTATACAGGCTCATTGATATTTCTTATTTAGACAAAACAATTGCCACATGGATATATCTCGGTATCGTTCATGATACGGGAGTTTTCAAATTCCCGGCCACTTCGCCCGAGACAATGAGAATTGCCGCAAGGTTAATGGAAGAAAAGATTAACTGCCAGTACCTCGTGGATACGACCTTTTATGAGAAGACGTATGCACAGAATCTTGCATGTGCAAGAATAGTGCTAAATTCAAAAGTATATTTAGGCGGAAAAGTCATAGTCGGAAGCATTTCGAGAAAAGAGATGACCGAGCACAATATCGTCAAAAACGATTTCGAAGGTGTCATCAATCAGCTTAGAATCACAACGGGGACCGAAGTTGCGATATTCATGTATCCGATGAACGATTCCACGATAAAAGTTTCATTAAGATCCAAGGAAAAAGTGGATGTGTCGAAAATCTGCGGACTTTTCGGCGGCGGAGGACATATAAGGGCGGCGGGCTTTTACTATAAGGGCAGCGAAGAAGAAATCACCAATTCCCTTTTGGATCTGCTTTCCATGGAAGATTTGTGATTTACCGGATTTAAAAATAAGAATATAATATTACCTGAAAGAAATTAGGAATGGAAATATTTAAGGAAATTCCAAAATTAAAAAACAAAACCTGCGTCAGCATAGGAAAGTTTGACGGAGTTCATTTGGGACATGTCACACTCCTCGAAGAACTCGCGCTTATAAGCGAATTAAACGAATGCGAATCGGTTGTATTTACATTCGATCCCAATCCCGAAGATTATTTTAACGGAAACGATCTGCCGCATTTAAATACCAGGGGCGAGATTATTTCACAGATGGAAGAAATCGGTATCGACAATCTTGTCAGGGCGCCTTTTGATAAACTTAAGGATATGAGTGCCGGGGACTTCATAAAAGATATTATAGTCGGCCGATTAAATGCCAAAACCGTTGTCTGCGGAAGCGATGTTTCTTTTGGAAAAGGCGGAGCGGGCGATGCCGAATTACTAAAAGAACTTTCGAAAAAATTCGGGTTTGAAACCGAGATAATAGAGAAAATTGAATATAAAGGCGAAACAATCTCTTCTTCGAGGATTATAAAAGCTTTGGAAGAAGGAAATATCGAAGATGCCTCGGAAATGCTCGGATACGACTATTATCATTACGGAAAAGTCGTAAAAGGAGCTGGACTGGCGCATAAGTACGATATTCCCACGGTAAATATTATGCCTGTAAAAGGAAGGGTGATTCCTAAGCACGGCGTTTATTTTACGATAGTGGAAACCGAAGAAGGAGAGGAATTCAAAGCTGTCACAAATGTGGGCGTTCGTCCCACGGTTTCGGATGAGGGATGTGTCAATATCGAGAGTCATTTGATAGACTGTCCCGCGGGCAGAAACTTTTATGACAGCAGAATCAGAGTGTATTTTCTGAAATTTCACCGTTCGGAACAGAAATTTGATTCAGAGGGGGCTTTGTTTAAACAAATCGGCATCGACAGAAGCGAAGCCGAAAAGTTTTTTCGGACAATTTAGGAGGTCCTTATGACATTTGGCAATATTCTTACATTAGCGGGCGGACTCGGACTCTTTCTCTTCGGTATGAAGATGATGAGTGAATCCATCGAAAAGGCAGCAGGTGCCAAATTAAGAAAAATACTCGAAATTTTCACAACCAATAAATTTGCCGGCCTCGGCGTCGGTATGCTGTTTACCGCGATAATGCAGTCGTCAAGCGCCTGTACTGTCATGGTAGTATCTTTTGTTAACTCCGGACTTATCAATCTTTATCAGGCTGCCGGAATTATCATGGGTGCCAATATCGGTACCACAATCACTTCACAATTGGTTTCGTTTAAATTAAGTGATTATGCGCCCATCTTCCTTTTAATCGGTGCAATACTCATAATGTTTGTAAAGAAACCTTCGATTAACCGTATAGGCTATATTATAGTTTCGTTCGGTACTCTGTTCCTCGGAATTTCACTTATGAGCCAGTCGATGAACGGCCTTAAGGAATCCCCCGAAGTTATTAATTTCTTTGCATCGCTTTCAAATCCTTTCCTTGCGGTGTTAATAGGACTTTTAATAACGGGTATCGTGCAGAGTTCGTCGGTTACTGTTTCAATCGTACTCTTGCTTGCACAGCAGGGATTACTCAGCAACTTCTCGATCGTTATCTTTATTATTTTAGGTTGTAACATGGGTGCATGTGTTTCCGCACTTCTTGCTTCCTTATCAGGTATGAAGGATGCTAAGAGAGCGGCTATGATTCATTTCCTCTTCAACCTTGTAGGTACGGTAATCGTATTTATAATAATGGTTATCTTCGACGGTGTATTTGAGACCAATCCGCTCGTCGAATTTATGCTTAAATTCTCGAAATTCAATTACGGCAGATATGTCGCTAACTGTCATACCATCATAAAGGTATTCCAGGTACTCGTCCTGTTCCCCGCATCGGGTCTTCTGGTCAAGGCAACTTACCTTATCATACCCGGCAAAGAAGAAAAGGTCGGATACAACGACGAATACAAACTTCAGTACATCGGCAACAAAGTGGTATTTAACCCCGCAACCGCTGTAGTCGAAGTTACCAACGAAATCGAACGTATGGCAAATCTTGCGCTTGATAACTTAAACAGAGCGATGAACTCACTGGTAACGCTTGATTCCGAAGAAATAGAAAAAGTTGCCGAAGTGGAAAACAACATAAACTTCCTAAACAAGACGATTACGGACTACCTCGTAAAACTTACGCAGAGTACGATCCCTATCGAAGACCTTCAGCATATCGGTGCATACT
The DNA here is from genome assembly GCA_902765365.1 of uncultured Lachnospiraceae bacterium. Lineage (GTDB taxonomy): Bacteria > Bacillota > Clostridia > Lachnospirales > Lachnospiraceae > UBA3766. The sequence goes on from CACWZK010000136.1 coordinate 4,577, forward strand.
TCCATGTCGTCAACGATATCGAGCGTATCGGCGACCATGCGACGAACATCGCGGAAACCGCACAGATGAGAAAAGAAAAGAACATCGAATTCTCCAAGGAAGCCTTTAACGAAATGGCTCAGATGATGGATGCCATAAATCTTAACCTCCAGTACGCCATCGAAATGTTCTCCCAGAGAAAGGTGGAGCATATCGAACAGGTCAAAGAGACTGAAGATAAGATCGACAACATGGAAAAGGAATTCCAGCAGACTCATGTACAGAGACTGACCGAAAACAAATGTACCGCAGAAGCCGGAATGCTTTATTCGGATATACTCTCCGGACTTGAAAGAGTCGGCGACCATGCGACGAACATAGCCTTCTCGATACTTGGAAATTCCAAGAATATTTGATATAATAAACCTTTGACTGTAAAAACTAATTATACAAGGAGCTAAATAAATGAGCAGGGAACTTGCCAAAACATATGACCCCAAGGGCATAGAAGACAGACTTTACGAAAAATGGCTTGAGAAGAAGTATTTTCATGCCGAGGTGGATGAAAGTAAGAAACCTTTTACGATTGTTATTCCGCCACCCAATATCACAGGTCAGCTTCACATGGGCCACGCGCTTGACAATACAATGCAGGATATTCTTATAAGATTTAAGAGAATGCAGGGATATAATGCGCTCTGGCAGCCCGGTACCGACCATGCATCAATTGCTACGGAAGTAAGAATTATCAATACATTAAAAGAACAGGGCATCGACAAACATGATCTCGGAAGAGAAAAATTCCTCGAGAGAGCATGGGAGTGGAAAAAAGAGTACGGCGGAAGAATCATTTCGCAGCTTAAAAAGCTCGGCTCATCCTGTGACTGGGACAGAGAGCGTTTTACAATGGATGAAGGCTGCAATAAAGCCGTAACCGAAGTTTTCTGCAAGATGCATGAAAAAGGATGGATTTACAAGGGCGCAAGAATTATCAACTGGTGTCCTGTATGTAATACATCCATCTCTGACGCAGAGGTTGAATACGAAGAACAGGCCGGACATTTCTGGCATATAAAATATCCCATCCTCGATGAGAACGGTAATCCTTCGACTACCGAATTTTTGGAGTTCGCAACCACACGTCCCGAGACAATGCTCGGCGATACCGCAGTTGCAATCAATCCCGATGATGAGAGATATCATCA
>CACWZK010000137.1 GCA_902765365.1 uncultured Lachnospiraceae bacterium
GATGCGCTAAAGGAGTGTCAACTGAATACAAAGGGAAAACCGGGATTTATTTTCGGCGCCACGATTAACAATCCTGACAATGTTGAATATCAGTTCGACATGGTCGAAGAGAATAAAACCGATATTTTTAAGGAAGCGTGGGTGCCCTGGTATACCATGCATAAAATCCTCGATGGTCTCGTAAATGCATACCACCTTACAGGATACAAACCCGCATTAAAAGTGGCAGATAAACTTGGAGACTGGGTTTATAATCGCGCATCCAAATGGTCCGAGGAGACGCATAAAACCGTGCTTTCCATCGAATATGGTGGAATGAACGACGCGCTTTATGATCTATATTCATACACCCTAAAAGAAGAACACCTGATTGCGGCGCATCTTTTTGACGAGGAAGATTTGTTTAAAAAGGTGGCTTCGGGAGAGAAAAACGCATTAAACAATCTCCATGCAAATACGACGATTCCGAAGTTTGCGGGAGCCTTAAACCGCTATATTACGGTGGGCGATGAGGTCTATTTGGATTATGCAATAAAATTCTGGGATACTGTAGTAAATCATCATACTTATGCGACGGGCGGCAACAGCGAATGGGAGCATTTCGGAGAAGATGATGTGCTTGATAAGGAACGTACCAACTGCAACAACGAGACTTGCAACACATACAACATGCTTAAAATGACTCGCAAGCTTTTTATGATAACAGGTGATAAAAAGTATGCGGATTATTATGAAAATACTTTCATAAACGCAATTCTTTCGTCACAGAACCCCGAGACCGGAATGACGATGTATTTCCAGCCGATGGCGACGGGATATTTCAAGGTATACAGTACCGAGTTTACGAAGTTCTGGTGCTGCACGGGCAGCGGAATGGAAAACTTCACGAAGCTTGGCGACAGCATTTATTTTAAGGACGAAAACGGCATCACGGTCAATCTGTTTTTCTCCTCCGAAGTCAGTTGCCAGGAACTAGGAATTAAACTGATTCAGGAGTCGCAGATTCCCATAAAAGACACAATTCGTTTTACGATTCGTCTTTTGGATAACGCTCCTAAAAGAGCCAAAATTTGTCTCCGCATTCCTGACTGGACAGCCGAAACTTCGGTTACTGCAGACAATAAAAACATTTCCACCGAAGACGGCTATATTTGTGTAGAAGGAAACTGGAAAGACGGAGATAATATTTTATATACATGTAAAGGTAAGGTCATTGCAAAAGGTCTGCCTGACTGTGACAATGTGTTCGCATTCTTTTATGGTCCGATTCTTTTATCAGCGGATCTTGGATGCGAGAACATGATTGATTCATCCACGGGCGTGGACGTAACCATTCCGTCGGAAAAAATCGCAGGAAAAGAAGTACTTAAAGTCACAGACGGAAGCGTAAAAGATTTTATCGCCGATATCAATTCGCATATGAAGAGAGACGGCGAGACACTTTCCTTTAATCTTTTAGGAACCGATCGTCCTTTGACCTTCAGTCCGCATTATAAAAAGGCACGCGAGAGATACGGTATTTACTGGTATTTTGAATAAAAATGAGGAGGGAAATAATGAAGAAAGTTAAGTGGGGAGTTTTAGGAACCGCGAATATTGCAAGAGGATGCACTATTCCGGGAATGCTTCTGGCAGAAAACTGCGAGTTGTATGCCATAGCCGGAAGAAGCCTTGAAAAGGCAGAGAAATTTAAAAGTGAATTTGGTTTTCAAAAAGCTTACGGAAGCTATGAGGAACTGCTCGATGATGAGGATGTTAAAGCGGTTTATATTCCGCTTCCCAACGGGTTACATTTCAAATGGGTAAAGGCTGCGCTTGAGAAGAAAAAGAATGTTCTTTGCGAAAAGCCCATGGCTTTAAATGCAAATGATGCAAAAGAATTGTTTAAAACCGCAGAGGAAAACAATGTCGTTTTGATGGAAGCATATGCTTACCTTCACAGTCCCTATGTTAAGAGCTTAAAAGAGGATGTTGCAAGCGGAATCATAGGAAAAGTTGATTATATCGAATCCGCATTTCACACTCAGGGCTACAAGGAAGACATCCGCCTATACAAGGATCAGGGCGGCGGTGCAATGTACGATCTCGGCTGTTACTGCACGACTATGATCTTATCGCTGATTGATTCAAAGCCTGCATTTGTAAAAGCCGTAGCCGAATTTTCGGACCTCGGAGTTGATTATAATACCGCTGCAATCATCCGTTTTGAGAATGGTGTGAGAGCCGCATTCAATGTCGGAATGATTTTAGGAGAAAATACAAATTCGAGATTTGACAGACTCTATATTCATGGCGACAAAGGCAGCATCAGATCTGATGTCGAATACAATCAGGCCGGTGAAGTCAGCTATAAAATCTATACAAAAGACGAAGTTATCGAAAGAAAAATATCTGTTCCGCAAAACTACAGTCTTGAAATAACACAGCTTGGAAACTGTATTTTAAACGGCGAAAAGCCCTTTGTATCGCCGGAGTTTTCGGTGAGAAATTCCGAACTGATGGATAAGGTTTTTGAAGAAATCGGATATTGATAAGGCGCAAGTTTGTTTATAATCATTTTTGAGGTTGTATCGAAACTGCCTGTCAAATATAATATGTTTAGAATTATGTATGCGAAAGGAGCATTCTTTTATGAGAAGAAGATATGTTTCAGCTCAGTAGTCTGAGCTTAAATAAATAGATGAATCGTAAGCTCAGATGAATCCTAAAAGAAATAATATTAGGAGGATAAAAATGAGCTATATTAAGGCAGAAGATGTACTGCCACAGGAATTAATAGATACGATTCAGCAATATGTAGACGGAAAATTAATATATATTCCATGCAAGGAAAAACAGGAGTGGGGAAGCATGACTTCCGCTAAAGTATTCTATCGTGAGAGAAACGAAAGAATCTATGAAAAATACAAAAGCGGAATGTGTTTACAAGATATTGCTTACAGTTTTTCTTTGTCAGAGAAAAGTATTCAAAGAATCTTAAGGAATAAAAAGTCGGCCGTAACAGGCAATGCTTAAATCTGACAAATATAGATTTTTTAAAGAAGAATAATGCTGAATTAAAGTTTATTACGGCCGAGCAATAATGTTCGGCCGTTTCTAATAAGGAGAAAAAATATGCTTGAAAAGATGGATGATTTTTTTACGGCCCGCGTTGACGGATATGACGAGCATATGAGAAATACAATTGAAGGAGCCTCTTCATTCTATAAATATACAGCATCCCTTTTGCCCGAAAAAAGCGGGGCAAAAGTATTGGATCTCGGGTGCGGAACAGGACTTGAACTGGAAGAGTATTTTTTGGTTAATCCTTTTGCTAAAATCACCGGAATAGATTTGACGGAAGCGATGCTTAAAGCACTTAAAGAAAATTTGGCGGATGGAGAGTTTTATCATTACGATACACCGCTTACCGTAGAACACGAAAAAGAAACACTTCTGGCAGCAGGTTTTACAAAGGTTGAAGAACTGGGAGATTGGGAATCGACTCATACACTTAAAGCCGTAAAGTGAAAAGCGAAGTTTGAAAGGAGAACAAAATGAGTGAATACACATATTTTACATTAAGAGAGAAACCTGAATTAAAGGAGGCGGCAGCAGAATGGTTTCACAATAAATGGGGCGTACCCAGGGAAGCATACTTTGAATGCATGACGGATTATCTTGATGGAAATACCGAAAACGGATGGTATTTATGCATGCAGGAAGATCAAATTGTCGGCGGCCTCGGAGTTATAGACAATGATTTTCATGACAGAAAGGATTTAAGTCCCAATGTGTGTGCGGTTTATACGGAAGAAGATCATCGTAAAAAAGGCATAGCCGGAAAACTTCTTAATCTTGTTGTCAGTGATATGAAAGAAAAAGGAATTTCACCACTTTACCTTGTAACCGATCATACAGGTTTTTATGAGCGTTACGGATGGGAATTTTTCTGCATGGCGCAGGGGGATGATGAACCCGAGATGACGAGATTGTATATTCACAGATAGGAGAATTAAATGAAGATAGAAACAGACAGACTAATTGTCAGATCAATAGAAAAAGGCGATGAAATCGCATACGCCGAAATGGCGAAGGACGGAAGTTTGGAAGAAATCGGATTTGATGAAAGCTTTTCGGACTGGATGGGCGGATGGAT
>CACWZK010000138.1 GCA_902765365.1 uncultured Lachnospiraceae bacterium
AGATACTTTCTTTTTATTATCGATATTCTCAAGTGCTGTCTCTGCGAAGAGTTTCAGTTTCTCGGAGAACTTCATCTTAACAAAATCAACATCCGACATGGAAGCGTATATTTCCTGAATGCTTCTTGTATCATCTGCCGGAAGATTAAACGATACGGGGGTTTCCACATAACCCTGGGAATGAAGGAAATCATACATTGCATATGTTCCCATATCGGCCCATCCAAGGCCACCCTTGAATGTCTTTTCCGTCAGTTCTCTTACCTTGCTTGCGTAAGCCTGATCACCTGTTGTAAGGAAGAGTTCGACTGCTGCCCATACATATTCGTCGGTATTGTCTCCGTCTCCGTATTCACCTGTTGCGATTTCGGGAGGATTGATGAATCCTGTCTTGTCGTTTTCTGCGTTTTCTTCCATGTAAGCATAAGCCTTTTTAGCAGCTTCAAGGCACTTTGTGGCAAATGCCCCATCATACTGTCTGTAGATTCTTCCTGCCTTAGCCATTACAGCAGCAAAGTCGCCTGTAGCGGTTGTGGATATGGGAGCTACAACAAGTTCTTCTTTTTCGTTCTGAGGCATTACTACGCCCGGGAACTGCTCACAGGTTACCTTGTGATATACACCGCCGTTTTCTGCCTGCATCTTAAGCATCCACTCGAGCTCGTATCTTGCTTCATCAAGGATATCGGGAACGCCGTTTCCACTCTCGGGAATATCATAATCATCTCCCCTTGATGCAGCGCTGTCTTCATATGTTAAGAAAAGATCTGCGATTGTCTTGGCGCCTGCAACCACGTATCTTCCGTAGTCACCCGCATCATGCCATCCGCCGTTTACATTGATATATTCGTCTGTTCCGTAAATCTTGGCATCGGTATTGTGGCACTCGGGATGAGCATAAATACCCGCAAGTTCGTTCGTCGTTTCACATCCGCAGCGCTGAAGGTAAAGCATTCTTACCGTTGCTTTGGTTACTTCGTCAAATACATTGTTTGCAATTTCGAAACTGTAGGAGTTATCAAGTCCGTCAACCGCAATGTAATATTTACCTTCCTCGATAAAGTCGGAGAAATCTCCGGTGTATGTATCGCCGTCGCCGTTCTTTGATATCACGCGCTCGTCGGCAAATTTTCCTTCGTATACAACTTCTCCGGTTTCCGCATTGCAGATATTGAAGGTTGTAACCTTTTCACCTGTTGTCGCAACAACTTTCTTAAAATCACCCGGCTTGTATCCGACCTGATTTACCTTAAGTGCGAGAGGCTTCTCTTCTTCCTTCGGAGCCTTTGCATTGCTTGCATCTACAAGTGTTAAGTTGAAATCGTCTATATAAACCTTATGTGATGTATTATCCATACCGTCAAACCTTCCGAGGTTAAAACAAAATCTCGGCATATCGTCATTTTCTTCTTCCATGGTGAATGTTGCGGAAATTCTCTGAGGTTCGGGTCCTATTTCCACCGCATACTCTTTGTAATATGCGTGATAGTCGCCGCCGTTAATCTGGAATCTCCACTCGAATGCTCTGTCTATATCACTTCTTATCGTAAAAGAGCACTCATACACGCCACCCTGATTAAGTTCGAAGCCGTCTCTCGAAACCTGTGTCGAATAGTCTAACGTACCGGTCTTTGAGATATCCACAACCATCTCTCCGTTTTCGGTATAAAGTTCGAAAAGACCGCCGTTTGAATATGTGCCCCAGGCAAATTCCTCACCGTCTTCGAAATGATCGTCGATTAAAGTCTTACCGTTAAAAAGTCCGTCTCCCCAGTTTACTTCGGGTAATGTCCAGTCACCTGCTGCCGCAACGCCGGGGTCTTGCGTAACAACCGGTTCCGGCTCGGTATTGCCGGGATCTGTCGCAGGATCTGTCGGTGTTTTCCCAGTGTTGCACGCTGCAACGGAAAGAACCATAAGTCCCGATAATAAGATGGATAAAATTTTGCGTTTCATTTTAACTCCTCTTCCTTTATACTTTCCTTTTTACATTTGCTTAGCATAAATTATTTAACCGCAGAGCGTAAATCCCTTGCTCTTTAAGCTGTTTTCAACCTCAGGAATGTCGTGGGTGTGAAATACCATGATGGGCGCGCCGCTCTCTCTGTTAAAAGAAAGATAAAGGTAATCCACGCTGATATTCGCATCATCCAGTGCTTTAAGCAATTTCTGTAAGTTTCCGACTTCATCCATGATTTCCACGGCGATAACGTCCGTGAGCTTGCAGATTATTCCGGCTTCGGACAAAACCTTTACCGCACCAAAGGGATCGCTTACAACCATTCTGACAATACCGTATTCGGCGGAATCGTTGGTGACGGATCCTAAAATATTGATATTTTCTTTGGCAAGAAGGCTTGTGATTTCAAGCATTTTGCCCTTTACGTTTTCTGCATAAATCGATACCTGTTTTAACATCTTTAAGTCCTTTCAAATGAGTCTTTTCTATCGACAAATACTGATTATTTGTTTATACTCATAAAAGATATATTTTTAATCTATATCCACAAGCAGAATTTTATCAAAAAACAAGAAAAAAGGCAATTGAATTGCCTATTTTAAAAAATTTGGGAGAACCATAAAAATGATGGATAAAAATGCAAAAATATACGTGGCCGGCCACAAAGGAATGGTAGGTAGCGCCATTGTGCGTGCCTTAAACAAAGAAGGTTACAACAACATCATAACCAGAACGCATTCAGAACTTAATTTAATCCGCCAGGACGACGTAGAGGCGTTTTTCGAAGAAGAAAAACCCGAAATCGTTGTACTTGCCGCGGCCAAGGTAGGCGGAATCGTGGCTAACGAATCCGCACTCGCTGATTTTATGTACGACAACATGATGCTTGAGATGAACGTAATTCATGCGGCTTGGAAGAATAACTGCAAGAAGCTTCTCTTCTTGGGTTCCTCATGCATCTATCCGAGATTAGCACCTCAGCCAATGCCCGAGAGCTGTCTTTTAACCGGAGAACTCGAAAAAACCAACGAGGCATACGCTTTAGCCAAAATCAGCGGCCTTAAATACTGCGAATTCTTAAACCGTCAGTACGGTACGGATTACATCTCCGTAATGCCCACAAACCTGTACGGACCCAACGACAATTATCATCCTACTCACTCACACGTACTTCCCGCGCTAATCCGCCGCTTCCACGAAGCTAAAGAAGCCGGCCTTGAAAGCGTAACCTGCTGGGGCGACGGCACTCCTTTAAGAGAATTTTTGTATGTAGATGATTTGGCGGATTTGTGCGTATTCTTACTGAACAACTACAGCGGAAACGAAACAGTCAACGCAGGCACAGGCAAAGAACTGACCATAAAAGAATTAACCGAAATCGTAGCACGTGTTGTAGGCTACAAAGGAAAGATTGAATGGGACCCCACGAAGCCTAACGGTACACCCAGGAAGCTCCTTGATGTCAGCAAGGCCAAAGCCCTCGGCTGGACCTACAAAACAGAACTTGAAGACGGCATAAGACTTGCGTACGAAGATTTCTTAAACAATCCGATGAGAGCGGAGAGATAAATACTAAGAACAAAAAAACGCTCCTTCACAAAATGAAGGAGCGTTTTTTTTGCTTTTTTCATATCAGATTCGATATGCGTTGGTTATTACTTGCTCTCCTTGGAGATTTTAATACGTAAATCAACTATATCCTGAGCGTCTTTAAGGAAATCCTCGGGTTTGCACTTTTTGTAATCTGTTATGTATTTTGACCAGTCTGACTCGAAGTTTGATGACATGACTACCTTGGGAAGCCATTCGTGTTTTGTGTTTGTCATCTTTTTAAATGCTGCACCGCCGGGTGTATTATCATTGAGTTCATTAGACCAGCTCCACATCGGAACCCAGGGTTGAGTTTTGTTTAGATCTTCTTTTACCGAACCGAGCATATCCGGATAACCGTTTGCATTATATGCCTTGAAACATTTAGCAAGAGGTTCTGAAAGAGATGCATAGTACTCTGACGGCTGCTCTGCGGGCTGCATAGCATTTTTGCCGTCACGGCTTGTTCCCATCCACTGAGGCATATATGAGTATTCACACATATGTGATGCCTCATAAGCAGAATCTTTCACCTTTGCTCTCATTTCATCGGTTCTGTAATATAAACC
>CACWZK010000139.1 GCA_902765365.1 uncultured Lachnospiraceae bacterium
TCGTAATCAAGTTCTTCTGCGGGAATTCTTAAATTCTCTGACAACATCTCTTTGATTCTTGCAGCAATTGCGAGTTCTTTCTCGTTCATTTTTACTCTCCTTTTGAATAAAAAATATAATTTGTTTTTTATTTATTTTATAAACCTCCGGAGTTCCCCTCGGTTAATAAACTTACTTATACAGCAGTCTCGCTGTTCTCTTTTGCAGCAACCTTTTCTCTGTATTTGATTACATCGTCGGTTACGAATTTAGGATTGCCGTATCTGTCTTTTAAATCGATGACTGCGTCCTTGCAAACCTCTGCGTATTTTTTTAGAACTACCGAAGGTCTGCCGGGTTCTTTTTTAAAGTCGATATAAATCGGCTTGCCGATGATTACTCTGACGGGCTTGAAGAAATCCACCTTTCTGTCAAGACAGATTGGGACCAGCGGAATGTTGCTCTGCTTGGCGAGCATCAGAAATCCGGGCTGGAATTCAAGCAAAAGTCCGTCCTTGCTCGTGTGTCCTTCGGGGAAGAAGAAAATGCTGTATCCTTCGTCTATTACTTTCTTTCCCTTCATGAGCCACGATGTATCCATCTGTTCTCTGTCGAGCGGAATATATCTTCTGTGAAGCAAGAGCCTGTGGAAGAGTTTGTTCTTTTCATACCAGTCTTTGCCGATAAATGTGTACGGATAAAACTTTCGTAAAATATCAAATGCGAAAACTCCGTCGGAATAACCCGTATGGTTTGAATATATTACACAGGGTTTTTTCATTACCGCAGTTGAGGCTTTTTTATCTTCCCAGATTATTCTTCTCGGATACATGATTCGAAGCACTGGCCACGTTCCTACATAAAGAAAAAATATTATTACAGCCTCGAATGCCCAGTTTAATTTTTTTAACATCACTTAACAACCTTTCCGTAAGGGCCGACACCGGGTTCATCCCAGTTAAGATTAATGGCCTGTGCAAAAGTATTGTGTCCGAGCATCGGAACACTCAACTTCTCTTCCGTCTCCTTCGAAAGTTTTTTGCACCTTACGAATTCCTTTCCGGCTTCCTCAAATTTAACCATGTACCTTGCAATCTTGTTTTCGAATGTTTTCTCGGCCAGCATTCCGCCCTGAGGCACGAATATTCTCGTGTAATTGTCGTGACCGCAGATCTTGTCGAACTGGTCGATAACCGCATCGTAGCAGTCCACGGTTTCCTCGTATCCGCATGCGGAAACAAGCACAAGCTTTTTATTCATCAATTCCGGATATCTCATCTCGTGTAAAAATCTTCCCGTCGCCTCGTCACCGTTGACGGCTCTGTATTCCGACACGAAATTAATCATTCTGTCCATAAAGGCTTTCATCTTGGACGGAAGCCCAAAAAAGTAAAGAGGAAAACTTTCAATAATTACATCCGACTCAAGTACGAGTGGTCTTATCTCGTCCATATCGTCTCTTATGATGCATTCGCCCTTTTTTAACTTCCAACAGCAGAAGCAGCCGTAGCAATGCTCGATATTTTTCTCGCGTAAATTGATTTTAACGACTTCGGTATTCTCTTCACCATTTTCCGCTACCATTCCGCGAACGAAAGCTTCGGCCACCTTGAGGGACGAACTTTGATTTCCTCTCATGCTTCCGTTTATGAGTAAAACCTTCATAACACTATCTCCCTATTATCGTGATTATTTTTTCGTAAAATGATTCCCTTTTCAATAAACATTTGGTATTATATGTATGAAATTCAGACAAATGCACCCTGAATGCCTAAATGAATTATTAACTTATTGTTAACTTTTTATAATTTAATTAAAAATCGCTCAATTTGCCTAAAATAAAAGGCGCGACGGATTTTTTATCCTAATCGGAAGGAAGAAAAAATGTCAAATTTCACCAAAAAAGCCATTATGGACAGCTTTGTCGAACTTGCCCAAAGTATTCCCATGGATAAAATCACCATAAAGCAGGTTTGCGACAACTGCAAAATCAACAGAAACACGTTTTATTACTATTATCAGGACCTCTATTCTCTCAAAGAGGAAATCATCTACGTCAAGGCGGAAAAGCTTTTCGTAAACCTTGATTTTTCTTCTCCCGGCTCCTGGAAATCAAACCTAAGAATCGTCGGAGCCTATGCCAGAAAGAACGAAATTTTTATAAGAAATCTTTTTAATTCGATGGGACGTGACGCGTTCGGCGATTATATCGTGGATATTGTGTCGAAGATGGCTTATCAGAATATCGAAAACCTCTATGAGACAAAGATTGTGCCTACCGGCAAAAAGGTAAGCGAAAAAGAAAAAAAGAGGCTCGCTTATTTCTTTTCAAAGCTCTTTGCGGAGACTACGGTCGAATGGCTCAGGGGCAAATCCAGCGACGATCCGGTGGATACTCTCGAGCACGGTATAGAGATGCTTGACGGCGTTGTGGAACTGATGCTCACCAATGTGGCAAAATAGTATTAAAAGTGATATAATTAAGTGTTGTTTATTTTATGAGGTTTTTTAAATGAGCAGACTTATCAGATTTGTAAAACAGGATACCGAAGACAATCAGATGTCGCCTTTGATGAAGGCGGTAAAATCCATCCACGCGGTTTCTTCGTCCGGCGATTCGATTTCGCTTGAAGATATCAAAAAACAGCGTGCGGGTCAGGATTTGTTTGCGACCTTGTCAACACTTTCAAACAATATCGAAACCGATGATTTTACGGTGAAGGGCATCCCCTGCGAATGGGTCAGACCCGAATACAAACATGATAAAAGACATATCATTATGTACTGTCACGGCGGCGGTTATACCTGCGGAAGTTTAAAGTACGCCAGAGTTTTAGCCGCAAAACTTGCCTTTAATACGGGTATGGAAGTAATGTCGTTCGAATATCGTCTCGCTCCCGAACATCCCTATCCCGCAGCCATCGAAGATGCTCTGACCATTTGGAACTATCTCATGCAGCTTGGCTTCGGTGCCAGAGAAGTGGTGCTTATAGGCGATTCGGCAGGCGGAAACTTAGCACTTGAACTTGCGCTTAAATTAAAGGCGCAGGGAAGACTCCTTCCAAAGGGCATTGTTCTCATGAGTCCCTGGACGGATATGACCATGTCCGGCGAATCATACGAAACCTGCAAGGCGCTTGATCCGATACTGACCAAAGAATATATCCAGACCGCGCGTTTTTCATTCGTAGGTCTTAATGATAAATTTAACGAAAATATCAAAGATTTTAAGATAGAAGATTACGGCTTTAACTATGCGGATCCCAAATACAGCCCTCTCTTCGCGGACTTTGAAGGCTTTCCGCCTTTCTTAATCCAGGTGGGCTCGTACGAAATCTTAAAATCCGACTCATACAATCTTTATGAGAAGCTCATAAAAGACACAGTCACCGTCACTCTCGAAGAGTACGAGGATGCATGGCATGTGTTCCAGATGATGCCTTTTAAAAAGGCGCTTCGTGCGATGGAATCCATCAGCAGATTTATTGAAGAATTATACTAATTAGGTTTAAAGGAGAGTCCACCCAAAATGGCTCACGAAACATGGTACAGAATGGATAATGTGGCAAAAGTCTTTCTGGCGGCCGCGAACGATCGCGACACCAGATCTTTTCGCATTACCTGTACTTTAAACGAAGACATTGAAGAAGATATATTAGGCGCTGCAGTAAAGAATGCCGCCAAGGAACGCCCCCAGTATCAGGTGACGATTCTTCGCGGTCTCTTCTGGCATTACATGGAGCCTACGGACGACGAGCCTGTCGTAACTATCGAAAACGAGAGACCCTGCCCCATGCTTTACGACCAGAAAACCTTCGGCAAGCTTCACTACCATGTAACATATCATTACAACAGAATCAATCTTGATTTCTTTCATGCAATCGCCGACGGTAACGGCGCGATTGAGTTCTTAAATCTGATTGTTTATCACTATCTTAAGTTAAAACATCCGAATGAAATCCCCGATATACCTATGACATCGGGTGCTTCGGAGGCCGCTCTTTCGCAGGACAGTTTCCGACATTATTATGCGAAGAAAAACAAGAACGTAAAAAAGAAAAAATTCAGAAACGCTTATCATATAAAAGGTCAGAAGCTCCCTTACAATCAGCTTCGTTTTATGGAAGTTCATA
>CACWZK010000140.1 GCA_902765365.1 uncultured Lachnospiraceae bacterium
ACCATATCCCCCTGAATATCTAAAACATCAGTTTTATTCCACACAACCTCTGATATCATTTATATCGGCAATATTGTGGGAAATCATAAATCTTTCTATGCCTTCAACCACATCAATCGTCGCATAAGGATTGATAAAGTTTGCTGCGCCCACTGCCACTGCGCTCGCACCGGCCATGATGAATTCGATGGCATCTTCGCCGTTCATAATACCGCCCATTCCGATGATGGGGATTTTAACGGCCTTGGAGCACTGATAAACCATTCTGACGGCTACTGGCTTAATCGCGGGACCGGACATTCCGCCCGTCTTGTTGGCAAGCACCATTTTTCTTCTTTCAATGTCAATCTTCATTCCGGTAATGGTATTGATGAGTGAAATCGCATCGCTTCCGGCCGCCTCTGCTGCCTTTGCCATCTCCGTAATGTCCGTGACATTGGGTGAAAGCTTCATGATGATGGGTTTCTTTGAAGCTTTTTTGATTTTATCCGTTATGTTAAAAAGTGCATCTGCCTTCTGTCCGAAAGCGATTGCGCCTTCTTTTACGTTGGGGCAGGATACATTTATTTCAAACATATCGACCGCGGTGTCGTTTAATCTCTCAACCGCTTCAATATAATCTTCGACAGATTTTCCGCAAACATTAACGATAACCTTTGTATCGTACTTTGCGAGGAAAGGAAGGTCACGTTCGATCATGACGTCGACGCCGGGATTTTGAAGACCGATGGCATTAAGCATACCGCCGTATACTTCCGCAACTCTCGGAGTCGGATTGCCTGTCCAGGGTACATTGCTGACCCCTTTGGTAACGACAGCTCCGAGTCTGTTTAAATCCACGAACTGCGAATATTCCATTCCCGAACCGAATGTTCCCGATGCAGTCATAACGGGATTTTTAAATTCCACACCGGCGATGGTAACTTTGGTATTCATCAGATATCCACCTCCCTTGCATCAAAAACCGGACCTTCGGTACAGATTCTTGTATTGTTTACATGTGAATGATCGTCTTTTTTAACAGTTTTGCATACGCAGCCAAGGCATGCACCGATACCGCAGGCCATGCGTTCTTCGAGCGAAATGTATGCGATGATGTCGTTCTCTTCTGCGTACTTCTTAATCGCACGAAGCATGGACATCGGACCGCAGGCCATAATTACGTCAGGCTTTATCGCTGTGCTGGCTCTGAGTGCATCAAGCACGTTTCCTTTTACGCCGACGCTGCCGTCTTCTGTAGCAATATATACCTTGCAGTGAGGAAGGAAGTCATCGTGAAGGAATAAATCTTTGTTTCTGTAGCCCATAAATGCATGAACATCTTCACCCTTAAGTGCTTTCGCAACGCCAAGCATCGGAGGAATGCCGATACCGCCGCCCATAAGCACGATACATTTGCCCTTCACTTCGTCAACGGGGAAGCCGTTTCCAAGGTTTGCAAGAAGTCTTACCTTATCGCCTTTTTTAAGAGACGAAAACTCTTT
Source organism: uncultured Lachnospiraceae bacterium (assembly GCA_902765365.1). Taxonomy (GTDB): domain Bacteria; phylum Bacillota; class Clostridia; order Lachnospirales; family Lachnospiraceae; genus UBA3766. The sequence goes on from CACWZK010000140.1 coordinate 1,485, forward strand.
GGTTCCCTTTCCTGCGACTCTGTAAACAAGTCTCGTGGCTCCGTCCACAGTTTCGCAAATGCTGATCGGACGCATTAAGAGAGTATCCTTGGAAGAAGGATATACTCCGACAAACTGTCCGGGCGATGCAAAATTCGCACCTTTATTCTCAACAAGAAGGCTGAATATTCCGCTTGAAATTTCTTCCTGCGAAATTACCTTCCCTTCATCAATATTTCTGTAAAACATGTTGCCTCCTGTATTTAATTCCGGTAAACTGTCTTTCCGTCACAAATTGTGTACTTGATACGACCGGTAAGTTCTTCTCCTAAAAAAGGTGTATTGCAGGATTTGGACTTAATATCATCCTCGGTAACAACCCACTTTTCATTCACGTCTGCAATCGTGATATCAGCCGCCTTTCCCACGCTTAAAGTTCCTCTGTCAAACTTGTAAAGCGTTGCGGGGTTAATGGTTATCTTGCTTACCACATCCGACAAACTCATTCCCGCTTCTTTTACAAGATGAGTAACGGTAAGTGCGAATGCGGTTTCAAGACCGATCATACCGCTCGGAGCTTCGGTTATGCTCTTGGCTTTTTCTTCAGCCGCATGAGGTGCGTGGTCGGTTGCGATTAAATCTATGGTTCCGTCCTTAAGGCCTTCAATGATTGCAAGTCTGTCATCCTCGGTTCTAAAAGGAGGATTTAATTTACCAAGCGTGCCTTTTTCGATTAAGGCATCTTCGGTAAGTGAGAAATGCTGGGGTGTGGCTTCGGCGTGAATGTGTCTTACTCCCTGATTAAGCAGGTCTTTCTTAAGTGCTTCTTTTACGAGCGCAACGCCTTCCTTTGAAGAAATATGCTGCACATCTATCATTCCGCCTTCTTCAAGCGCAATCTGCAAATCTCTTTTAATTAGACTAATCTCTGCCTCTCTGGGTGAGCCGTATACACCATAAAACTCACTTGCTTTGCCGTGGTTGATACCGTTGTTTTTGATAAACGTTTTGTCTTCCTCGTGAAGGCTGATGGGGTAATCCTTTGCCTTCTTAAAAGCCTCTCGTAAAATATTCTCATCCATTAAAGGAATACCGTCATCGGTGAATCCTACGGCGCCGTGCTTAATCATTTCGTCGAAGTCGGTGAGTTTCTCACCCTTAAGTCCGTAGGTTACGCTCGAGCAGGATTCGACTTTAATGTCGGTTTCTCTGCCTCTGTTTAAAACATAATCAAGCGTCTCGGGAGTATCCACGGTGGGCTTGGTGTTACACATTAAAACAACGGTCGTATATCCGCCTGCTGCCGCTGCCTTCGCGCCTGTATAAATATCTTCCTTATACTCAAATCCGGGATCTCTGAAATGTGAATGAACATCTATGAAGCCCGGCATTACGACAAGGCCCGTGGCATCTATAATCTCTTCATCGATGGAACCTTCTTTATCAGAATTACAATCAGCCGAAGATATTTTATCTTTCGATGTGTCCGATAATTCGGATACATCATCTTTTATGATCACATTCGTAATGATACCGTCTTTGACATAAATGTCGCCGATGCAGTCAATTTGGTTAGCAGGGTCGATTATTCGACCGTTTTTTATTATCATTTAAGTCTCCGCCTAATACTGAATGTATTTGAATTCTTCAATGCTCTCTTTGTAGGTCTTTACTTTGCGGCCGTTGAAATACTTAACCGCAAACTTTTTGTTGTCGCCCTTGGCTCTGAAATAAATCTTCTTTTTGCTTAAGGCAACCACATCGATATCAAGGCTTGAGCCGACATCTTTTATGGTCTTGCCGTCGTAAAGAACGATCTTGTAGAATCCGTCCGCATCCTTTACCTGGTAAGCGAAGACATAATCGTTGCCGTACTCGGTCTTTTTAAGACTGCCGGGCTCGATATTTCTGGCAACAAGTTTTTCTCTTTCGTAAAGGTCTTTCTTGCCTGCGCCGTCATCCTTTAACACAAAGAGATTGCCTTCGCCGATGTATTCGACGCTGTCGACATTGGTTGCTTCGGTAACAACCTTTTTCTCTTTGCCGAAGCCCTTAGCCGATGCGGAATAAAGTGCGACATTATTCTTGGTTTCTTCGTTGCTTAAGAAATAAATTCTCTTTGAATCCGCGCCCACAATCTGCGTGAATGTTCCGGGTTTGAATTCTTTGAATGTGTAAATCTTGTCTTTGTTGACAAATTTCCAGTCTCCGTCATACACCATAAAAGATGCAAAACCTAAATTGCCGCCATAGACATTTTTACCGTCATTCGTTACTTTAACCGCTTCTTTCTTGTTTGTCTTGTAATAGAAAAGCGCTCCGTCGGAATCGTTAAAATATACTGCGGGTTTCTTTTCTTTATGAGTAAAATAAACCTTCTTCGCATCTTCACTTATAAGAAGCGAGGGCTTACCTTTCTTGCTTACATAGAGGCTGTCTTTTTTGAAATAGTATACGGTCTTGAATTTTTTATCCGCATATTCCAAAGAGGTAACGGCGGTATCGATTATTTCGTTTGAATCGCTCTCTCCGACTTTCATGCGGCAGAGGTCTCCGTCGTATGTAAAATAAACCACCTCTGTTTTCTTTTCGTTTAACAGGAATTTTGAAACAGAGTCGGAAATCAAATTGATTTCATCTTTTTTAGGTCTGATGTTTTTCTCTACCGACTTTTTGTTTTTGCCGTGTTTGTCGGTTACGAATATCTCGTAATTGCCGCCGTCAGGAACAGCATAATAAAAATACTTTCCGTCATATCCCATCTGAACGAAATCGCTGCCGCCTTTCCAGACGATGGCATCGCTCGTTTTGGCAATAACATTATCTTCAATGAGGCCTTTTGTGCTGTACTGATTGCTTGCAAGATAAACAACCTGACCCTGTGTGGCTTCTTTGTATTTGTTGTGTTTTACAATGCCAAACGCAATTACGCCCGCAAGAATCAAAACGATTGCAAGTGCTATGATTATGCCAAGCTGAATGCCGGCGCTTTCTTTTTCTTTTCTGTCGGCGCTCTTAACCTTTTTGGCTTTCTCAGGTGCTGCTTCTGCCTCTACGGTTTCTTCTTTTACTTCTGCAACGGGTGCATCGGAGGGTGTTACGTCTTTTATCTCTCCTATTAATGCATCATCGGGAACCTTCTGTGCAGCCTCGAAAAGTTTCTCTTCTCTCTTTTCAAAAGAATCTTTTCTCGCATCATCGGTGATTGCTTCCAAGATGCGGTTAAAATGCATGCCGTTAGAAGCCTTTATAAGCACCGTATCGTCTTTCTTTACATAGGTGTTAAGATTTTCTATTGCCTCGTCCACAGTCGCGAAATAGAGCACTTCCGTGTTTGATTTAACGGCAGACTCCGCGAGTGCCTTATCGTACATTTTCTTCGAAAGAGGGCCGACACAGACGATGGTGTTGATATTCTTTTCCACCGCATACGCTCCAACTTCCTCGTGGCTCTTTTCCTCGTTCTCGCCCTGTTCGAGCATATCTCCTAAAATAGCCACTGTGGGAGTAATAGCCTCTGTTAAAAGATCAAGGCCCGATTTCATCGATTCAGGGCTTGCGTTATAGCAGTCGTCGATTATCGTGATGCTGTTTTTCTGAATGATGTTGTTTCTGCCGGATAATGCTTTTACGCAGGATATGCCAAAGCCGACCTGCTCGGCCGAAACATCGAGAATCTTTGCAACGCTTACGGCTGCAAGCGCATCAAGTATCATATGCTTTCCCGCAAGAGGAATGCTTATATTAAAGATTCCGTCGCCGTTTTCAACAGTCACTTCGCTGCCCCAGAGGCCGCGGTTTACTATCTTGGTGGGATGTACTTCGTTCTTTTCGTCAAAGCCGAAGGTAACGGGCTTTTTGCCCTTAACTTCTTCAACAGTTGCGAGGCGTTCGTCATCGCCGCATAAAACCACGCTTCCTTCAGGGTTCATGTATTCGAATATTTCGGTCTTGGCTTTAAGTACGCCGTCAAGCGAACCGAGGGTTTCGAGGTGGCATGCACTGATATTTGTGATGACACAGATATCGGGCTTTGCAATCTCTGAGAGTTTGGTCATTTCACCGAATTCGCTGATGCCCATTTCGAGCACGGCTACATCGTTGTTTTCTTTTATGTTTAATATCGAAAGAGGAAGACCGATGAGATTGTTCTGGTTCTTCTCCGTACGGAAAACATTGTATTTCTGAGAAAGAACCGTCGCGATAAATTCTTTGGTAGTGGTCTTGCCGATACTGCCTGTGACACCTACTACTTTTATGCCGAGTTTTTCCCTGTAGTATGTTGCGAGTTTTTTAATCGCTTCGACAGAGTCTTCAACTACGATGCAGACTCCCTCTTCGCCTTCGGGAACTCTCTCGCATACGACGGCAGCCGCTCCGTTGTCAAAAGCAGCTTTTATATAATCATGGCCGTCCGTCTTCTCGCCTTTGAATGCAAAGAAGAGAAAATCTTTTTCAACTTTTCTTGAGTCGATTGCAACTCCGAGTATTTCTTTTTCCTTGAATTCGTCTCCGTTTACAAGTGTTGCACCTAATGCAGAAACAATGTTTTCAATAGTCAGTATTTTCATGGTATCCTCCGTTTTTCGAGGGCTTACGCTACAAATCCTGTAGGATTAATATTTGTTAAGTGATATCTCGATTATCTTCTCGCAAAGCTCGGGGAAATCGATTCCGAGTACTTTTGCTTCCTGAGGTATTAACGACATCGGTGTCATGCCGGGAATCGTATTTGCTTCAAGACAGAAGTCTTCGTTCTGCTCGTTTAAAAGAAAATCTATACGGGCATAGGTTTTAATATGAAGTGCTTTGAATGCCTCTTCCGCATGCTTCTGAATCTGAAGAGTAATATCCTCATCGAGTTTCGCGGGACAGGTTTCCACAGTGCTTCCCGCCTGGTATTTGTTCTTGTAATCATAAAAGCCTGCTACCGGCTCGATTTCAACAATAGGAAGTGCCTTGCCGTCAATGACGCCGCAGGTAAATTCCCTGCCCTTAATGTACTGCTCAAAGAGAACGTGATTGTCGAGTTTAAAGCATTCCTTGGTAGCGTTTAATGCTTCTTCCTTTGTATCTACTATGAATACGCCTACGCTCGAGCCTCCGTTGGGTGCCTTAACAACCATGGGAAAACCTATTTCTTTTACGGCGTCTTCAAAACCTTCCACACTTCTTATGGTTACGGCCTTCGGAGTGCGAATGCCGTTCATGATGAAGAGTTCCTTGGTGATGGATTTATCCATGCAGATAGCGCTGCTTAAATAATCCGTTCCGCTGTATTTAACCTGCATCAAATCGAGCGCTGCCTGGATTCTGCCGTCCTCTCCGTTGGCGCCGTGAAGAGCCATAAATACAAAGTCCGCTTTCATACAGATTTCTCTGACATTCTTACCGAAGAAATCTTTGTCGTCTCCTTTAAGACTCTTTATATAATCCGCGTCGGGATTTTCTTCACTGATCTTTTTGATGCCTTCCGACCAGTCTCTTTTATCTTCAAATACGTTTTCAACATCAACATCTTCGATTCCGAAAAAGACATCAAGCAAAACTACTTTGTGTCCTTTGCTCTTTAATGCCTCATATACTGCTTTGCCGGAAACCAGCGATACATCTCTTTCGGTCGAATTACCGCCTGCAAGTACTACAATATTCATGTCTAAACTCCAATCCGCCCTGTGGGCACATTTTCACATATCTCATTAATTATACTACTTTCAATAGAATTAATAAATAAAAAAAGCAGGCCCGAAGCCTGCAATACTTTTCGCTGCAATGAAAAAGGAAACCGTACCCGAAGCCTCTCGCTTCAAATAAGGTTTCCTATTTCAACTTTTCTAAATTCATTTCGACACCTCATCAATTCTTCTCATGACTAATGTCGATCCAGCATCGGGGAACATCTTTCGATCTTGGTCCCCCCTTCTTCTAAATCTACCGTTTCAAAATTCCTGCTTCTGTATCCAATCATCAATCCGTTTCCCAACCTTTAAATTTCTTGTCACAGAATTCAACAAAAACCGTCACATTTTTATTTTTTTACTAAGAAAACAAGAAAATCAAATTTTAGGATTCGGATCAAAATTCAACTTGGCCAGCAATCTTAAAACTTTCGATTTAAAAGGTAAACTGTTTCGTTCCTTTTTGTTGATACAAATATACCACACAGAAAATAAAAAAAAAGAGGTTTTTCATCAACTACAAATATATCTGCACGAACTAAAAATACTTGTATTTGACAGCGAAATAACCTCTTTTTTATAGTCTTATTTATGTCATTTTTGCTGCTTTAAGCAGCTAAATAATTAAACTCTGTTGTAGTTAATCAGACAGCCTTTTAAGATGATCTGTCTTTCCTCATCGGTGAGTTCTCCGATACGCATTTCGAACTTCTTAAGATCTCCGTCCTTAATCACATAAGCATCGATGATTTCCTTCTTTTCTTCCACAGCGGATTTGATGTTAGGAAGGAAGATGTAATCAAGGTTCTTGAAAGGAAGCTCGCCCTTTTCAATTAAGAAGGGAAGCATACCCCAGTTGATAAGGTTGGAACGATATCTCTTGGTAGCATATTCGTTGGCGATATTTGCCCAGCCGCCTAATACCTTCTGGCAGCTTGCAGCCTGTTCTCTGGCAGATCCGTCACCGGGCTTAACTGCGAAGATGGTTGAACCTACGCCCAGGTTGTCATGCTCTACATCGGGGAATGTCTTTTTAACGACAGCCATTGCCTCTCCTACTTCGGGAACGGCCTTGCCTGCACATTCTCCTGCTTCAAGGGCTTTCTGTGCAACCTGAACGGCTTTTGCACGTTTTACGTATTCGGGATCTTTTCTGGAGAGTGCAAACTCTGCGAGTCCCAAAGGATTGGAACGATATGAAGATGTTTCGCCCGAAGGGATAAGCTCATCGGTTGTGGTAACGGGATCGTGGATCTCGGAAACAACCTTTAAGAGCAGATTTTCGGGAAGTGCGGACATCTTGGGCCAGTCTTTGATATTGGGGCCAAACTGGATTTCCTGTGTGGGATCCGCAACACCCTTTGAATCAAATACACGGTTGTCGTAAATAGCTTTATCAAAGAAATATGTGTATTCGTTAAAGTTTCCGTCAAATTCAGTAGCAGGCGTAAGCACACCGTGGTTCGCTGCTGTGGCTGCAATCGAACGCGCATCCATAAGTGCAACGGATGAAATCTGTCCGCTCTGAAGCTTGGAGCCTTCTCTGTTGGGGAAGTTTCTCGTTGAATGACGGATGGAGAATGCATTGTTGGCGGGTGTATCGCCTGCACCGAAGCAGGGACCGCAGAATGCAGTCTTAAGCACTGCACCTGTCTGCATAATCTTTGCGGCGCAGCCGTTCTTGATAATCTCCATGTATACGGGCATTGAAGCGGGATAAACGCTTAATGTGAATGCGCCGTTTCCTATATATTTGCCGTCGAGGATATCGGCTGCAGCACAGATGTTTTCGAATCCGCCGCCTGCACAGCCTGCTATAATACCCTGTTCAACAACGAATTTTCCGTCTTTTACCTTATCCTTAAGCGAGTATTCAACCGCACCATCCAGAGATACAAGAGCCTTCTTTTCCACATCATCGAGGATGTCTAAAAGATTTTCGTTTAACTCATCGATTGTGTATGTGTTGCTCGGATGGAAAGGCATTGCAATCATGGGTTTGATCGTCGATAAATCAATCTTGATGATGCCGTCATAAAAAGCAATATCGTCGGGATTAAGTTCTGCATAATCCTCGGGTCTTTTATGAATCTCAAAGAATTCCTTAACCTTGTCGTCTGTACGCCAGATTGAGGAAAGACATGTGGTTTCGGTGGTCATTACGTCGATACCGATTCTGAAATCCGGTGAAAGATTCGAAACGCCGGGGCCAACGAATTCCATTACTTTATTCTTTACATATCCGTTTGCAAATACAGCTCCGATAATTGCAAGTGCAACATCCTGAGGACCAACGCCCTTGATGGGTGTTCCCTCAAGATATACGCCTACAACACCGGGCATATTGATATCATATGTCTGGTTTAAAAGCTGTTTTACAAGTTCGGGTCCGCCTTCGCCCATTGCCATGGTACCGAGTGCACCGTAACGTGTGTGGGAGTCGGATCCTAAAATCATCTTACCGCAGCCTGCAAGCATTTCTCTTGCGAACTGGTGGATGACTGCCTGATGAGGGGGTACATAAACTCCGCCGTATTTCTTCGCACATGTAAGTCCGAACATGTGGTCATCTTCATTGATGGTACCGCCTACGGCACAAAGTGAATTGTGGCAGTTGGTAAGTACATAAGGCATGGGGAATTTTTCGAGTCCCGATGCTCTTGCCGTCTGAATGATGCCTACGAAAGTAATATCGTGGGACGTCAGTTTGTCAAATCTTATTTTAAGCTTATCCATATTGTCGGAAGTGTTGTGATTCTTAAGTATTCCGTACGCTATGGTGCCTTTTTTTGCTTCCTCTTTGGAAGTTTCTTTTCCGGTGAGACTCTTTATCTCGCTTAATGCTTCGGGTGATTCTTTTATGAGTTTTTCACCGTTTACGAGATAAGCTCCGCTCTCGAACAACTCTATCATTTTATATATGCTCCTTTAAAAGTTATTTTTTTCCTGCGCGGCTTAATATAAGTATAAGGATGTAATAAATCGGAATAATAAGGAAAATTATCCAGCCCGGGTTCCATAAATGCATACCGAAACCGAGTAAAAGATAAACGACGATACAAATACCGGGAAAAATAATCAGTGTAATTTTCTCGGCTTTTGTAAGGCCTTTACTCTCTTCCTCAGTGCTTCCGGGAAGGTTTGCGTATGTACCGGTTTCGCCGTCGTATTCGGGCGTCTCGGTATCGTTATAAAGCATTTCATCCATAGTCAGTCCGTAGACTTTGGACAGGCTGATTAAATCCGATGCAGAGGGTACGGTACTTCCTTCTTCCCACTCTTTTATCAGACCTACTTCCTTACCGCATTTTTCGGCAAGTTCTTTCAAAGAAAACCCTTTGTTTTCTCGTAACTCTTTCAGTTTTTTCGAAACAT
>CACWZK010000141.1 GCA_902765365.1 uncultured Lachnospiraceae bacterium
CCACAAAAGAATCCACTACTTCCCTGGTCGTAGCATTCATTCCTTTTTCGTTTAAAACCCTGATTATACCGGGGCGTTCCAAATCGTAATCGAGTCCCGACTGCATCGAAACCAGATGTTTTATCTTCAAAGGCTTGTCACATTTTACAATATCGATAGTGTTGCCTTCTCTTTTCTCGTATAAAAGATTTCCGTACGCCGGAAGATATTTTGCAACCTCATCCTCAAGGGATACTTTTCCCTGTTCGACCAGCTGCATAAACGCAACCATGGTCTGAACCTTGGTCATCGAAAACATCAGATAAAGCTGATTGTCTTTTATGGGAATGCTTTTGGCTTTGTCGCTCGTTCCGTACATATGTCTGTAAATCATTTCGTGATCTTTGTAAATGATACAGTCAACCGAAGGGAAATCTTCGTTGTTTACAAGTGAATCGAGATAATTTGTTAATTTGTCAAAATCCATTTCTATTTCCTTATATTCCTTTGGGATAAAATGCTACCGCTATTGCGCCCGGTCCTGCATACGTACCGACGGTTGCGCCCACACTGACCTTTCGTATGTCGGATATATCGCCGTCATACAAATCCCTGCTGTCTTCCAGATATTTTTGCAAATATTCGTCCGAAAGACCTGTATATCCGGTAACCACAGGCATCGTAAAATCGATTCCGCCTATCGCCTTTACCTTTTCAATCAGCATATTGTTTCCTTTTTTGGAACCCCTTGCTTTTCCGATTACATCCACTATTCCGTTCGTAATGGTAATAACCGGTTTGATTGAAAGAATCTCTCCGACAAATGCCGCTGTGGAAGAAAGTCTTCCGCCGGCTTTTAAATATTCAAGCGTATCGAATACCGCAAGCACTATTGCCTTTTCTCTGACCCTGGTGATTTCGTCGGCGATTTCTTTTGCACTCTTTCCGGCATCCCTGAGTCGTACGGCATATTCGACCAGTATATAGTACGAAATGCAAAACTGCATTGTATCCACCACATGCACTTTTCCTTCATACTCTGCTGCCGCAATATTGGCGCTTTGAACGCATCCGGATACTCCCGAGGAAATCGTAAGGCAGACCACTTCGTCTCCCGCCTCCACGGCTGCTTTGAAACAATCCTCATAATCAGCCGGCGATATCTGGCTGGTCTTCGGAAGTTCGTCGGATTCGATTAATTTCTCATAAAATCTTTTGTTTGAAAGAGTAACTCCGTCAAGAAATTCTTCTTCACCGAATCTTATCTTAAGCGGAATTACCTTTATCCCCCATTCCTTTGCTGTTTCCTGTGATACTTCGCTTGCCGAATCGGCAATAATCGTTACGCCCATTTAAGTCTCTCCCGAGTAGTATTATTTTCGATTATATCTTCTCTTTTATGAGGGATATTCGTATTCAAACGATGCTTTGGTGGTCTTAAAAGAAAATACGGTCTTTCCCTTAATCCTGAATTTGTAATATGCCTTGCAGGATGCGGATTCGTGAATCGTACGTATCATCGAACCGCCGACGGGCGCATTTAAAGCTCTGCCCGAAGACTCGATAATACCGGCCTCCAATACCATATTACCCTGTTTTATGCGCACCTTACCGTCGCGAAGCTCCTGTATATGAGCTCCCAAATATGTGGCAAATCTGTATTCTTTTTTGTTGTAATAAACTATGCCTATAATGCCTGTAAAATGAAGCGGACCGAAAGGAATATCAGCTACCGAAAGCATCAGTGAACCTCCGGAAAAACAGGTATGCGTCCAGAGATAATCCTTCGGGAAAGATCTTCCGGAATCGCCTTCCCAGTATCCTACGGCATTTTCAAATACATAGGGCTTTCCGTTTATTACGACCTTGCCGTTGACGGAATGGCGCATCGAAAAAACATAATGTCTGCATTCCATAAAAGGTATTAAAGCAAACGGTCCCATGATGTCGTATTTAATAGGCGTAATCTGACCGAAATCAAGTTTGCCTTTTATTCTTGCCTCGGGATTGTCGATGTTTACCCTGATGCCGTTTTTTCCGAATCTGTTCTTTCCAAGGAAAATATTGGCACAGTCTTTTTTAAACGCAGTCCCCGGCATATCAATATTCCAGGCACCGTCTTCGGTAATCACCTGAAGCGAAGCCGTCTCACTCGTTCCGTTTTTATGCCTTGCACTTATAAAAGCCACCGTCGAATCCTTCGACTGGCACTTCATATACCATCCGTAAAAATATCCGCTCATTTACCCTCTCCATAAATTCGGAGCCAGACACACTAAGTGAGTCAGGCACCGAAGATTACTTCTTGCTTTCCTCGTAAGCCTGTCTTACGGCTATGGCAAGCTGATCCGCACATGATGTGCTTTTCATGCCGCAGGTGTTGCCTTTAAGTTTGCTTTCGATATAATCCACGCTCATACCGTCCACAAGTTTTGAAATTGCTTTTAAATTGCCGTTGCATCCGCCCAAAAACTGAATGTTTGAAACCTTATCCCCTTCAAGGTCAAAGCTTATCTGAACGGCGCAGACATTCTGTGTTCTGTAATTGTATCTCATAATATCTCCTTATCTTAACAAATCATCGGGATGAGTTAATCTCCACTCTATGCATCTTTTAAGGTAATGAATGTATTCGGGACTCTTGCACATGCCCTTGCCTTCCACATCGGATATCTTGGCAACATCCATTCCGTTGCAGGCCGTGGTCTTCATAATGATGTTAAGAGCGGGCACCTTGGTGTCGTTTGCAATATATGTACCGATACCGAATGCTACTTTTACGCGGCCATTGAAATATTTGTTGATGGCTGTCGCTCTGTCAAAATCAAGACTGTCGGAGAAAAGAAGCATCTTGGTTTTGGGATCGATTCCGAGACTCTTGTAATGGTCTATCATCATATCTCCCCAGATATAAGGATCGCCCGAGTCGTGACGGCATCCCGAGAAAAGTGTGGAATAGGTTAACTGGAAATCCTTTAAGAAACACTTGGTGGTAATCGCATCCGTAAGTGCTGTTCCGTTTAACACTCCGTATTCCTTTACCCATGCATCGAGCGCATACCAGTTCGAATATGCGGGGTTGTGCTTGTGATTACCCTGACCTACACACATAATCCACTCGTGAGCCATGGTTCCGACAGGAGTGATATTGTACTTCTTGGCAAGATAAACATTGGAAGTTCCGACAAATGTCGAGTTTTTAAGATTGCCTTCATGCAGTGTCTTAACCGCAAGTTCCTGTGCCTCGGCGGATAATCTTCTTCTCATGCCGAATTCAGAGAATGAACCGAGTTCGTAAGTTCCGCTTTCAAGCTTTGCCACCTTGTCGGCAAGTCTTTCCTTAAAACTTTCGAAAAGCTCGTCGTAGTTGTAAGCCATTCTGAAAAATACTTCGTTGACAATCGCAAGTGTCGGAATTTCGTACATGGATGTGTTAAGCCATGTTCCCTTGGTCTCGATTGCAAGTCCGCACTCAGCATCCGTTGTGATTTCGAAATCTTCGTATCTGGGCTTCCAGAGTCTTAAAAAGTCCACGTAAGAACCTTTAATCCATTTGATGTTGTGAAGATATTCAAGTTCGTCTTCCTTGAATCTTAAATCACAATAGAGTCTTATCTGGCGTTTGATTTCTTCTACCATTTCTTCGGTAAAATGCACATCGGTGTTACGGCATTTAAAATCCCATGTGGTCTTGTAGTCCGAGAACTGGTGATAAATAGCCTGTCCCATCGAAAACTTGTAAGCATCCGTTTCAAGCAAACTTGTGATAATTCTTTCCATTTCATACCTCTCTTTTTGACGGAGCCGGACACCCTGCGGGAGTCAGGCACCGTGTATTCTTATATAACCGCAGTATATTCTATCCTAATCTCCGGCAGTTTCTTAAGTTCATAGTACCAGTTTATATTCCAGTCGTCTCCCTGTGAGGAATCATTCTCACCGGTTGAAGGAGGAGCAAAAATCTTAAGTGTCAAATCTTTGCCCGCAACCTTTTTCCCTTCAAAAAACGCAGGCATAAAATCAACGAATGAAGAGCCGGGAGCCTTGTAAAACCATTTTCCGTTTAATTCCATTAAAAGATTTGCATCTTTAAGCTCATCTTCAAAATAGCCTT
>CACWZK010000142.1 GCA_902765365.1 uncultured Lachnospiraceae bacterium
TCGCAGATACTCTCTATCTTGTCGATATCAGGCTCCATTTTGCCTAAAATCATATTTGTGTTTTTGTCTTTAAAAAATTCATCCTCCGAGATTCTTTTGGCGAAACCGTACGCAAGATGCAAAGGATCCGCTCCGCCCACGGAAATCATGATATTTTTTATTTCTTTTACTTCACGTATATTTCTCTTTGTAAATTCTTTTCTTAAAGGCGCATATGCCGGACCGATTATCATTTCAGGGGTTTTGACCTTTTCGGTCACATACATTTGCTCATATTTTTCTTTGTCTGCATAAACATTGTAATTGACGAGGCAGTCAACATCGTACGCGAAAGAATACACGTCATCAAGATAGGCGGTGGGAATCAGTTCTTTTACCGCCTTAAGATAAAACGGTGTCACATAATAACTGTCAATGATTAAAAGATCTGCTTTTTCATCTTCGATTATATAGTAAAGAAGGGCAAGTTCCTCATCCATGTTATCATACGAGGTTGTAAGAGCATAGACATCATATCCTCTCTCCATTATCATTTCCCTCGGAGTATCCATGGCGCATATAAAAAGACACTCATGCCCTTTTTCTTTTAAGGCATCGCAAAGCGAGAGGCACCTCATAACATGCCCCTGGCCTATATTCTTATTTGCATCTGCTCTTATTATGACTTTCATGTTCTCTATATCACCGTAAGTTTTGTAAATCTCGAATCAAGTATTCTCTGACCGTACTGGTCGAACTCAATTTTAACATACGTATTAACTCCGCTTGAGTCAATTTCTTTTACGGTGCCTTCACCGAATTTAATGTGGTTAACCCTGTCACCGACCTTGTAATTGATGTTGCCCTTAAGTTCACTGCCTTTTGAAAAGCCTAAGGGTTTGGCACTAGCTTTGGTCGTGGCAGTTTTATAATTTGTTTCTACTTTACCGCCGGTGCCTGGCTCGCGAAGCGTGCCTGGCTCCTTAGTTATGTCAACCTTCGCCACCGCCTTAGGTTTATTTTTTAACAGATTCGTCGATGCATAAGGCACTCCGCCCGGTATCGATGCTTTAGCCGAAGAAGAATTCCTTAAATAACCTCCGTAAAGGCTTGTATTTGAGTACTTTGACTTTTGCATCGGAATTTCATCAACCGATGTCTTGTTGTTAAATTTAGTATCGGAATCAAGAAGTTCCGAGGGAATCTCTCTTACAAATCTGCTGACAGGATAATTCTGCCACTGCCCTCTCGCCATTCTGCTTGCTGCAGCCGTTAATGTAAGGTCGTCCTTGGCTCTTGTTATACCCACATATGCGAGTCTTCTCTCTTCTTCAAGATCTTCGTTATTGTATGATGTTACTGACCTTTCACCCGGGAAAAGTCCGTCTTCCATTCCGACGATATATACGTGTGAAAATTCAAGTCCCTTGGCCGAATGAAGAGTCATCATAAGTATTCGATCTGCTGCCGTATCCGCATTGTCAATATCCGCCACGAGAGACACATCATTCAAGAATTCCTGAAGGGTTGGGCCTTTTTTTTTTTTTTTTTTATTCTCAAAATACTTTTCTTCAAAAGATGCAGCCTTCGATATAAGTTCGTCAATATTGGCTAATCTGTCGTTGGCTTCGTCCTTGTCTTCGTTTTCTTTTATGTATTCATCATATTTAATCTTGTCGATAAGCTCCGATATAATCTCGGGAATATCGTCGAATTCACCTTCGTTTATTCTCTCTCTGAATACGATGATGTCCGATGCAAAATCCTTCATCTTATCCGCGGCTTTGCCTATCGAAGGAATTCTGTCCGCATGAAGCAGTGCTTCAAAAAGAGATATTTCGTTATTTTCCGCATACATTCTGGCTTTTCCGAGCGACGTTTCGCCTATGCCTCTTTTAGGAACATTGACGATTCTTTCAACGTTTAAGTTGTCGTTTCCGTTAGCGATTGTTTTTAAATATGCAAGAATATCTTTTATTTCTCTTCGTGAATAGAAGTTTGTACCGCCTACGATTGTATACGGAATATTTTCGCGAAGCATAACTTCTTCAAGTTCACGCGACTGCTGGTTGGTACGGTAAAGTATTGCCACATCGTTTCTTAAAACATCCCTGCGTCTGACTTTGGTATAAATATCATCAGCCACAAACTGGGCTTCTTCCCTCGATGAATTAAATCGTCTGAAATGAATCTTCGAACCGTCGCCTCTCTCCGACCACAGGCTCTTTTCTTTTCTGCCGATATTGTGTGCTATTACGGCATTGGCCGCATTTAAGATATTTTCCGTCGAACGGTAATTCTGTTCAAGTTTTACTACCGTAGCATTTGGGTAATTCTTCTCAAAATCAAGGATGTTTCTGATATTCGCTCCTCTGAAACGGTAAATAGACTGATCGTCATCACCCACCACGCAGAGGTTCTGATACTTGTCCGCGAGCAGTTTTACAAAAGCAAACTGAACCGAGTTTGTATCCTGATACTCGTCCACAAGTATGTATTTAAATCTGTTTCTGTAGTTTTCAAGAACGTCCTTGTTCTTTTTGAAAAGCTCAACCGTAAGAAGCAACAAATCATCGAAATCAAGCGCATTATTGTCAAAAAGAACCTTCTCATATTCCCTGTAAAGAAAAGATACTTTTTTCTCATAATCCTCTTTGGCAAACGACTCGTATTCTTCGGGCGTAACCATCTCGTTCTTGTTTGAACTGATGGTCGAAAGAATCATTTTGGGCGGATATTCCTTGGGATTAAGCCCGTGCTTTTTTAGGAGGTCATTCATGACTTTCTTCGAATCATCTGTATCATATATACTGAAATCCGAATTGTATCCTAAAAGATCAATATGACGTCTTAAAATACGTGCGCATGTGGAATGGAAAGTCGAAACCCATATCGAATCCGCACCGAATCCGACAATGTCATCCACTCTCTTTCTCATTTCTTCCGCAGCTTTGTTCGTAAAAGTAATCGCAAGTATGTTGTAAGGCGAAATGCCAATATCAATCATATGCGCTATTCTGTATGTAATTACTCTAGTCTTTCCCGAACCGGCACCTGCCAAAATCAAAAGTGGCCCTTCAGTCTGCATTACGGCTTCATACTGCTCGGGGTTTAAAAATCTCTCTAAATCCATCTATGTAAATAATCCTTATTTTATGAATAATATAATAAAATACATGTTCGTAAAATGAAGCACATATACTTTGTTATTTTACCATAATACAGAAGTTTTTAAAAGGCGAAGAAATGCTCATAAAAGAAAAAGAGCCGGGCGCATAAGCACCCGGCAAATAAACATATTAAATTTACATTGAGTAAGCAGCCTCGGGATCTACGAGTGTAAGCCCTGCTTTCTTTACTGCATCATAACCCTTGTCGATATCGGAGCATTTGATAATCATTGAGCCTGCTTCACGGCTTGAGTTAAGTGTGTACATATACTCAATGTTGATGCCTTCTTCGGCAAACATCTTGGTAAGGCGGTTAAGGGAACCTGCCTTCTGTTCCATGCTGATTGCAAGAACATCCGTAAGTCTTGCAAGACATCCTTCTTCTTTTAGGATGGCTTTGGCTTTGTCGGGATCGGATACAATCATTCTGATAACACCGTATTCGCTTGTATCCGCTAGTGAAAGACATACGATATTGATATTGTTCTTTGCAAGAATATCCGTTACGCTGTCAAGTCTTCCTTCTCTGTTTTCAAGAAATACCGTCAACTGTTTTAAATACATATCTTCACCCCCTAATCTACTAATACACGCTTGTCGATTACACGCTTTGATTTGCCTTCAAAACGATCAAGGCTTCTCGGCTCAACCAGTTTAACCTTAACGGCAATAAGAAGTGCACTCTGCAAAGCGGCTGAAATCTTCTTGGTGAGAGCTTCCATTTCCCTGATTTCATCGGAGAATACGTTCTCGTCAACCTCTACTCTTACTTCGAGTGTATCAAGGTTGTTTACACGGTCAACTATCATCTGATAATGAGGCGTTACTCCTTCGATTTCAAGTAACGCTGTTTCTACCTGTGAAGGGAATACGTTTACACCGCGGATAATAAGCATATCGTCGC
>CACWZK010000143.1 GCA_902765365.1 uncultured Lachnospiraceae bacterium
TAGGAGATGAGCATTGATGCGGCGCCTAACGAGAGATAATCCTCGTAAGTCTTGCATTCTGTGATATCCCACATTTTCATACCTGCTTTTTCTAAAAGAGAATAAATTTCACAGGATTTATCAGTGGCGCGGTCACATCCTATGAGTCCTACCAGTTTTTTATTAACATCAATTTTTTTAATCGGAGAGTAGAGACTCTTTTTCATCATTACCATGGGTTCAAATGTTTTTCTCATGGTAGGAGTCATATAACAGTCAACCCAGTCGATATCGGGATATCGTTCTTCGAGTTCCTTTGCTATAACTTTAAAATCACAGCCTTCGAATAAATGCATGCAGCTTAAATAAACGAGAATGCATTTAGGATGTTCTTTCATTTCGTCGACGATATGAGAGCAGCCTTCAATGACTCTTGATTCCATTTCTCCGTTCCACATATCCTGCTCGCGAAGTGCAACCCAGGACATGTTTTCCATACGGTTCATTTCCGCAGCTGTAAGAATAACACCGCGAAGACATCCCTGCGCACAGACATATATCTGATGTGCTTCGGGAATAAGCATGCCGGTATGCACAATATTCCAGACGCCTCTGGCGGGAGGGTTGTAATGAAGGCCGTCATGAAAAGGATTGTCAAAATCGATTTCGGAGATTTTTACAGGCTCGGGTATTCGGTTTTCATTAAGAGAAATTGTTTTTAACATAACTATCTTTCAAAATCTTTTATGATTGATTCCGCAAGCCCTAAAAGAGCAGCACATTCTTCACTCTCGGGGAAAAGATCCACGATTGTTTTGCCCTTCTTTTCTGCCTCTGCAAAAAGAGGACTTCTGGGGATTACGGCACTTATTTTCGTATCAAAATCTTTTACGAGCGTTTCAACATTTTCGATTTCGTTTTCGACACCTCTGCAGTTTAAGATGATACCGCCTAATTTCGCGTAATCTCTTTTCTTAAAATTCTCGATGGCCATGGCTATATTAGCCGCAGCATATACGGACATTTTTTCACCCGAAGTTACGATGTAGACTTTATCTGCGAAGCCTTTTCTCATGGGCATTGTAAATCCGCCGCAGACAACATCGCCGAGTACGTCGTATATAACAACGTCCGGCTTGAAGTATTCGTAAGCGCCCTTGTTTTCCAGAGATTCGAGTGCGTTTATTATTCCTCTTCCCGCACAGCCTAATCCCGGCACGGGACCGCCTGCTTCCACGCAGTATACGCCCGATTCACTTTCCTTGACCATGTCTTCAAGCGTAAAAGGCTTTGAACTTCTGACGAGATCCAGTACGGAAGTAACCTTTTCTTTGGGGCATAAAAGAGAAGTGGAGTCGGCCTTCGGATCGCAGCCGATCTGCATTACTTTAAGACCTTTTTTGACAAAGGCCGCACTTAAATTGGAAGAGAGAGTGGATTTGCCGATTCCACCCTTACCGTAAATTGCAAATTTAATCATATTTTTACCTATTCGTTAATGCCATACATGTGAATAAAAAAACACCCTTTCCGACACAGAAAGAGCGCATACTAAAAAACTATTTGCAAACGCTTTCATCTCAAGCTGTATACAGGTTTCGATGTCAGAATTTAATGGTTTTATTTACTTTACAAGGTTATTCGGTGGGGGAATATACAGTCTTGGCTGTCACACCCTGTATTCTTCCTATTTTTCCTGCCAGAGCGGAAATCACATCCTGAGGAGCATCAACGGCAACACTTATGATGTTGATGCCTTTTTCTCTGTAAGGAATACCCATACGTCCGATAACGTAATCGCAGTATTCGTGCAAAAGTACATTTATTTCGCCTGCGGATTCGTTGTCTTTTACGATGATGGCAATAACGGCAGCGCGTGTTTCCATGCTTTGTACCGTTCCTTTTTTAATGCTGAAAATTATTATAGCATATTGTTATGATTTTAGATATAATTTTTTGGCAACGTTTTTTAATTTGGACTTCATAAAAGAAAGGAAGTGATAGCAATGGCTAAACAGAACATTTACGACAACGAGACATTTTTTGACGGCTACAGGGAATTAAGATACCGCGAAGTTAATGCGAATACTCTTTTTGAAATACCGACATTGATATCACTTCTTCCCAATCTTGAAGGCAAGAGAGTGCTTGATTTAGGCTGCGGTATGGGCGAGCATTGTGTAGATTATGTAAACCGCGGAGCTAGCAGAGTGGTCGGCGTTGATATCTCCAAGAAGATGCTCGAGGTGGCACGTAAGGAAAATTCGGATCCTAAAATCACATATCTTAACATTCCGATGGAAGATATAGGAAGTATTGATGAAAGATTTGATGTTGTCATCAGTTCTCTGGCTATTCATTATATCGAGGATTTTAAGGGAGTGGTCGAGAATGTGTATTCTTTGCTCGATGAGGGCGGAATATTTCTCTTTTCGCAGGAAAACCCGATAAATACCTGTTATACATCAGATCATCCGAGATGGACTCTTAATGAAGACGGGGTTAAGATATACGCCAATATCGCTAATTACTGCGTGGAAAAAAGATATGATTCAACCTGGTTCGTGGACGGAGTTCAGAAATATCACAGAATGTTTTCGACTATTGTAAACACTCTGGCTGATGCGGGATTTAAGATTCAGAAAATGGCTGAGCCTCATGCTACCAAAGAAATTGTTGACAAGTATCCGGAAT
Organism: uncultured Lachnospiraceae bacterium; assembly: GCA_902765365.1. Taxonomy (GTDB): domain Bacteria; phylum Bacillota; class Clostridia; order Lachnospirales; family Lachnospiraceae; genus UBA3766. Next base: position 2,674 of record CACWZK010000143.1, read on the forward strand.
ACTACGATCTTTATCATAAACCCGACTTTTTGTTTGTAAAATCGATCAAATAACATATTCGAATTTCTTTTATATGTTTATGGTTTAATTTTTCAATTTGATGTATAATATAAGCGTATTTGGATTTTATAAAAGATACGAATAAATCGGTATTTCATGTGTATCGGTTAAGGAGGAACGCATGATTACTTTAACATTTATAATTATATGTGCTGTGGCACCTTTTATAATGGTCTTTATTCTGAGCAGGGTTGTGATTCACTTCGTTGAAAAACTGCTTGATTTCGTTATAGAAAATGTCTTTTCTCTTCCTGAAAAGATACTTGATTCCATCAAAGAAAAATTTAAAAACAGGGCTAAACTTCCCGAGGCCGTAGAACTTGAAAAATAAAAATATTGTCCGAAGCGGACTTATTTTATAAACGAAGAGGAGGAATCTATCTTATGAAAAAATTTATTGCTGAATTAATCGGTACCTGTGTTCTTGTAACATTCGGTTGTGGAACGGCTATGATTACCGGTTGTGAGCATTGGGGCGGATATCTTCTTACAGCTCTTGCTTTCGGTCTGGTTATCGTAGGTATGGCTTATTGTGTCGGAAATATTTCCGGATGTCACATTAATCCCGCTGTTTCACTTGCAGTATTTATGAACAAGGGTATGAGCGCAAAAGATTTCGGTCTTTACGTACTTGCTCAGTGCCTTGGTGCATGGCTTGGCGGCGGAATCCTTGCTTTGATTTTCGGTGTTGCCGAAATCGAAGACAAGACAGGCGCATTCGGTTCAAACGGACTCGCAGGTGTTAACGGAAACGTTATCGCAGGACTTCTCGTAGAAGTTGTTCTTACATTTGTATTTGTTCTTGTAATCCTCGGTGTTACAAGCAAAAAAGCAAATCACGGTTCATTCGGCGGCCTTATCATAGGTCTTACACTTGTGCTTATTCACATTTTCGGTATCGCTTTAACAGGTACCAGTGTTAACCCCGCCAGAAGTTTCGGTCCCGCATTAGTTTCTCTTATCGCAGGATTTTCAAATCCCATGAAAGAACTCTGGGTATTCATAGTAGGACCTTTCGCAGGTGCAGCTCTTGCGGCAGGCGTACATATGTTCCTTGAAAAAGAAGCAGCAAAGAAAGATAAATAAGATATAAATACTGTTTCGTTTAAGTGAATTGATTGAAAACGGCCTTGAAATGTGTTAATATTTCAAGGTCGTTTTATGCATATTATGAAAGGACTTTATTATGGATTTAAAAGAAATTACCACTGAGAGCCGCCAGGCTGTTACCGAAATACTTGAAGGAGCCGGTTCCCAGATTGGAACCGCAACAAATCTTGATTCCGCAAATGCGGTTTTCGACGGAATTATTCCGGTTTTAAAAGAGAACGGAATATTCGCCGCCGCACAGTGCTGCGAGCATTTAAACAGGGCTTTGGTAGTTGAAAGAGAAACCATGATTAAATACGGTCTTGAACAGGTAAATGCAATCCCTCAGCCCAATCATGCGGGCGGAGCTTTTGCTACCGTATGCTACGAAAGATTTGATGATCCCGTACTGGTTGAAAGTCTTAACTGTAAGGCTGATGCGGGTATAGATATCGGCGGTACAATGAT
>CACWZK010000144.1 GCA_902765365.1 uncultured Lachnospiraceae bacterium
CAACCAGGGCCTCAGAAAAGCATTCAGGGAAACATTAAAACTTGAAGACAATAACGCATTATTCCCCGAGTACTCGCTCTATGCGGTTGCACTCGGCGCTTCGATTTTCGCAGAGAAGTCCGAAAAGACTTATGAATACGGCAAGCTCATCGAAATGATGGAAGATGCCGTAGCACAGAGAAGAGAAGTTGCGCATATGAGCGCTCTTTTTGAAAACGACGAGGAATTAAAAGAGTTTAAAGAACGCCATGGCAAGGAAACCGTTGAATTCAAGGACATCGCAGCATATTCGGGCGATGCGTATCTGGGTATAGACTGCGGTTCCACGACCACAAAACTCGTGCTTATAAACGATCAGAAGGAAATCCTCTGGCATTATTACAATTCAAACAAGGGAAATCCCGTAGATGTCGTAAAAGAAAAATTAAAAGAAGTCCGCACACTCTGCGGAGACAGAATCAAAATCCGCGCATCGGCTGTTACCGGATACGGCGAACAGCTTATATTAAACGCATTCCATGTGGACAGAGGTTTGGTTGAAACCATGGCGCATTTCATGGCTTCAAAGCAGTTCCTTCCGAACGTTGATTTTATCCTTGATATAGGCGGTCAGGATATCAAGTGTATCAAGATTAAAAACGAAGCCGTAGACAGCATTATGCTAAACGAGGCATGTTCCTCGGGCTGCGGTTCTTTTATAGAGACCTTTGCCAAATCGATGGGCCGTATCGGTTATCAAAAACGCCATTTACAAAGTTATCAGAGCAAATTCTCCGACGGAACTCGGTGAACATATAGTTGTTCAGGGCGGTACGTTTTTAAACGATGCCGTTCTTCGTGCGTTCGAAAAAGAAATCGGCCACAATGTCGTGCGCCCTGCAATCGCAGGCATCATGGGTGCTTACGGCGCAGCCATTTATTCGATGGGATTAGGCCTCGAAGAATCGACGCTTATGTCCCTTGAAAGCCTTGAGACCTTTACGCACACATCAAAAGCAGCAGTGTGTCAGGGCTGCGGAAATCACTGCGCACTTACGATAAACATATTCTCGGACGGCGGTAAATATATCTCCGGCAACAGATGCGAAAAGATGACTTCCAAGGGCAAAATCGACGAAAAACTCAACCTCTTTGAATATAAGAGACAGTATTTCGTCAATCTCACGGCGCCTTTTGAGGAAGGCAAAAAAGTAATCGGTATGCCGCTTCAGCTTGGAATGTACGATCTTGCACCGCTCTGGGTCGGAATATTCGAGAACTTGGGATTTAACGTCAAGCTTTCCGGACTTTCCTCGAGAGAGACGTATCTTTTAGGACAGGACAGCATTCCTTCGGACACGGTCTGCTATCCCGCCAAATTAATGCACGGCCATATCGAACTGCTCGTAAAAGAAAAGGTGGACGCAATCTTCGCTCCCTGCCTTACCTACAACATCGACGAAAAAGTGGGCGACAATCATTACAACTGCCCCGTAGTTGCGTATTATCCCGAACTTTTAAGAGTTAATATGGACATCTTAAACGACGTTGAGTATTTAGCGCCTTTCTTAAGCGTTACAGACGAGGAAGAACTCGCGAGAGAACTTACGTTAAACCTGCCCGAAAACCTCATAAAAGCAGATAAAAACCGCATGCTTGAAGCAGTAAAAGCAGGTTTTGAAAAATACAGAAAATACAAAGAAGATCTCTACGCCGAGACCGAGAGAATCATTACAAGAGCCAGAGAATTAAACAAAAAAATCATGGTTCTTGCGGGAAGACCTTATCACATCGATCCCGAAATCGGCCACGGAATAGATTTGCTTGCATGCAGCTTAGGATTTGCGGTAATAACCGAAGAATCCATCGCTCCGAGAGTTGGCAAGGTGCCTACCAACGTACTTAACCAGTGGACTTTCCATCAGAGACTTTACAGAGCGGCCAACTATGCTGTGACTCAAAAAGACATGGAACTCGTTCAGCTCGTATCCTTCGGATGCGGTATCGACGCCATTACGACGGACGAGGTCAGATCCATCGTGGAAAACGCAGGCAGAATTTACACACAGATAAAAATAGACGAAATCAACAATCTCTCGGCAGTCAATATAAGACTTCGTTCTTTGCTTGGCGCGCTTGAGATGAGAGAGGGTAAGTAATAAATGAACGACGCAGAAAGAGTGGAATTTACCGCGGAAATGAAAAAGGATTATAAAATCCTCATACCGACGATGCTTCCGCGACACTTAAAAATGCTGGCTTCCCTGATGAGAGTGTACGGCTATGACGCAGAACTCCTCGAAAACAGCGGAAGAGAAGTAATCGAAACCGGACTTAAGTACGTGCACAACGATACATGCTATCCCGCAACACTTGTGGTGGGACAGTTTATCAATGCACTGCAGAGCGGAAAATACGATGTTCACAAGACCGCGCTTTTCTTCACACAGACCGGCGGCGGCTGCAGAGCATCAAACTATATTTCCCTTATAAGAAAAGCACTTAAAAAAGCCGGCTACGGATATATGCCGGTTATCTCGCTTAACTTCGTGGGCATGGAAAAGAACTCGGGCTTTAAACTGACGCCGCTGATGGTTAGAAGAATGCTTTATTCGGTACTCTACGGCGATGTCATCATGACACTCTGCAATCAGGCAAAAGCCATGGAAGTTCACCGCGGAGACGCAGAGGCCAAAGCAGATTATTGGACCAAAAAGTTAGTGGATCAGCTCGGCAAATCCGGACCTCTTCCTTACAGCACCATTAAGAAGAATTACAGGGAAATGGTAAGAGACTTTGCATCGATTTCGATGACAAAGGATTCGAGAATCAAAGTCGGAATCGTAGGCGAGATATATGTCAAATTCTCACCGCTTGCCAACAGAAATCTTGAGAACTATTTAATTTCCGAAGGCGCTGCGCCGGTAATGGCAGGGCTTTTGGACTTCCTTCTCTTTTATGTGTACGGACGTATCATCGAGCATGATATGTACAGGACTCATAAAAAAAGCATTATTCTTTTACGACTTGCTTACAAACTCTTTTTGCGCAAGCAGAAGGACATTATAAACATCATAAAAGAAGAGAGCGATTTCGAAGCACCCACACCTTTCACTCATACGGTTGAACTCGTAAAACCTTATATCAGCCTCGGAGTAAAAATGGGTGAAGGCTGGCTTCTCGTGGCCGAAATGATAGAGCATATCGACAAAGGCACCAACAATATCATTTGTACGCAGCCTTTCGGATGCCTGCCAAACCACATTGTCGGAAAGGGCGTTATGAAAATCGTCAAGGAAAAGAATCCGGGCGTCAACATCATCGCCATCGACTACGATGCGTCTGCGAGTGAAATCAACCAGCAGAACAGAATCAAGCTCCTGCTTGCGAATGCAACCAAGGATCTGTAAATCTTTTGACACTCAAAAAAGCCAGTAATTGCAATGCTTTACATGGCTTTTTGGGTGTCATTTTTTATTGCTTTTCGTGATATTTCACAAACTTTGTTTTTTTATTCTTTTAGGGTTGAATATAGCCATTTCGGATGTTACGATACAATCAAATTCAGGATTTTCTATCGTCGGGTTCCCGACGCCGATAATATAGCCCGTTTTATCGGATTTTTCCTGCTAAACAAATTGAAATTATATTAGCAGGAGAGATGCCAAATCTCCTGCAGAAGGAGGTTTAATGGCAAAAAACAAAAAGAATAGGGGTAACAGAGAATTCAAGAGCGATGTCTTTTCTATGCTTATGGAAGACAAGAGTTATGCTCTTGAAGTATTTAATGTATTGAACCAATCCGAATATACCAATCCGGAAGAAATAGTTATTATAAAATCGGATCATGGAATTTCCCTGTCAATCAGGAATGATGCATCTTTTATGATTGACGGGAATGTAAGCTATTATGAACATCAGTCAACATACAGTATAAATATGCCATTAAGGTGTCTTATCTACTATGCCAACGATATAGAAAAGTACGTTGATTTTAATGAAAAAGACCTTTACGGAACAAAGGAGATTGCCCTTCCGACACCGCATTTTGTTGTATTTTATAATGGAATCGGGAAACGACCTGAAATTGAGACAATGAAACTGTCGACATCGTTTTGCCACGAAATTGCAAATCCCGAGTTGGAAGTAATATGTACCGCGTATAATATTAACCCAGAATACAATAAGGAATTGAAGGAAAAATCAAGGGTTTTGTACGGGTATACGGTATTCGTAGAGAAAGTCAGGGAATATGCGACAACGCAAGAAAAACTTGAAGAAGCCATAAAAAGAGCAATAGATGAATGTATCGAAGAAAACATCCTAAAAGAGTTTTTCTTAAAACGAAGGAAAGAGGTGGAGAAGATGACAACAATAGACTGCAGATTTGAAACCAGAGAAAAGTTAATAAAAAGAGATGCATATGAGGATGGCTTTGATAATGGAGTAAAATCAGAG
>CACWZK010000145.1 GCA_902765365.1 uncultured Lachnospiraceae bacterium
GCAGATAATGGCGCCGAATTCGTCAGAGGTTCTTGACATCTTTGACATTATTTTGAATTTAACGAGCAGTTCCTCGCCCTTGTAAACACCGAAGTTAATATTGGTATTGCCTACGTCGCAAACTAGTAACATTTTTCCCTCCGTTAGTTTTCTCTTTCACCGCCGACTTCCGCGAGTATTTTCGCGGGGTCTTCTTTTAGGATAAATACTCTGTAGTAAAGTGTGAGTGCTTCGAAAAGTTCTCTCTTGTTTTTCTGAACTTCTTTTACGAGGAGACCCGCACTTACTTCGTCATAATAAAAATCGTTTTCGTCCGAATCGGTCTGGATGATCGGTATGCCGTCTTCATCAAATGCGATGAGGAAAATGCCGCCGACTTCTTCCGTAAAAAGCACGCACATAATGTGCAGATCTTCTTTGACCTGTTCGGGAATTTTGTCGAAGTCTTTGTTGAAATAATATTTTTTCTCATAGGCGTTTGAGCCGCAGAGAACTATTTTATCGACCTGTTTTTTTTCGTCCATTGTTGTTCTCTCTGTTTTCTTTTATGAGTTTTACTGTTCGTTTTCGAATGCGCCGAGTGTAGCTGCCATTACGGCTTTGATTGTGTGCATTCTGTTTTCGGCTTCGTCGAATACTCTCGAGTAGGATGATTCGAATACTTCGTCGGTAACTTCCATTTCCTCGAGTCCGAATTTCTCGCCGATTTCCTTGCCGATCTTCGTCTTAAGGTCATGGTAAGAAGGCAGGCAGTGAAGGAAGATTGCGCCTTCGCCGGCATTCTTCATTACGTCCATTGTGACTCTGTAGGGAGTCAGATCTTCGATACGCTCTTTCCATACTTCGTCGGGCTCGCCCATTGAAACCCATACGTCGGTACAGATGATGTCTGCGCCCTTGGTGCCTTCGTCAACATTCTCGGTTAATGTGATGCTTCCGCCGGAGAGTTTGCAGAATTCTTCGCACTCAGCCACGAGTTCCTTGGAAGGGAAATATTTGGCGGGAGCGCATGCCGTGAAATGCATACCCATCTTGGAGCATGCGATCATGTATGAGTTGCCCATGTTGTATCTTGCATCACCCATGTAGGTGAGTTTCTTGCCTTCGAGTCCGCCTAAATGTTCACGGATGGTAAGCATGTCTGCGAGCATCTGTGTGGGATGGTATTCGTTGGTAAGACCGTTCCATACGGGAACATCCGAACATTTTGCCAGTTCTTCAACGATAGCCTGCTCGAAACCGCGGTATTCGATACCGTCGTAAATTCTTGAGAGTACTCTTGCCGTATCTGCGATGCTTTCCTTTTTGCCGATCTGAGAGCAGCTCGGATCAAGGTATGTTGCATGCATACCAAGGTCATAAGCACCTACTTCAAATGAGCATCTTGTTCTGGTGGAAGTTTTCTCAAAAATCAATACTACGTTCTTTCCCTTTAATTCATCCATGGGAATGCCGTTTTTCTTTTTGTACTTAAGCTTGGCGGATAAATCGAGCATGTACTCGATTTCTTCCTTCGAAAAATCCTTTAATGTAAGGAAATCCCTGCCTTTTAAACTGATACTCATTTTTAATCCTCCAATATTATTTAAATAACTACAAAAGCCATATGATTGGACATATGGCTTAATGACATATTTATACTGTTTAAAACAAATATGCTTTAGTAGAATACGTGAGCTCCGATAACGATACCGCTTTCGCCGGATCCTGCTCTGTGGAAGTTCTTCGCATCGCCGACCGTGGTGGCACCTTCAAGAGCTTCTCTAGCAGCCTGCATACCCTCTTCGTTAACGCCGTTTGAAAGAACCACGTCGAGTGAACCGTTTGTGGCGGGACCGAACTGGCCCGGTGCATAAATGACGTCTCTGATGGAGTTGGGATATCTTTCGGACTTAACTCTGTTAAGAACTACGGCACCAACTGCAAGTTTGCCGTCATAACACTGGTTGCCCGCCTCTGCCTGAATAATGGCTCCTAAAAGAGTCGTATCATCGGCATTTGCCGCATAAGCGCCCTGGTTAGCGGTAAGCTTTGCTTTTTCCAAAGCAGCTGCAGCTATTGCTTCACGGGCTTTAATTTCTTCCATTGTTTCGCCGTCTTCGATGAAGTATTCGACATCCACATAGTCTGCCGATACATATCTTTCGGCGCCTTTGTAATCCACCTTAACCCAGTCTTCAAGTTCTTCGAGAACTTCCCACTCGGAATTGATTTCAAACAAACCGTCGGTCTCCGCTTCGGTGCTCGGACCTTTTCTTATTCTTAAGCATTCAACGTTTACACGTGCAATACGGTCGCAGACTTTTTCGGCGTACTCTTTGGCGTCTTCCCCAAAATAAAGGAAGTCGTTTCTGACCCATCCTACGAGTTCACCGGACTCAATCTTGGTCCAGCCGTCACCCTTTTCAAGAATGGTACCGCCGCACTTGTTATAAAGCATGCCGACTACTTCGCAGTCGGTGTTGGCTTCTGCTCTGACGTTAACGGAGTTCTGAACATTGGCCATAACGAAGTTGACTTCTTCTTCCTCGGGAATTTCTTCCACGACTTCTTCGACCACTGCTTCCTTTTCGACGCTCTTCTTGGCGTTCTTTTCAACCGCTTCGACATAGATGTCTTTCTCGGTGATTCCTGCAACGCCGCCGTCAAGATTAAACGAATCCATCTCTACTTCGGGTACGCTTAATGTAACTTTGCCGTTAACATTTAACATATCGTTAATCTTAAAAGGAGAAGCTCCGATGCTTATTATTGATAATATTGATGCGCATGTTAAAGCAGTAATGCGCATTTTACATTTTCCTAACATAAAATAACCAATTTTGTAATCTGTATCTTCGACTTAAGTCAAAAACCCACCGTTCCTAAATCGTAAACCTGGATGTCCAAAAATGTTGCTTAGGTGAAATATTACCAAAGAATCGCGCAAATGTCAAATTTTATGCCTGTTTGTCCCGCTTTTATGCCCGATATTTCCTACGTTTATCTTATTACGATACTCTCTAAAATCGTTCCTTTTTTATCTCTCCAGTAAACGCCGTCGGAGACGATATAATCCTCGTTATTTTTTATTGCCTCGCAGAATTCCTTTGCGCTTTTAATCCTCTTTTTAAAGGCCATTCCGCCACCGAAGAGGCGCGTTGAATGTGTGTCGGAACCTGCGGTAATCGGCTTGTTAAATTTAAGTGCAAGTTCGATTGCCTGATCGTTCCACTCTGCGACATTATGCGCTTTGCTTAAAGGGCTTGAGTGTGTCGCATTGTAAGCTTCGATTGCATCAGCGTACTCGGGGAATGTACGTATCTCGGGGATGTAGGGTTCCACTCTGTACGGATGTGCCTGCGATACAAGGCCGTTTCTTTCTTTTATGAGTTCATACTGTCTCTCGATGGTGCATGTTCTGAATTCGGGCATTTTGATAAAGTCTTCGGGAGTGAGTCCGTAGATTAAAAACTCGGTTCCCTGAAAGCCCGTTTCCATACCGAAGAATACGTCGAAGTCGTTTGCATCACCGTATCTTTTGGCATCGCGGTAACCTGTTGCATAAAGGTTCATCCACTCTTCCCAGGGAAGTTCTCTCGAGACGCATGTGTTGCCGCCCCAGTTGTGGTCGGTGATGAATGCGCCCGAATAGCCGAACTCCTTGCACGCTTCGGCCATTTCGTAACCGGTATTGTTTCCGCACGCACTGCCCTGATTGGTGTGCATGTGTGTCTCATAAAAGTAAGGATATTCTTCTCGTAAAATAATTTTCATGTCGTTTCCCTTAATCTGTCTGTTCTTCTATTTTAAAATTGCTCAAAAAATATGCGCCTATAAATCCGAAGATTACGCATGCTGCGGAGATAAAAATATCCGACAGTCTGTATGGATGGAATATCGGAAAAATCATTATTGTGGATGAAACCACGATACCGATAACCGCGTGAAACGCTTCGGAGTAATGCTTCTTGAATATGTATTCGACAATCCTTGCAAGCGCCGCAGCAGTCAGAATCATACCCACTACCCAGGGAATGATTACTATCGGCTTAAAGCCCGCAAGGCCTGCGTTAAACGATTCGTAGATACCTAAGCTCATCATAATCGATGAACTCGTAAGGCCCGGAATAATGATGCTTAAGCCCCACATAAATCCGGAGAAAAGATACCACCATACATTCGGAGTAATGTTTAAGTCAGGTAGCATTGCTACGGAAAAAAGAATCGCAAACATCACGATAAACGCTACCGCCATTGATATAAACGAGCTTGCGCTTCGGCCTTTTTTTCCTGCCTCTTTGTACAGCGACGGCACATTTCCGAATATCATTCCGACAAAGGTCCAGATCGTAAAAACCTCGAAACGCGCATACATAAACTTGATGACGTTTGATACTGCAAAAAATCCTATTGCCCAGCCTATGCCGATAAACATATATATCTTCCAGTGCTTTTTAAACGCTCTGAAAGGATGCGAGAAAAGTTCCATAACCAGAGGATACATTCCGAGCACAACGCATAATACTCCTCCGGAAAAACCGGGGAGTATCGCTCCTGCTCCGACCGCCACTCCGCACACGAGATCGATGATGATTTTTTCCACCTTGCTTCTTTCACGTTTCTTGGGGCTCTTGTCGGGAGATTTCTCTGTTTGATTGTTAAATCCCTCTGATTCCATTTAAATTCCGTTCCAAGCAGGGAAATTTACTCTTCCATGCTTTTGACGATTTTAACGATTCTGCTCGTACCGAGTCTGTCGGCACCGAGCTTGATAAATTCTTCGGCATCTTCAAGCGATGCGATACCGCCTGCCGCCTTTATCTTAACGGGTGCTTTTACATATTTGGCAAATAATGCCACGTCTTCCTTCGTGGCTCCGCCCTTTGAAAATCCCGTCGATGTCTTGATATAATCCGCGCCGGACTCGTTGACGATTTCGCACATTTTTATCTTTTCTTCGTCTGTTAAAAGACATGTCTCGATGATGACTTTAAGTACCTTGTCTTCACATGCCGTTTTGACGGATTTAATGTCTTTTAGGATGTCGTCGTATTTCTTGTCTTTGAGCGCTCCGACATGAATGACCATATCGATTTCGTCTGCTCCGTTTTCGATGGCTTCTCTCGCTTCCATGCATTTAACCGCAGTGGTTGAATAGCCGTTGGGGAAGCCGATGACTGTGCAGACTTTTACGTTGGGAAGGTGCTGTTCGGCAGCTTCTTCCCTGATGTATTCGCTCGCTCTTTTAACATATACCGCGGGAATGCAGACCGAAGCGGTCTGGTATTTAACCGCATCGTCACAGATGGCTTTTATCTGATCCCAGGTTGCATCAACCGCAAGCAGTGTATGGTCGACTTTTGAAAGTATTTCTTTGATGTCCATGTGGGTTCTCCTTTTAATTCGGAGCCAGGCTCCGTCGTTTTATTCAGTAAATAACGCGAACAAATCGTCGTAAGTCTCTCTTCTTCTGATAAGTTTGTCCTGACCGTCCTTGGTGATTAAAACTTCTGCAGCACGGGGACGTGTATTGTAGCTTGAGCTCATTGAATAGCCGTATGCGCCTGCATCGAGTACGCATACAAGATCGCCTGTCTCGATATGAGCCAAAGGTCTTTCCTTACAAAGAAGGTCGCCGGATTCACAGATGTTGCCAGATACGCTTACTTCTTCGAGTACGTCTCTGCTTACAGCCTTGCCGTTATGAAGCACTTCGATTTCATGATATGAATCGTAAAGTGTGGGACGTGCAAGAACGTTCATACCGATGTCGGTGCCTGCGTATCTTTTACCTGCGTTCTGCTTGGTTGCATGTACTCTGCCAAGGATAACTCCGCCTTCTGCCACGCAGTATCTGCCGGGTTCGCTCTTAAATAAAGGCAGATTGTCTTTGTGCTTTTCTGCATATGCATCAAGGAGT
>CACWZK010000146.1 GCA_902765365.1 uncultured Lachnospiraceae bacterium
TATGAAGCCGTTTTTCCCGACGAAATACTTCAGTATCCGAGACAGTACACGACTTACATTACAATGCCTTACGGCTTTGAAATGCTGCAGTTCGGACACGGAATGAATGAGGATATTCATTCGGAGATGGTAAAAGATACGCTCGATGTGCAGATGCTCGCGCTTCTTTGCGAAGGAAAGCATGTGCATTATATCGTCATAAACAACAACAAAACACTCGACGGCAGATTCGAGGATTACAATTACGAATTAGTCGGTGTTTACGGCGATTACAGTATGTATAAGAGCACTACGATGTTTTTTGATTCGTGGGATAAATTCGAAGAGTGGAAGGCAAATAATGGCTAAGTTTAATACTAAAATTTTAACAGGTTCATTGTGTGTCAATTCGCTCGAACTTCTTTCTAAACTTACACGAGTCTCGAAAAAGACAGCGGATTCGCATCTTGAAGAAAATGAAAAAAACTGGATAGAGTTTAAGCAGAATTTAGGTTCACGCTATATCGAAAGACAGCATGACCTGGATATGTTTAAATACGGTTCATACAGAAAGAATCTTCAGAAAATGTTTATGGGCGAAAAGCCTTTTACCGCTTCGCGTAACAGCTGCGAGGTTATTTCCGTATACAATGCTCTGGAAAATCTCGGTGTAAAAAACGAAGATACGACATTTCCTAGGCTTCTTAATTATTTTGAAAAGAACGCAAGTATTTTAAAAGGATATTTCGGTACTTCTTTTTTAGGTATTATCAGATATTTTAAAAAGAACGGTTACGGTTATATTTCTTTTATGGGAAAGAAAATAACCAAAGAAAATATCGATTATCTTGAGAAAAATTTCGAGACATATATTTTTATGTCTTACAACAATACCGAAAATATCGCGGACATGATACATACGATGAGCATCACCAGAGAGGAGCAGGGCTTTTTTATACACAATTCGTATTGCAAGCCCATCTTTTATGAGACTCTTTATGATGCGGTTGTTAAATACAATTCGGATAACGGATTTGTTTCGAGGCCGATTATAGTGATGGGCATTAACAAACCGAAAAAGGATGAGGAATTATGAAAAGAAGACGTTTTCCAATTTTATTAATATTTCTGTCGGTACTGACACTGCTTTTCTCGGGATGTGATATCGACGGTTTTGCATACATTACCCAGGACGGTTCCACTGTCGAATACAATACGAACTCGGGGACAATTACTGTTGATACTTCTGATGAGTCGGATATTTCAAATTCTGAAGAAGAGACAGAAGTTGATATTGACGAAAATATCGATTCCTACGAAGAAACGGATATTGAGGCCGATTCTGAAGATACTGATATGGAGAATGTATCTGACGATGCTGATAATGATGAAGCAGACGATAATGAAGATTTAGTCTCTTCGAATGATGATAATACTGACAGCAATGTTTCAGACAACGGTGATGCTTTAAGCGATGATGAGGATGAATTAACCGTAAACGAAGACGGAGAGTACACTTCGAAAGATGAAGTTGCCCTTTACATTCATTTATACAACCATCTGCCTTCGAATTTTATTACCAAGAACGAAGCCAAGGATTTAGGCTGGGACAGCTCTAAAGGTAATCTTCACAAAGTGGCACCCGGCAAAAGTATAGGCGGAGACAAGTTCGGCAACAGGGAAGGCTTACTCCCTAAAAAAGACGGAAGAGTATATTACGAGTGCGATATAGATTATAAAAAAGGCTCACGAAATGCCAAGAGAATTGTATTCTCAAATGACGGCCTCATATATTACACGGAAGATCACTACGAGACATACGAACTCATATATGAGTAAATCTGAACATCATATTTAATCACATTAACATTACGGACCCGAAAATATGAAATTAAACGAAAAAATTGATTCCATCTTAAAAGATGAGAAAAAACAGAATATAATCCTCTGGATATGCATAGCGGTCATAATGCTTTTATGGCTTCCTCTGGCACTGACCAAAAACCTTGCATACGATCAGGGCTATACAATTGCCATGGTACGTCATTCATTCGGCGATATCATAAGGCTTTGTTCGAATGACGTGCATTCGCCGCTTTATTATTTTATTGCGAAGATTTTTTATCATCTTTTCTTTAATCATATTTTCGGTACCAAAATCTGTTCGCTCTTCTTTTGCGGAATATATTTCTGGCTCCTGGCAATTCCGTTTAAAAAAGAATTCGGCTTTAAAATGTCGCTTATTATGATTCTTTTATCAGGTCTTCTTCCCACATTCCTTACTCACAATACGGAGCCGAGAATGTATATTATGTCGATTGTTTCTTTTTCGGCCGTCTGCTTCCTGGGATATAAGCTCGCCAAGGATAAATTCAAGGTTATAAATGCGGTATTTTTCTTCGTCGCATCGGCATTTTCGACATACATTCATACCTATACGATGCTTTGTACCGTATTTGTTTACGTCTTTCTTCTAATCGCTGTTATCGTAAGAAAGGAAGAACTCAAAAAGAAACTAATCTGGTATTTTATAAATGCATTGGCTGTATCGCTTTGCTATCTGCCGTGGCTTTTCAGCCTCGTTTCACAGTTTGGCAAAAAGGCAGAGGGTGTTAATACCGAATATGATTCGATGTATTTCGTAAAAGATATTCTCTACGAATTCTTTTCATCGATTACATATCCCAAAAACTGGCAGGTATGGCTTTGGTTAGGCATAATATTTATTTCTCTTGTTTTTCTGCTTGTTTACAAGAGTAAGTATATTAAATATGTTTCACTTACCTTTATCATGTTTTTTGCCGTAAGCTTCATCGGTATCTTCTTGTCGGTTAAGAATTCACCGTGCTTCCTCGGAAGATATGTATCCTGCATAGCTCCGCTTATTCTCTTTGCGATAGCTGCCGGATTAAATGAAATTAAAATGAATATTCTGTATCCTTTTATTTTCTTAATGGCATTTATCCCCGGAGCGCTTGTTTACAGAGACAGGGTAAGATATGAATACGAAAAAGGAATAGACGATTATCTTGCTTACGCCGAGAGTAATTTCAAACCTGATGATGCGATTCTTTATGCGGATCTTCACAACAACTACTTAAGCGTCTATTACGATGAGAATTATTCTTTTATATACGCTTTTGAGGATGATTTCAATCCTTTTGAGAATGACGAGACGTTTACCGCCAAAGAACAGCTTGATAAGATTGCGGGAGATGTATATCTTATATGTTTTGACAACAAAAACCCCGGCTGGTTCTTAGAGTGCGATTATGACAAGGTCTACGGTTTTCATTTTCTTTACTATGATTTTTCGATTTACAGAATATACAATGTTAAGTAAGAAATATCTATGGATAAAAGAGATAAGAAAACAATAATTGAAGATGAGTTTAAGGGAATAGATTCGGTTTCCGATGACGAACTGGAGTATTTTGGCAGCGATCCAATGAAAAAGGCTGCAGTGGAAGAGATTATTGAGCAAAGCAAAATTTCTCATAAAAGCAGGGGAATCAGAATGCCTGTATGGTATGAATATGCCGGCCCGGCTAAGAAATTCTGCTTCTTTTCGACTCTGCTTTTAATCCTGCACTTTCCTTTATCTGTCGTCGGAATGATTCTGCTTTTCTTCATTGGCGCACTTTTGGACCAACTTATGTTTAAGCCGACACTTTATACCCTGGGACATGGTGTGCCTATGTTTGTGCTTTTGCTGCCTATTTTTGGTATATACTTTTTTATTATATTGGGAATAGTATTATTACTGGCAGTTATTGTGAGCTTTATTATTTACAAAGTTAAAAAAGAATAGCAGACAGAAATAAAAAAATCTCACGGTTTTGGAGACCGTGATACTGCCACTGTATGATTCCCCTAAGCGGTCAACGAAGTGTATTATATCAAAACAATTAAAAGTATGCAAGGATTTTTAGAAAAAAGCGAATTTAAACTTCTTAAAAAATATGTTGCTTTTTAAAATACTTATGTTATACTAATCATATAAAGATTGTTATTTTTTTATCAATCTTTTAAAGATAATTATTATCTACATACGGAAAGGAGATTTACAATGGCAAACAAGTACGGAATTATCGACAGTGTCGAGAAACTTCAAACAGCCCTTGAAGAATTAAGAGAAGCACAGAAAGAGTTTGCTCTTTACTCACAGGCGCAAGTCGATAAGATTTTTAAAGAAGCCGCTATGGCTGCAAATGCCGAAAGAATTCCTCTTGCCAAAATGGCAGTGGAGGAGACGGGCATGGGCGTTGTTGAAGACAAAGTCATTAAAAACCACTATGCGGCTGAGTATATTTACAATAAATATAAGGATGCCAAGACCTGTGGAGTAATAGAAAAAGATGAGGCATTCGGAATTGAAAAGATTGCTGAACCCATCGGTGTTATTGCGGCGGTTATTCCTACCACCAACCCCACATCGACGGCTATTTTTAAAGCTTTGCTGGCTTTAAAGACAAGAAACGCAATTATCTTCAGCCCTCATCCGAGAGCAAAACTTTCCACGATTGCTGCCGCCAAGGTGGTTCTTGAGGCTGCTGTTAAAGCAGGAGCACCCGAAGGAATCATAAGATGGATTGATGTTCCTTCTCTTGATATGACCAATGTCGTAATGAAAGAATCGGATATCATTCTTGCAACCGGCG
This sequence comes from uncultured Lachnospiraceae bacterium, assembly GCA_902765365.1. Classification (GTDB taxonomy): domain Bacteria; phylum Bacillota; class Clostridia; order Lachnospirales; family Lachnospiraceae; genus UBA3766. The sequence continues at coordinate 4,641 of CACWZK010000146.1, forward strand.
GTCCCGGAATGGTTAAGGCTGCTTATTCGAGCGGTAAGCCCGCACTCGGCGTAGGCGCAGGCAATACACCCGCCATTATTGATGAAAGTGCAGATATTATTCTTGCCGTTAACTCTGTCATTCACTCCAAGACATTTGATAACGGTATGATTTGTGCGTCAGAACAATCCGTAATAGTAGATTCTAAAATATATGCTAAGGTTAAAAAAGAATTTAAGGACAGAGGCTGCTACTTCCTTAAAGCCGATGAAATCGACAAGGTAAGAAAGACCATTCTTATTAACGGTGCATTAAATGCAAAGATAGTAGGCCAGTCTGCATTTAAGATTGCAGAACTTGCGGGTGTAAAGGTTCCCGAAAAGACCAAGATTCTTATCGGCGAAGTTGAAAGCGTTGAACTTTCGGAAGAATTTGCTCACGAAAAGCTTTCACCCGTTCTGGCAATGTATAAGTCGAAGAACTTTGAAGATGCACTGAGTAAGGCTGAAAAACTCATTGCTGACGGCGGATACGGACATACATCTTCCATATACTTAAATACACTTACAGAGCAGGAAAAGATAAAAGAATTCGGCGAGAGAATGAAAACCTGCCGTATTCTTATCAATACTCCTTCTTCACACGGCGGTATCGGAGATATTTACAACTTTAAACTGGCACCTTCGCTCACTTTAGGATGCGGCTCATGGGGCGGCAACTCTGTCAGCGAAAACGTCGGAGTTAAACATCTTTTGAATATCAAGACCGTAGCCGAAAGGAGAGAGAATATGCTCTGGTTCAGAACACCTCAGAAAGTATACATTAAGAAGGGCTGCCTTCCCGTAGCTCTCGATGAACTTAAAAACTACTATGGAAAGAAAAGAGCCTTCATCGTTACGGATACATTCCTTTTCGAAAACGGCTTCACAAAACCCATTACCGACAAACTTGATGAAATGGGTATTATTCATCAGACGTTCTCGAATGTTGCTCCCGATCCCACACTTGCTTCAGCTAAAGAAGGCGCAATGTTAATGAATGAATTCAAGCCCGATACAATCATTGCTTTAGGCGGCGGTTCTGCAATGGACGCAGCCAAAATCATGTGGGTTTTATATGAACATCCCGAAGCAGATTTCCTTGATATGGCAATGCGTTTCATGGATATCAGAAAGAGAATTTACGAATTCCCGAAGATGGGCGTAAAGGCATTCTTCATAGCTATTCCAACATCCGCAGGTACAGGTTCGGAAGTTACTCCTTTCGCGGTTATTACCGATGAAACTACAGGAGTTAAATATCCTCTGGCAGATTACGAACTGCTTCCCAACATGGCAATTGTAGATGCGGATCTTCATATGAGCGCACCCAAGGGACTTACAAGCGCATCGGGTATCGATGCGGTATCACATAACCTCGAGGCAATCGCTTCGATTATGGCTACCGATTATACTGATGGCATAGCTTTACAGTCTCTTAAGATGATATTCGAATATCTTCCCAGAGCTTACGACAACGGACCTAACGATCCCGAGGCCAGAGAAAAGATGGCCAACGCTGCTACAATGGCAGGTATGGCATTTGCTAATGCATTCCTTGGTGTATGCCACTCTATGGCTCACAAGCTCGGCGCTTTTTATCATATTCCTCACGGTGTTGCAAATGCACTTATGCTTGATGAAGTACTTTTATTCAATGCAAGCGAAACACCTGTTAAAATGGGTACTTTCTCGCAGTACGATCATCCTCATACTCTTGAAAGATATGCTATGGTTGCAGATTACCTGGGCCTTGGCGGTAAAGATGACGAAGCCAAACTTAAGAATCTTATCAAAGCACTTGATGAATTAAAAGAAAAGATCGGTATCAAGAAAACAATCGCTGATTACGGTGTGGATGAAAAAGAATTCCTCGAAAAGCTCGACGAAATGGCTACGCTTGCTTTCGACGATCAGTGCACCGGTGCCAATCCCAGATATCCGCTTATTGAAGAGATTAAGAAGATGTATCTGAACGCTTACTATGGCAAGCATGAAGAAGTATAAGAGCGCACGACATCCGGTGGATGTCGGTTTTGCGCGAATAAAGCCAAGCTGACTGATGAAGTGTCAGAAAGGAGATTTTATGAAATTAGATAAAGTTATTGCAGAACGTAAAAACAAAACTGTTTACCGCGACGGTAATCTTGCGATAAAAGTATTTTCAAACGATTATTCAAAGGCCGATATTTTAAACGAAGCCTGCAACCAGGCGAGAGTCGAAGACTGCGGACTTAATATTCCCAGAGTCCGCGAAGTATGCAAAATCGACGGAAAGTGGGCTATTGCAACTGAGTTTGTCGAAGGTGTTACTCTTCAGAAAATGATGGACGACCATCCTGAGAAAATGGATGAATATCTTAACCGCTTTGTGGATCTTCAGATGGAAGTTCATTCCAAAAAGGTTGCGAATTTAAACAAGTTAAAAGAGAAGATGCAGAGAAAAATAAGTGCCACAACACTTGATGCCACTACCAGATACGAGCTTCATACGAGACTTGCGTCTCTCCCCGAACACGATAAGGTTTGTCACGGAGACTTTGTTCCTTCAAACGTTATCATAACACCCGACGATAAGGCTTATATTATCGACTGGGCTCACGTAACAAGCGGAAATGCATCTGCGGATGTTGCAAGAACTTATCTGACATTCTGCCTTAAGGGCAAACAGGATATTGCAGACAAATATCTTGATCTTTTCTGCAAAAAGAGCGATACGGCCAAACAGTATGTTCAGAAATGGCTTCCTATCGTTGCAGCCAGCCAGTCGGTTAAAGGCAACGAGGAAGAAAGAGAATTTCTTTTATCATGGACCAATGTCGTTGATTACGAATAATTGTATTACATATCTTAAAGTGATATCATTAAAGCAAGGATTTATTCCAAGGAGAAACGAAGATGACATTTATTTATCCTAACGGAAAGAAACAGGCTCTGACATTCAGTTTTGACGATAATCAGGACTTTGACAAAAGACTGATTGAAATATTTGATAAATACGGAATGAAATGTACTTTTAACGTTAATTCCGGAACTTTGGGAGGAACAGCGGACCAAAACCCCGACGGTAACGTCTACATTAAACCCGAAGAGGTTAAGGAAGTATATAAAAATCATGAGGTTGCGGTACACGGAGTGGAACATAAGTATATTGCAACGCTTACAGATCCCATGATAGTAAACGAATTTATGGAAGACAGAAAGGCTTTGGAGGTTTTGACCGGCAAATTCGTTCAGGGCTGTGCATATGCTTTCGGAAGATACAATGCGCATGTAATGGATATCCTTCGTTCCGTGGGCATAAAATACGCCAGAGGAGTAGCCTCTACAAACGATTTCTTCCCTCCTCAGGATTTTCTTGACTGGCTTCCTACCTGTCATCAGGCGGCTTCAAATATAATGGAATTGGGAGAGAGTTTCCTTAACTGTCCCGGATATATAGATCTTCCTTTGATGTATGTCTGGGGACACAGCTATGAATTCGGCAGATCAAAAGACTGGAGCGGAATAGAGAAGTTCTGTGAGCTTATGAGTGGCAAAGATTATATCTGGTACGCAACCAATATTGAAATTTACGAATATATTAATGCGACACGTTCACTTGAATTCTCGGCTGACGGAAGTAAAGCATATAATCCGACATTAATCGAAGTATTTTACAAGACCGATGACGGCTTCTCAAGCATTAAACCCGGCGAAACAAAAACCGTAAAATAATAAAAATATATTTTTTAAAATAAATTAAAAGGAAAAATTATAAGAAAACATAAAATGGGCATTTGTAGGTCAACAAAATGACACCAAAACGCCACACAAAAAACCTCCCGGGAAAAGGAGGTTTTTTGCTGTGTAAAAGGGGAATTCTTTCGGAATGATCTGTTTGTAAAATCAATTCGAATTACAGTTATCATTATATTGCCCGTGAAACATATAATATATAATTATTTTGCTAAAAAATAACAATATATTGCTCATATCCATATTTTGACACTTTTTAGCCATCGTATTATAATTAATCCAGGCGGGGTAAAAATATGTTAAGTTTATTCAATATCTTCAATATTGTTCATGTTGTCGGCACTTTACTGACGGCAGTTTTATGTATAATTATTATTCGTGAAAAATCTTCGAGAATGGAAAAACTTCTTGGTCTTGTAGGTATCAGCATTTTGATAGATATGATTGCATATTATCTCGAAATGAATGCAGTCGATCTTCATGCTGCCATTGTCTGTACCAAATTCCAGCTTATTGCAATTTTATTGATGAATACATTCTGGCTTGTACTTATATTCAGGCTCAGTGATGTTCCCGTCAAAACGCCTTTTCTAATTGTACTTATGGCCATAGATATTGTACTTGGCTTTTATTATGTCGGATTCGGTTTTGACAAGGTTTACAATTCCATTCAGTTTGTAAATACAGGTGTATTCCCTCATCTTGAGATAAAAGAGGGAATAGTATTCATGATAAGCTGCGGCTTTTACATTTTCATAAGCATTCTTATGATTGTTCTTATTATAAGAAGAGCTTTTAAAGACGGTTCAAAGGTTGCGAAGGAATACATTTTCCTTATCTTATCGTTTATTTTCCCTGTTCTTGCGCTCATTTACAGATTTACGCCTTTTTATTCGAGATATACCTATATACCGATTCATTTTGCATACGTCTTATCGTTTGCAATGGTAACGCTTATTATCTTCAGATTCCGTATGTTTGACACGGTTCAGGCCGCTAAGGAAGATATCGTTAACAGTATAGAGGATGCGGTAATAGTAATCGATGTAAGAAAGAATCTTCTTTATGCCAATGAGGTGGCATACAATATTCTGCCCGAGCTTAAATTCGCCAACAGATCCGATAACATGATTAACAGAGTGTATCGAAACAACAAAAAAGTTCTGTCTATCGGTGCGAGAGAATTCCAGGTATCGGTCAAACCCTTTTATGATAAGAAGATGTTAAAAGGTTATCATCTCTGGCTGTATGACAAGACGGAAGAGAACAAATACAACAAGAATCTTGTACTCCGCCATCAAAAAAGCGCTCGCGCCTTCATGAATGAATGCGGCGATCTCTTTCATCCGATCTGTACCCGCATCCTGTGCGGATACTTTCCTGATCAGATAAT
>CACWZK010000147.1 GCA_902765365.1 uncultured Lachnospiraceae bacterium
GGGACTTTTGATGGATGGACCGGCATGCGAAAAACTGACAGAAAAGTTGTAGGAGGCCGAAATGGATAAGATTACCAAAGAATTACTTGAACAGGTTGCCGGTCTTCACGAAATCCCCGTTGGTGCTTACAACATCCGAAAAGACGGAGAGCTTTACGGAAGAAACGTATCGGCAAATATAAATATTGTTACAAAAACCGACAAACCCGGAATAGATATTATCGTAAAAGACAATACGGTTAACGAAAGTGTTCATATTCCCGTTATTATCGCACAGTCGGGCTTAAAAGAAGCGGTTTACAACGACTTCTTCATCGGCGAAAACTGCGATGTTACGATTATCGCGGGCTGTGGCATTCATAACGGCGGAAAGGATGCGAGCGAGCATTCGGGCATTCATTCATTTGATGTCGGCAAAAATTCAAAAGTTAAATATGTTGAAAAGCACTACGGACAGGGCGAAGGCACGGGAGAGAGAATAATGAATCCAAAGACCAACATTCTTCTTCGTGAGGGCTCATATATGGAGATGGATACCGTACAGATAGAAGGTATCGATTCGACCAAGCGTGAGACCAGAGCGAAGCTTATGGATGATGCCAAGCTTGTCATAAAAGAAAAGATAATGACGCACGACAAACAGCATGCGGAGACAGATTTCAGCGTAGACCTCGACGGTGTTAATTCAAGCGCTGACCTTGTATCAAGATCTGTTGCAAAGAATGAATCCACACAGTTCTTCAGATCCGAAATAAACGGAAATGCCGAATGCCACGGACACAGCGAATGCGACGCAATCATTATGGACAGTGCATCGGTTACCGCACTTCCCGCACTTACCGCCAACAATGTGGAAGCATCGCTTATTCACGAAGCTGCCATCGGCAAGATTGCAGGCGAACAGTTAATCAAACTTATGACTTTGGGACTTTCCGAGGAAGAGGCTGAAAAAGAAATAGTCGCAGGATTCCTTAAATAAGATTTAAAAAGTGCCGGCGTTTATCGTCGGCACTTGTTTGTTTATCGGTGCCCGGCTCACGAAGTGTGCCCGGCTCCGATTAAATATAAGCTCATGAAAAATAAAACCTTTATTAAAAACTTAATACTTTGCATCGTATCTTTTATGAGCATTATTGTTGTCTTTGCAATCGGAATGCTCTTCATAAAAGATGCGGCCGACGAAATCGGACTCATGCAGGAAGGCTACAGGAATCTTTGCCAGGTAAATGTCTATGCCGGGATAAAAAACGGCAGGGGAATCATTATCGGAGTTGAAGATGATTATATCGACATAGTCACATCCAAACACCTTGTAAGCGAGGAAAATAAAGTAAGCATAGAGTTCGGCAATAAAGGAAGACTTGATGCCGAAGTCGTATATTATTATCCCGACACGGATGCGGCGATAATAAGGGTTTTACGAGAAGATTCGGACTTTTATTTAAAAGGCGCAAAAGCTCCGGAGATTATGTCAAAAAGCGACTATGAATCGATACCGCTCAGCAGAAGCGTTTATTATGCAAAAGATATTTACGATGTTTCCTTGAGCGTTGAAGAAGGCAAATGGCTTTCTTCGGGCGAGTTCGTCTATGAATTAAGCGAGGATGTCGGACTTTTTGCGGGAGAAGTGCTTCCCGGAATGTCGGGCGAGGGTCTTTTTGATGAGAAAGACAGGCTTATCGGAATGATCATCGCGGCGAACGAAACCGAGGGGGCGATTATCCCTGCATATAGAATAAAAAACGGATACTTAAGTTTTCAGACATCTAATTAAAGTTAAATATAATTTGTTATAAAGAATTGAAGATTTATGATAATCAGATAAACGAGGGACTTAGAATATGAACAATACACTTAAATATTTTAAAGAAATATGTTCCATCCCGCACGGTTCGTATAATATTGACAAAATCAGCAATTACCTCGTGGATTTTGCCAAAACAAACGGACTTAAGTACAGACAGGATGAACTTAAAAACGTCATCATCTGGAAGGGCGCTTCAAAAGGCTATGAGAATGAGCCCGGGATTATCCTGCAGGGCCATATGGATATGGTGGCCGTAAAAGACGAGGGAGTAGAACTCGACCTTGAAAAGGACGGTCTTCTGCTTGACGAAAAAGACGGATATCTTTACGCAAAAGGCACATCGCTCGGCGGAGACGACGGAATAGCGGTTGCGATGGCACTCGATATTTTATCCGACGATACGCTTTCTCATCCTTCACTTGAATGTATTTTTACGGTGAACGAGGAAGTCGGAATGGACGGTGCAACCGGTATCGACTTATCTGATATAAAAGGCAGATACCTTATAAATATCGATTCCGAAGAGGAGGGTGTGATTACCACATCCTGCGCAGGCGGCGTAAGGCTTCTCTCACTGCTTGAATGTAAAAGAGACGTAAAAAGACACGGCCGCATGTATTCCGTTGAATTTAAGGGCCTTAAAGGCGGTCATTCGGGCACTTCCATCCACGAGGGCAAAGCAAATGCCTGCATAGTGCTCGGAAGGCTTTTAAAAGAACTTGTAAAAGAAGGCAGAACCGACCTGGCAGGTATTTATGGCGGTGAAAAAGACAATGCGATTCCGGCATATGCTTCAATGCTTATAGACACAGACATTGATACCGATGAGTTTGTAAAAGTAATCAATGATTTTGATGAAAAAATAAACGAAGAATTCAAAGGCATCGAGGATGAAATTAAAATCGTCGTAACACCGGTGACCGAAGAGTCTTCAAACGATACTTTATGCATAGACAAAACTGAAGTAATTGCTGAAATACTGACGGAGATTCCCGACGGAGTCGTTAAAATGTGTTCCGGAATAGATATGGTTGAAACGAGCCTTAATCTTGGCGTCATGAGACTCGATAACGAAGGCTTTAAACTTGATTTCTGCTTAAGAAGCTCCGTTGCAAAAGAAAAAGAAGATCTGAAAGAAAGACTCGGAACAATCCTGGCTAAGAAGGGCTGTAAACTGGCTTTATCGGGCGATTATCCGGGCTGGGAGTTTAATCCCGACTCGAAATTAACGAAAAGATTTGTCGAATGCTATAATGACTTATACGGTCAAAAGCCTTTGGTTACGGGCGTTCATGCAGGTCTTGAGTGCGGAATACTCATTGAAAAGAAAAAAGGACTCGACTGCGTATCCGTCGGACCGAATATTTTAAACATACATACCACAAAAGAGAAACTTGATCTCTTAAGCGTTGAGAGAACCAGGGAACTTATTCTAAAAGTTATGGAAATTAAGGAGAATTAGTTCTTTTTATATTTATAATTTTATTATATAATAAAGACTGGTAAGCAAAAAAGTGTCAGGGGACACTTCTTCCGGTACACAGAAAAACGGATATTCAGGGAGGTTACAAAATGGAAGGTAAATTCTGGGCGCTTGTTCCGCCTTTAGTGGCTATTCTGCTAGCGCTTATCACCAAAGAAGCTTATTCATCACTTTTTGTCGGCATTATTATCGGTGCACTCTTTGTTGCGGGCTTTAATCCCGTGGAAACCGTCAATACGATTATAAACGACGGTTTTATCAGTGCAATCAAGGATAATGCGGGTATTTTCTTATTCCTTATCGTTTTGGGAATCATCGTTGCATTAATCAATGTTTCCGGCGGTTCTCAGGCATTCGGAAGATGGGCAGAGAAGAACATCAAATCGAGAGTTGGTGCGCAGATTGCAACATTCGTGCTCGGCGTTCTTATTTTCGTGGACGATTATTTTAATTGTCTGACGGTTGGTTCGGTTATGAGACCGATTACCGATTCTAAAAAGATTTCCAGAGCAAAACTTGCTTACCTTATAGATGCCACGGCTGCGCCGATTTGTATGATAGCACCCATTTCGTCATGGGCTGCTGCAGTATC
>CACWZK010000148.1 GCA_902765365.1 uncultured Lachnospiraceae bacterium
GAGAGCTCCTGTGATGAGACGGCAGCAGCTGTCGTAAGAAACGGGCGCGAAGTCCTCTCCAATATCATCTCATCCCAGATTGCACTCCATACCGTGTACGGCGGAGTGGTTCCGGAGATCGCATCAAGAAAGCATGTTGAGAAGATAGACGGATGTATCAAAAGACAGATTCCCGAGAAAGTGGCTGTTCAGATATACGGGGAAATGCAGAAATTCGCCGAATACGCTTTCAACAAATCCCATTCGGCAGTATATGCGGTAATTTCCTATCAGACCGCGTACATGAAGTATTATTATCCCGTTGAATATATGGCGGCTCTTATCACATGTTCGCTTGACAACCCCGTCAAGACGGCTTATTACATCAATTCCGCCAAGGAAATGGGCATAGAGGTTCTGCCTCCCGACATCAATGAGGGAATGAATGATTTTACCGTAAAAGACGGCAAACTGATATACTCGCTTCATGCGATTAAGAATGTCGGAAGTCAGGTAATCGATCACATCGTAAAAGAGAGAGAAGAAAACGGTAAATACGAGAGTATCTCCGATTTTATACGCCGTATAGGCGCGAAGGAGGTCAACAAGCGTGCGATTGAAAACTTTATAAAAGCAGGCGCATTTGACTCACTCGGTGGCAACAGAAAGCAGTTTATCCAGGTCTACGAGACTATAATGGATGATGTTGCTGCGGAAAACAAAAAATTAAATACGAATCAGATGACCATCTTTGATATAATTCCCACGGATGAGAGAAAAGCAATGGAGATAAAGCTGCCGAATGTGGCCGAATTTTCCAAAGACGAAATCCTTCGCATGGAAAAAGAGGTGCTCGGAGTATATATTTCCGGACATCCACTGGATGATGTCAAGGATATCTGGAAGAAAAATGTTACGGCTACCACAGCGGATTTTGAATACCTCGAAGAACTGCAGGGCAGCAGGCTTCCCGATAAAAAAAGAGTTACCGTCGGCGGTATCATTACAAGCCTGAATGTCCGACTCACGAGGAAAAAAGAGACCATGGCAATCATAGAACTCGAAGATCTGGTCGGAAGAGTCGAAATAATGGTATTCCCGCAGGCCTATGAAAGACTCAGGGAATATTTAATCGAGGACAATCCCGTGTTCGTAACAGGCAGGGTTACTACCGAAGAAGATGTGAATTCCAAGCTTATTGCGGAAGAAATATCTTCGTTTACCGAAGTTCCCAAAACATTATGGTTGAAGTTTGATTGCATGGACAAGTATAATGAGTTATGGGGAAAGGTACACGGTATTCTCAACGAACACAGAGGAATCGATGATGTGAACATCCGCATCATAAAAGAAAATAAACTTAAAACACTGACTAAAAGGGAACTCGGAGTAAATGCCGACGAGAAACTTGTTGCAAGGCTCGAGGAAATATTAGGCACGGGTTCGGTGGTAATAAGATAACCAAGGAGGAATAAAAATGGCTGAGATTAAAACTATCGGTGTTCTTACAAGCGGCGGCGACGCACCGGGAATGAATGCGGCCATAAGAGGCGTGGTAAGAACGGCAATCTGCAAAGGTGTGGCTGTTAAAGGAATAAAAAGAGGATATGCGGGACTTCTTGCTGAAGAAATAGTTGATATGAACAGAAGCAGTGTATCTGATATCATCGATGAAGGCGGTACAATCTTGGGAACCGCGAGATGTTCCGAATTTGTGACCGAAGAAGGCCAGGCAAAGGGTGCGGAAGTGTGTAAAAAACACAATATCGACGGCGTGGTTGTAATCGGCGGTGACGGCTCATACAGAGGCGCACTTGCACTCTCAAAGCACGGAATCAACACCATCGGTATTCCCGGAACAATCGACCTTGATATCGCATGTACCGACTATACCATAGGTTTTGACACGGCTATCAATACCGCCATGGAAGCCATTGACAAAGTCAGAGATACCTCATCCTCACACGAGAGATGCAGTATCATCGAAGTTATGGGACGTAATGCGGGTTATATCGCTCTTTGGTGCGGTATCGCAAACGGCGCCGAGGATATTCTTATTCCCGAAAAATACGATTATAACGAACAGACCATTATAAACAATATTATCCAGAACAGAAAAAAGGGTAAAAGACACCATATCATTATCAATGCCGAAGGTATCGGACATTCAACCAGTATGGCAAGACGTATCGAAGCCGCAACCGGTATCGAGACCAGAGCCACTATTTTAGGATACATGCAGCGTGGCGGTTCACCCACCTGTAAAGACAGATTTTATGCATCCATTATGGGTTCGTATGCGGCTGAAATCCTCTGCGAAGGCAAGACCAACAGAGTAGTTGCACACTCCAAGGGAGAGTTCGTGGATTACGATATCGACGAAGCTCTTGCAATGCAGAAAGAGATTTCCGAATACGAATACAGAGTAAGCAAGATGCTTTCAATGTAATACCGGAGGACAAAGATTTGATAACATCTGCAAGCAACGGCAGAATAAAATATATTGACAATCTGATGAATAAGGCTAAATTCAGACGAAGCGAAGGCAAGTTTGTGGCCGAAGGCATCAAGATGTTTATGGAAGCACCCAAGGGCGATGTGCTCGAAGTCTATATAAAAGAAGGTGCTTACGATTCTTTTGATACGGAAACGAAAAAGAAACTGGAGCGGATCGGATATGAAGTTTTATCCGAGCCGGTCTTTAAGAAGGTTACGGATACGGTTACCCCGCAGGGAATCTTATCCGTAATTAAAATTCGCGAATCTTCAATCGAAGATGTTTTATCCGACGAAAATCCCATAATAGCGGTTCTTGAGAACATACAGGATCCGGGCAACATCGGTACGATTATCCGCACTGCCGAAGGCGCGGGTGTTAACGGTTTGTTACTTTCTAGGGACTGCGTGGATATTTATAATCCGAAGGTTATCCGTTCGACGATGGGCAGTATTTTCAGAATGAAATTTGCTTACGCAGATATCGATTCGGTTTTTGATTCTTTTAGGAGTAAAAATATCGAAACATATGCGCTGGCTCTTGATAAAAATGCCAAAGCTTATGACAAATACGATTATAAAAAACCGGTTGCATTTTTTGTCGGAAACGAGGGAAACGGCCTAAAAGAAAGCACCGTAAAAAAATGCGATAATACTGCTTTTATTCCCATGTGCGGTGAAGTGGAAAGCTTAAACGCCTCGGTGGCGGCGTCGCTTATGATGTATGAAATTTTCAGACAAAGACGTTAATGTTAAAATGCGTTGCTTGTGGCAACGGCTCACTTTGCCCTAAGATGAAGCCATCAAAACAACGCAGGAGGAAAAGCAGATGCTTGGAGAAAACATTAAAATCTTAAGAAAACAAAAAGGTTTTTCACAGGAGACACTGGCACAGCAGTTAAATGTTGTAAGACAGACGGTTTCAAAATGGGAAAAAGGAATATCGGTACCCGATGCGGAGATGCTTAATTCATTATCGGAACTGTTTGAGGTACCTGTCAGCACATTGCTTTCAAGGCCAGGCGTTGTAGCCGAAGCAGACAACGACTGCGGCTTGGCAGCCTCCACCGTGACAGATTCTGACCGCACCACATTCTCTGCATAATAATCCGTAGAAACCTTAAGAGTCATAGTTCCTGCTTGTTTCGGAGTCAAATGCAACTTAACGTCCCCTGTCTTCCCAGCCTCCACAGAACCGCAGACTAAAGTTTTCTGACTTCCCAACGTAAGGTATACCAGTTCCTGATAGGAGTCACCATTGTTCGTCAGGTTCAC
>CACWZK010000149.1 GCA_902765365.1 uncultured Lachnospiraceae bacterium
CCTGCAACATCGTTGGTCTTTGTTGCTACTTCTTTTACGAGCTGAGCGCCCATATTTTCGAATGCGTCTTCAAGTTCGATTTCTTTTGCAATGGTTACACCGTCGTTGGTGATAAGGGGTGAACCATATGATTTATCAAGTACTACATTTCTGCCCTTAGGTCCGAGTGTTACTCTGACAGTATCTGCCAGCTGATTAACACCGGCTTCTAGACTTGCGCGGGCTTCTGCGCCATATTTAATCTCTTTAGCCATTTTAAACTAAACCTCCTGAATATTTATAAAAAATAATTATTCTACAATAGCAAGAATATCCGACTGTTTTACGATGATAACTTCTTCGTCATCAATCTTAACTTCGGTTCCCGAGTATTTGGAGTAGATTACTTGATCGCCAACCTTAACTTCCATTTTTACTTCTTTGCCGTCTGCAAGGATTCCGGGGCCTACTGCAATAACCTCAGCCTGCTGGGGTTTCTCTTTGTTCTGACCGGGGATCACGATGCCTGACTTTGTGGTCTCTTCTGCGATTAACTGCTTCAATACAACTCTGTCGCCTAATGGAACTAACTTCATAATTGTATCCTCCTTAAATTTTAGCTTTTATTTTAACGTATTTAATCTCTCTCTGATTTCCTCAACGGTAAGCCACCAGGTATTGTTGCCCGATGAATATGAAAATCCTTCTTCAACCTTTTTGCCTTCGTTTGAAGGAAGCATTTTCTTTGCGAAAATCATCTGAGGATATACGATAAAATGCTTGTCGAATTCATATGTCGTAAAAGAATCCTCCGTGGTAATCATTATCTCGTGAAGCTTTTCGCCTTCTCTGATACCGATTTCCTTTTTGGAACAACCGGGAAGCATTGCCTCTGCAAGATCTGTGATCTTAAAAGAAGGAATCTTTGAAATAAATGTTTCGCCGCCCTTTGATTCGTTTAAAGCTTTAATAACAAGCTCAACACCCTCTTCGAGTGATATCCAGAATCTTGTCATTCTGAAATCAGTGATGGGAAGTTCTGTAGCACCTTTGTCGATTAAATCTCTAAAGAAAGGAATAACCGAACCACGGCTTCCCGCTACATTTCCGTAACGAACGATTGAGAAGCAAAGGTCCTTTTCTCCAACATACGAGTTAGCTGCGATGAAAAGCTTGTCCGAAACAAGTTTGGTACCGCCGTAAAGATTGACGGGATTTACCGCCTTGTCGGTCGAAAGCGCAACTACCTTTTTGACGCCCGAATCAAGTGCGGCATCTATTACGTTCTGCGCGCCGTGAATATTGGTCTTAATCGCTTCCTGAGGGTTGTATTCGCATGCGGGAACCTGCTTTAAAGCTGCCGCATGAATCACATAATCAACGCCCTCCATGGCGCGTTTTAATCTGTCTTTGTCTCTGACATCTCCTATAAAAAATCTGAGTTTTGAAAATTTGTCGGGAAATTCTTTTTTGAAATCATTCTGCATGATGAACTGTTTGAACTCATCACGTGAATAAATAATAATCTTTTTGGGATTGTAGTTGTTTAAAACATACTTTGTAAAGGCCTTACCGAATGAACCTGTACCGCCGGTAAGAAGAATTACTTTTTCATTTAACATACTTTTTCCTTTCGGGCTTTCATGCTCGCAGGGACTCTTTTATTTTCGTCCCGCAATTAACAAATTAAAGCCTTAAAAAACCAATTCGCAACAGAAAGATATTATAGCATAAAAAGGGCTTGCTTGCAAATAAACCTAGCGTCTTTTGCGTCCTTTAATCAAAACGACAATTATGGCCGCCACAAGCCCGACGCATATTATCAGACCGACTATAAGCACAACCCCGAGAAAAGTATTGTCCGTATCCATTTCTACGGTCGTGGGTTCGGCATCATCTTTTGAGGGATATTCCGGCTCTTCGATTACAATTTCGGGTTCTTCGATTACTTCCGGTTCTTTTACGGGAACAATCTTATATACTTCACTGCCGCATGTGCTGCAGACGCCTTTTGCAAGGCCTTCGCTCTCTGTTGTGGCTTCAATTTCATCCGTCCATTCCGTTATGTTGTGATTTTTAAGCGTGTAATCCGCTTTATATGAATAATCGCAGGTATTGCACTTGTATAAAGTATATCCGAATTCGTCGCAGGTGCTTTCAACTGTTTCCTTTGTAAAGTCATTGTCCTCACAGTAATGGGGAAGCAGATCTTTTGAGTAATCTTTTATCTCGTTACGGGTAAAATCGGACGAATTGCCCACATACTCGTAGGTCCAGTTCATGACTTCGCCTATGAAATCCTTGCAGTATGCTCTTCTGTCGGTATTGTCTTCGAAGAAGGTTATCATGCCTTCGACTCTGGTATTGTTGATATAACCTGCGTAATT
This sequence comes from uncultured Lachnospiraceae bacterium, assembly GCA_902765365.1. GTDB lineage: Bacteria > Bacillota > Clostridia > Lachnospirales > Lachnospiraceae > UBA3766. The sequence continues at coordinate 2,367 of CACWZK010000149.1, forward strand.
GTTTCCGAAAGGATAAAGAATGTACATTCCGACAAGTCCGCCGTCATGAACATATCCGTGGTCCGAATCGTAACCGTCTATTTTTATAAAGCATTTGTCGACATCAAGGTAACCCGCGGAATATCCTCCGCCCATAAACTGTTCGTCGCGGTTTTCCTTATCGTGATCGATGCAGATAAGCGTTACATCGGCATTTGTGGATAAAATCGAGCCGTTTCCGCCGTATCCGACGATACCGCCCACACCGAACATTTTCGCGGAAACGTCGAGACGAAGCGTTCCTTCGATGCTGCAGTTTTCGATAGTGCTGCCCTCGGCAAATCCTGCTATCGAACCGATGAAGCAGGGTTCTTCCTTATTAACCTTAACGTTTAATCCTTTCAAAGTAAGATTCCTGACACTGCCGTTTTCAAGCACACCGAAAAGACCTGCGAAACAGGTATCGTATGTCTTGTAATTGCCGTCATAGGTTGTACGGATTTCCTTTGAGACGGTTTTAACATTAAGATTTAAAATCGCATGGTTGTTGCCGTCAAAGTTGCCGAAATAATCCACAGGAGTCCAGTCGATGCCCGCCATGTCGATATCATTCATAAGGATATAATCGGCATATATGTTCTCCTGTACGGTGAGCAGATCATCCGCGGTATAAATCTTTATCGGTTCGCCTTCGGCTTTGGCATTCATCCTAAAAGACATAAATGCCAAAACAAAGAAAGCCAAAGTTGTAATTAAAATTTTAAAATTATTTTTCATGTCTGTTTCTTTTCTGATAATTTTTTCGGAGCCAGACACGCTTCGCGAGTCAGGTACCTTTTCTTTTATGATATTAACGTCTTCTTCTCTTACGTCTCTTTTTCTTGTTGTTACCACTGACTATAAAGTAAGCACCGAATCCTCCGGCCATTAATACAATCACAACTATAGCAGCTATGACAAAGATTTCCGTACCCGAAAGTGCGGATTCTTCTTTAGTCTTTTCTTTATCTTCACTGTCAGTTTCCTTTTCAGCCTGCTCTTTTTCGAGAGCTTCTTTTTCAAGTCTTGCTTTTTCCTCTTCTTCGGCTTTTTTCTTTTCCTCTTCGAGACGCTGTTTTTCCTCTTCTTCGAGCCTTATTCTTTCCTGCTCGTCATAGGATACAAGATTTTCCATAAGGTCGTTCTTGGCCACATCCGGACCGACATTGGTCTTGTAAAGACCCCATTTTGCAGCCGAATAAGGGCCGTAATCGTCCACACTGAAATCACACCACTGCTGTGTCTGATGACAAAGATACGCCTGTCTTGCCACATCGATGGCTCTCTTTCCGCCGAAACTCTCCAATGGAGATCTCATGTCCAAAAGAGTCGGATCGTCCGAATTTAAATGAACATAGAA
>CACWZK010000150.1 GCA_902765365.1 uncultured Lachnospiraceae bacterium
GATTCCGGCATCGAATATGTTTCTTTGGAAGAAATCTGGGAGAGAAGCGATATTATCTCGCTTCACTGTCCTCTGACCGATGAAAACCGCCATATGATAAATGCGGAAACCATCCGTAAAATGAAAAAAGGTGTTGTTATAATCAATACCTCAAGAGGCGCCCTGATAGATTCGGAGGCTCTTCTGGAAGGAATAAAAGCAAGACAAATCGGCGCAGCGTGTCTCGATGTATACGAAGAAGAATCAAACGTGTTCTTCCATGACTATTCGAACCACATTGTAAATGATGATACACTGGCAAGACTGATTTCCATGCCTAATGTTATCGTAACATCGCATCAGGCCTTCCTTACCAATGAGGCATTGTCGAATATTGCGGATACGACACTTGAAAACATCAGGGAGTTTTTTGAAAAAGACACATGTCCAAACGAGGTTTGTTACAAATGTGCAAACCTGGCAAACTGCAAACAGACTCATGAGAAGAAATGCTTTTAGATAAGGATTTTTAAATGGTAACCATAAAAGAAATAACAACAGATAATATAGATGACGTGCTTGCTCTTAAGGTAAGAGATGACCAGAAAAGTTTTGTGATTACGAACGCCGAATCTCTTGCGAAAGCATACGTTTATTCCAAAACAGCATACCCTTTCGCGGTTTATGAAGAAGAAACGCTCGTCGGATTTATCATGATGGGTTATTATGAAGTTAAGGGATATTATACCCTCTGGGAATTCATGATTGATCAAAAATACCAGAATAAAGGTTACGGAAGACAGGCACTTAAATTGGGAATTAAATTCATAAAAGATACGTTCAACCCCGACAGTATTTACACAGGAGTAGCGCCTGGTAATGCCATAGCCAAAGGATTATATGAGTCCGTTGGATTTGTATCGACGGGACTTGTGGAACTTGGCATGGAAGAGATGAAACTGTCTCTTAAAAACGAAAATGATAATTAATACAGGACAAAGAACCGATATCCCGGCTTTCTACGCCGAGTGGTTTTCAAACAGAATAAAAGAAGGTTTTGTCTTGGTCAGAAACCCATATAATCCGAGTCAGGTGAGTAAATACAAACTTGATCCGTCCGTTGTTGACGTGATAGGATTTTGCACCAAAAACCCGGCACCCATGTTTCCGTACATGGATTTAATAAAGGATTTCGGTCAGTATTGGTTTGTGACACTGACTCCCTACGGAAGAGATATTGAGCCGAATGTACCCGATAAACATCAGCTCATAAAAGATATTAAAACATTATCGGATACGGTGGGAGTGAATTCCGTGGGATGGAGATATGATCCGATTTTTCTTTCCGAAAAATATACATCGGAGTATCATTTACACGCATTCGGACAAATAGCGGAAAGTCTTAAAGGATACACTGATACCGTGGTAATCAGTTTTATAGATCTTTATCCGAAAGTCAGAAAGAATTTTCCCGAGGCAAAAGAAGTATCAAAAGAAGACAGAATAACTCTCGGAAAAGAAATCATTAAGATTGCATCCGAATGCGGAATGACGGTTAAGCCTTGTGCGGAAGGCGATGAACTTGCCAAGTACGGAGCTGACTGCAGCGGCTGCATGAAGATAAGCGATTACGAAAAGGCGATTGGAAAAAGGCTGAATGCGCCAAAGAAAAAAGGCGCCAGAGCGGAATGCGCCTGTTACTTATCCTGTGATATAGGAGCATACAATACCTGTTTGCATCTTTGCAAATACTGTTATGCAAATGCCGAAGCGAAAACCATATTTGAACAGCATAAAATGCATGACCCTGCATCTCCTTTTTTAATCGGAAATCATATGGATGGTGATGTGATACATGAAGTGCCGCAGGAATCATGGGTAGATATGCAGGAGAAACTGTTTTAAAAAAGTTAAGCAAATGTACAGGAGTTAATTGCCATGAATAAGACCAATGAAGAACGCCTTGATTATCTCGTGGAAGCATCCGCAGCTTATTCGGATTTTCTAAAGAAAACAGAGTATCTGCATTGACGGTGATATCAAAGAAGTACTGGATAAAATAACGTTCTGACAGAATATAAACAGTATGAAATTTCCTTGCAGAGGTATAAAATGAAAACAAGAAAAGAAGCATTAAAATACGGCCTGTCGTTTCCCGACTCCTATCAGGATGCGCCTTTTCATGATGAGAACTGGCAGCTAGTAAGATATAAAGGAAACAAAAAGGCATTTCTTTGGACCTACGAAAAGGACGGGTTTACCAATTTAAACGTAAAAGTCGATCCCGAGAAAGCATACTTTTGGCGCGGAATTTACAAGTCTGTAAAACCCGGATATCATCAGAATAAGGACCACTGGAATACTATTATTCTTGACGGTTCGATACCCGATAAAGACATTAAATTAATGATTGCCGAGAGTTATGACCTTATCAGCGACTGCCCGTCAAAACGTATATACGAAGCGGTTAAGAAAATACCTTACGGCAAAGTCGCAACGTATTCGCAGGTTGCAGAGGCAGCGGGTGATAAAAAGATGGCACGCGCCGTCGGAAATGCCCTTCATAATAATCCCGACCCCGACAATATTCCTTGTTTTCGCGTGGTAAATGCGAAGGGAGAACTTTCGGGAGAATTTGCTTTCGGCGGAAGTAACGCACAGGCGAAACTGCTTGAGGCGGAGGGTGTTAAAGTTACTGACGGACGCGTTGACCTTACAAAATACCAATGGAAGAATTAAGATAATCGGAAAGGGCTTATAAAAAGTGAAAAAAACAGGGAAAAAGAGAATAAGTATCGTATTGGCATGGCATTATTTCCGTCTTATCTACAGATCGGTGCTTTTTATACTGATACTCATCAGTTATATACGTTTCAGATTTCATTCCCAGGCGTCAATCATAGAGAGTATTGAACAAATGCCGACTATTCTGATTGTTACCTGGGCTATATTTGTAGTGGAAATGATCTTTCGTTTCTTCCCATCCAAACTGGAAAGTCCCGGATGTCAGAAGCAGTTTGCCAGAAACTATATTAAAAGCGGCTCGACTGAAATTGTGATTCATGACAATTACGCTACAATGCTTGTTGCTTTGATTTGGGTTGTATTCAACGCATTCTTCGGAGCATTACACATGCTTGGTATTCTGGATGACGGAATTATGATTCTTTTATGCAGTGCATATTCCATCTGCGATATTATCTGCATTTTGTTCTTCTGCCCGTTCCAGACAGTATTTATGAAAAATAAATGCTGCAGTACCTGCAGAATATACAACTGGGATTATGCAATGATGTTTACTCCGCTTTTCTTCGTAAAACAAAGCTATACCTGGAGTTTACTGGTTCTATCCATAGCATTGCTTGTCCGCTGGGAATTAACATTCTATCTTCACCCGGAAAGATTTTCAGAAAAGACAAACGATTATCTTCAGTGCAAGAACTGTACGGAAAAACTTTGCGCACACAAGAAACAGTTAAAATCACTGAGAAAGCATATTGAGGAATATTCCGACGAGAAAATAAAACGCCTGAAGAAATAATTATAATAGCATGAAAGAAATATATAAATATCAGGTCATTGAACCCGAAAGCGTTCTTATGCTTGATGCATATTGCGTGAATGCTTTTGAAAAAGAAATTGAATATTTAAAAAAGATTGATATCGAGAGGTTGCTCGCAGGCTTTTATGAGAATGCGGGAATCGCTTCCGGTAAAATCCGTTACGGCGGATGGGAGAATTCGCTTATCGGCGGACATAC
>CACWZK010000151.1 GCA_902765365.1 uncultured Lachnospiraceae bacterium
AGGAGGACGAAAAAAATGAAGAAATTACACGGATTATTTATAACATCAGTTATCACAACCGTCTATGCAATTATTGACGGCTTTAGGTTATCTCGCACTGATTTTGCTTTTCGTACTCCTGGTATTGAAATATAAAAGGATTACGATTTGATGCTTGTGAAGTCACTGTGCGAAACAGTGGCTTCTTTTTTTACAACTTGAGGAAAACGACATGAAAGACAACAAACTAACCAAAAACATCTTAAACAAAATAAAAGAATATAAAATACATGAATCAGACATATTGTCTGTTTGTCCGATAGATTTATCTTTCGAAGGTGAATATATTTTAGGATATATCTTTTTGACAAAGGATTATCTGGGAGTCTGCGAAAGCGACATTCCGAGCGGATATACTCATTTCTTCAGAGGAACCAAGGTTCATAAAAAAGACGAGGATGAGGATCTTGCCGAATATGAAGTTAAACTTTTTGATTTAAAAAAGATTGAGCATATTCATGTAGAGAGAATGATAGGAGCGGTTCTTTTATCGGCCGAATATGACGGAAGCCCGATTAAAATCGCATCGCTTACCAACACTTATCTCGAGCAGTTAAATCTCTTCGTAAGACATACCAAAAACATCAAAAACGGCAAAGATTTTGATTCGGATATCGTCGGAAAAGAAACCGAAGAAGAGGATGAGGAACTGCTTTACTGTCCGATATGCGGGACAATGTACCCCGACCCGGCCAAGAAAGTATGTCCGAAATGTACCAACAAAAGAACAATTTTCGCAAGAGTTCTTAAGTACTTTTTCAAATACAAATTCTCGATTGCGATTTTGTTTTTATCCTACGCACTCGGCGCTGCGATAAGCGTTGTATGGCCGTACTTAACGGGTAAAGTTCTCTTTGACCATATACTCGAAAAAGACAGCGAATACTTGGCGACCTTCGGACTTGCGGGTAAATTTACACTTGCGCTCGGTCTTCTTGCACTGATTATGATCGGCAGCAGGGTTATAGAGGAGATTACCAACATCGTTCAGATGGCTCTTATGGCGCGTGTTGCCACATCGACCGTAAATGACATCAAAACGGATGTGTTCTCCGCGATGAGCAGACTCTCGCTTAACTTTTTTACGAGCAAACAGACAGGCGGCCTGATGACCAGAGTCTTAAGCGATTCGAACAGGGTTACCGAATTTTTCATAGACGGCATACCTTCCGTATTTATTCACGGAATCACCATCATCATAACTTTCGTGGTTATGTACAGACTCAACTGGCAGATGGCACTCATCGCATGCATTCTTTTACCGCTGCTCGTGTTCATGACGGTTAAGCTTCGTCCGGGACTTTGGAACTTATCGGGCAAGAGACACCGTGCGGAAAAAGCGGTTTCGGCAAAGGCGAACGACAACTTAACGGGTGCGAGAGTGGTAAAGGCTTTCGGCCAGGAAGACGCTGAAATCGAAAGATTTACTAATCCCAACAACAACTTAAAAGATGCAGAGATAAACATCGTTAAACTGAGAAACAAGTTTACGATTCTTTACAGTCTGGTACAGGAAATATCGAGTATCTGGATCTGGATTATCGGCGTATTCTTCGTACTTAAAACCGATAAAATAGACCTCGGCGTACTGCTTACTTTCGTTGGCTACGTGGCTCATTTAAACGGTCCGATGAACTTCTTTTCGAGAGTGTTCAGAATGTGGTCGGAGAGCATCAATGCAGCGCAGAGACTCTTTGAAATCATCGATTCGATACCCGAAATCGTTGAAAAAGAAAATCCCGTACGTCTGATGAAGCCGAAAGGAGAGATCGAACTTTCGAATGTAACATTCGGATATACGGTCAGCAGAAATGTTTTAAAAAATATTAATCTTAAGGTCAAAGAGGGCGAAGTCCTCGGAATCGTCGGCCGTTCGGGTGCCGGCAAATCGACGCTTGTCAATCTTATTTCAAGACTCTACGACGTAAAAGAGGGCTCGATAAAAATAGACGGAGTCGATGTAAAAGATTTGTCGCTTTCGGACTTAAGAAAAAATGTAGCGATGGTTTCGCAGGATACATATATCTTCATGGGTTCGGTTGCCAAAAATATCGCATACGGCAATGAAAATGCCACGGGCGAAGAGATTATAAGAGCAGCCAAACTTGCGGGCGCACATGATTTTATATCGAAAATGCCCGACGGATACGATACTGTAATCGGCGCTTCCGGAAAGGATTTATCCGGCGGTGAGAAACAACGAATATCCATAGCAAGAGCAATACTTGCAGACCCGAAGATATTAATCCTTGATGAAGCCACGGCGAGTGTGGATACCGAGACCGAGAAAGCTATTCAGAATTCGCTCAAGCTCCTGGTAAAGGGAAGAACGACCCTTTCCATAGCGCACAGGCTTTCGACGCTTCGAGATGCAGACAGACTCATTGTAATAGACAACGGCCGCATCGTTGAGGAAGGAACGCATGCCGAGCTTGATAAAAATGAGGATGGCATCTTCCACAAGCTGAATGAACTGCAGAACAAATCGCTGGCAGTAACCAACTTTTAAAAAGGAGATAAAAATGGCAGAAATCAATACTTACGAAAAAGAAGCCGAAGAAATGACGAGAATGACTGTCATTACCGATAAAGACAAGTTCGAACGTACAAACGGCGGCTTTGTTAATTTAACCAAAGACGGCATATTGTTTGAGAGGGTAAAAGTCGTGAGACTCTTCCCTTTCACGGATGCCGACAAATACATATCCATCAGGGAAAACTCGGCCAAAGCCAAGGAAATAGGCATTATCGAGGACCTTGGTGCACTTGATGAAAACACGCAGGAGATCTTAAGAGAACAGTTAAGATTAAATTATTTTACTCCTGTGATAGAAAAGATTTACAACATTAAGGACGAGTACGGTTATGCATATTTTCATGTATTAACCGACAAGGGCGAGTGCAAATTCGCGATCAACATGGCATCCAATGCGGTTACCAAACTGTCCGATTCGAGGCTTATCATCATGGATCTGGATGAGAACAGATTCGAAATCCGTGATGTAAACGCACTCACTCAGAAAGAAAGACGAAAACTCGATTTGTTCTTATAACTTGGGAGATTAGACAAGATGATTTTAAAATACGACATATCGCCTAAGATACTGGAGAAGATTCCTCTTTCAGATGACGAAAGGCTTTACTATTCGATACCTTACGACATCAATGAGAAAGGGGAGTGGATAAAAGGAGCATATCTTTTTGTCACCACACGAAACATCCATATATTCGACGGCGAGACCATAAAAGAAACAATTGAAATAAAGGATTTAAGCAATGCCAAAGCCGAGGCAAAGGTAGGCGGCGGAATTCTGGTTGTTACCAAAGATGGCGAGGATACAGTGCTCGTGCACTATTCCGCCAGACATTTATCGAGATACGCTTATATCGCCAGAGGAATCAACATTCTTATCTCGGGACGTTTTGAAGAAGTTGAAAGTAAAGAATATGAGAAGATGTGCCCCAAATGCGGCAGAGCGATTCCAGGCACCAAGAACTGTCCGAAATGCTCCAAAGAAGGCGGCTTTTTAAAAGAATTCATAGGCCTTGCCAAACCTTACAAAAAGGACTTTTTCGGCGTATTCGTGCTGATGGTTCTGGTTGCGATTACAACTCTTTTAAATCCTGAGATACAAAAGCATTTGATAAACGATGTGCTTAAAGGAGACGGCGGTTTTAAAAAGGCTATGGTATTTCTT
>CACWZK010000152.1 GCA_902765365.1 uncultured Lachnospiraceae bacterium
CCGTCCAAAACGCCCGCCATTATTAAGAACGAACGATGTCCGCATTCTGCCGCACATTCACAAAAGTCTTCGTCGAAATCAAAGAGTTCTTTAAAGGCCGCACGCGAGCAGACGTCCATTATTCTTTTATCATATTCAGGGCCTTCCTTGGCAAATCCGTAAGGACCGTACTCCTGCAATTTGTGCGACAAATCTCCGCTTGCGACGAATACTATTCTGCGGTCTAAATTATCTGCGGCGGTCTTTACTATTTCACCCAGTCTGTAGTGCGACTCGTACGGAAGCCCTGAAAGTCCGATACGGACTATCTTTCCGCCCTTGTACGCTTTTCTGATAAAATAAAGCGGTACCATTGTTCCGTGGTCAAGCTCGGGATCTCTTTCCGCCTTTGTGCCTGCGGGAAAGTTTTCGTTTGTGCAGATTTTTTCTATTTCTTTGACGAGTTCCGAATCATACTCCTCCGTAAAAGAAACCTGCGGCGCACCGAATCTTGCAAAATCGCCGTACGCCCCCTCTCCCGGAGAAATATGAAAATAATCGTAATACATCACGGAATGCGGGCTTGAAATCACGATAGTATCAGGCGAAAGCTCTGCGATTTCACGTCCCACTTTTTCGTAACTGTCTATAGTTTTCTGAACCCGTTTTTCGCTTCCCCTGCCGATATCAGGCACGATAAGCGGAGGATGCGGTACCATAAAAGCTGCCAAAACCGACATAGTAACCCTCTTTCAAAATACTTTTAAAAACATAACATGCTTCTGTTTAATTATAATTCCAAATTCTTTTCTTTCCAACAATTTATACTTTTGATAAAATATTTTTTATGAACGAGAAACTTAAGAAATTCGAATTTGAATACTTGGGGGTACCGGCGATTATCTTAATACTTTCACCGGTCTTGTTTCTTACTCTCCGTTACGGGGTCGGAAGCGCCATTTTCGTAGTGCACGACCAGCTCGACGAGACCATTATCAACTACGTGTTCGCGGCCAGATATTTCGGAGCCGACGTATACGACAAAATGATGTGCGGAATTCCCGCATCAAGCATCGCGCCCTTCGCTCCCGGCTTTGTGATTCTCTATAAATTCTTCAATGTTTATACCGCATTTTTAATCCAGCATATCATCGTAATAATCACTGCGTTCTTCGGAATGTATGCATGCGTAAAGCAGACTTCCAAAAACAATTTCGCTGCATTCTTAAGTGCAATCCTTTTTGCGATGCTGCCCGTGCACAGTATCTACGGAAACATCGTTATGGGCATGCCTCTTCTTTTATGGTGCGTTTTAAAGATACTTAAAGCGGAAAAGAAGCGAAATCTTATTTTCCCGTTTTTCCTCTTGGCTTACCTTGCATTAACCACGAGCCTTTCGCTCTCAGGCTGGGCGGTTCTCGGAATAATGCTTGTTCTCGCCATTGAAGAAAGCATCAGAAAAAAGAAAGTTCAGGCTCCGCTTTTTATCGCATTCGGAATTCTTTTAGGGTTATATGCTCTGCTTAACAAAGACCTTATCATAAATGCTTTGACAGGCGCAGGCTTCGTCAGTCACAGGGTCGAATTTGACTTAAAAACCGTCGGCGTTAATTTCTTCGTATCTCTTAAAAGCATCCTCCTCAACGGAGCATCCGAATACGAAGCGGTTTCAAAGCATGAGCCGATTATCATTGTCGCTGCAATCGCGCTTATCATCTCCGCCTTTAACAAAAATGCAAGAAAATATCTTCCTTTACTCGGGGTTCTTTTAGGAGCGATTCTTCTAACCGCCGTATTTTACGCATTCTTTAACACAACATTTTTTATACGCATACAAAACCTGCTCCCGGGAATGTTTACCTCTTTTCAGTTTTCGAGAGTGTACTATTTTCTGCCGGCACTCTGGTATGTTTTATTCGGCATTTCCGCGGCAGCCATTTTCGAAGTATTCCCCAAAAAGGCAGAGGCCTTATCGCTTATTATCCCCGGCATTCTTTTTACCGCGGTACTCGCTTTCCTCATAAAAGATCCCGACGGCATATTCCATCAGAACCTCGTGGCATCTTTAAACAATGAAAAAAGAGCCTACTATGTGAGCATGAAAAATCTGTATGCGGAAGACGTGATGCAGGGAATCGAAGATACCATCGGCGAAGACATCGATACCTATCGCGTGGCGCATTTAGGTATGTGTCCCGTGGCTTCTCTTATACACGGTTTCGGCACAATCGACGGTTACTCAAACAACTATCCGCTTGTCTACAAGCACGAATTCCGTGAGATCATAAAAGACGAACTCGAATTAAGCGAATTTAACAAAGCCTACTTTGATGACTGGGGCAACCGCTGTTATCTCCTCTATCACGAGTGGGCAAATTCCTATATGTTAAGCAAATACTATCAGGGAAGCGTGGACGATTTACATCTTGATTTTGATAAAATGAAAGAAATGAACTGCAAATACATCTTCTCTGCAGTCCCGATTACAGACTGCGAACAGTACGGTCTTGAATTCATGGGTGCATTCGATTCGAATATAAGTTACTGGAGAGTTTACCTCTACAAAATAGATTAAATAATAACAAGGGAGAATCAGGGAATGAAGAAAACAATCGTTAAAATAATGTATGTGCTTCTCGCACTTGCCACAATAACAACGCTTTCAGGCTGCGCCTACGGCAAAAAGAAGGCACTGGTCGAATACTCCGAGAGCCTGCGCGGAGACGTGGTTTACTGGGAAGCAATGCAGCTTACCAGCAAGCAGATGCTTGAGACAAACGATATAAGATCCTATGTCTCATATCTCGGAACGATTATCGGATATATGGATACCATAGTAACCAATGCGGAAAACAGAAATGCGGGACTTTACGATTATGAAATAAAAGGTTTTGATGACTATTACGTTAAAGCCATCAAAGAATTAAGAAACGGTTATGCCCTGATGCAGGAAGGCTTAAATGAACAAAGCGAATCCAAAATGGAGCAGGGCGAAAAGCAGCTGCAAGCCGCAATAGAAGATTTAACAATATATGCCGAAGGCATGAGGGATTTCATGCAAAGATACAATATCAAATCAAATGTTGACATGGATGAATTACTGTCCTCACTGGCTCAGCCGTAATAATTTCAAACTATCTTTTTCATCCATTCCATGGCAAGATTGGGCCATGTTCTGACATCGGCAAAAAGTTTAAGGGGATCGCCTGTAAATAAAGGCGGTTCCTCTTTTTTATCATCTTTTTTATCTGAGAACTGTTCTTTTAATTCGTTTTCTCTCTGTTCGCTTACATTAAAACCTTCGCCTTTTTTAACCGCATCAACCGCACGCATTACCTGATCCATTGTATAGTCTTCGAATCTGCCGGAGAAGAAATCTTCGTTCGGTACACTCAGTCCGTGGAAGCCGTCGGGAAATACGTAGTGTGCATACATTACGCCCTTTTCTTTGAGGGCATTTGCCATCATATAGCTGTTTTCAACAGGCACGAGATTGTCGTTGGCAGTCTGCCAGATAAAGCAGGGCGGAGTGTTTTCCGTAACCTGTTTGTCGAGCGAAAAATAATCCAGTTCTTCTTTTGGCGCATTCTGTCCGAGCAATGCCCATACAGAATATATATGCGTATATTCGCCTGTGGTAATCACAGGGTATGAAAGAATTACTCCGTCGGGTCTGGCGGAAATCTCTCTGTAATCTGCATTTTCATCGGGTACGTCATCAAAATGAACCGCGAGACTTCCCGAT
>CACWZK010000153.1 GCA_902765365.1 uncultured Lachnospiraceae bacterium
CCGACTGCGGCAGAGAAGTAAAGGCTGCAAAAGCAGAAGCTTATTTCTTCAAGATGAGCAAATACGCAGACAGACTCATCGAGTACATCAACACTCATCCCGAGTTTATTCAGCCCGTATCCAGAAAGAACGAAATGATGAACAACTTCCTTCTTCCCGGACTTCAGGATCTCTGCGTTTCGAGAACATCCTTCAAATGGGGCATTCCCGTTGATTTTGATGACAAGCATGTTGTATATGTGTGGCTTGATGCGCTTTCAAACTATATCACAGGCATAGGTTACGATGCAGACGGTAACAGCAGCGAACAGTATAAAAAATACTGGCCCGCAGACCTTCACTTAATCGGCAAAGACATCGTAAGATTCCATACAATTTACTGGCCCATCTTCTTAATGGCACTCGGCGAGCCCCTGCCCAAGCAGGTATTCGGCCATCCCTGGCTTCTTGCCGGCGACGGAAAGATGAGTAAATCCAGAGGCAATGTTATTTATGCGGATGACCTCGCAGCGTTCTTCGGAGTTGATGCTGTCAGATACTTCATGGTTCACGAGATGCCTTACGAAAACGACGGCTCCATCACCTGGGACTTAATGACAGAGAGAGTTAACTCTGATCTTGCCAATATTTTAGGAAACCTTGTTAACAGAACAATCTCCATGAGCAACAAGTATTTTGGAGGAATCGTTGAAGACAGGGGCGTGGCAGAAGCGGTTGACGAAGATCTTAAAAAAGTCGCAACCGAAAGCTATGCCAAGGTTTGTGCTAAGATGGAAGACTTAAGGGCTGCGGATGCAATAACCGAAATCTTCACACTCTTTAAGAGATGCAACAAATATATCGACGAAACCGAGCCCTGGGTGCTCGCAAAGGACGAGGCTAAAAAAGACAGACTCGCAACCGTTCTTTACAATCTTACAGAGAGCATTACAATCGGTGCGTCTCTTTTATGGCCTTTCCTTCCCGATACCGCGGAAAGAATCGTCGCTCAGCTTAACACCGTTATCAGAGATTACGACAAACTCGGTGAATTTGGGCTTTACGAAAACGGCACAAAGGTTACCGAAAAGCCCGAAATTCTTTTTGCACGTCTCGATATCAACGACGTATATGCTGAGGCTGCAAGAATTGCAGCCATCCAGAAGGCTGAAGCAGGCGTAACCGAAGAGGACGAAAAAGAAGAAAACGCCATCGAAGTTAAGCTTAAAGATGAAATCACATACGATGATTTTGCAAAAATGCAGTTCGTTGTCGGCGAAATCGTAAAATGCGAGGAAGTTCCCAAATCAAAGAAACTTCTCTGCTCACAGGTTAAGATCGGCAATATGACCAGACAGATCGTATCGGGCATCAAGCAGTATTACAAACCCGAGGAAATGGTCGGCAAGAAAGTAATGGTACTTCTTAACTTAAAGCCCGCAACACTCGCAGGCGTGGTATCCGAAGGAATGTTACTCTGCGCCGAAGACGAAAACGGCAATCTTGCACTTGTTTCTCCCGAAAAAGAAATGCCTTCGGGAGCTGAAATCTGTTAATTAAACGGGGTGTCCGACTCTTTTATGGGTCTGACACCCTATAAATTTTTGGTGGGGAAATGGATAAAAGATACGAAGTAAGGGCAGCGGTCAAAGACGAATGGGAAGATGCCATGGCGCTCGCGTGGAGGAGTTTTAAAAAGTTTGTTGCGCCCGATTATTCCGATATGGGTGTAAAAGAGTTTTCCAATTTTATATCCGACAACGGAATATACAAATTGTTTTTAATAGGCGAATACAAACTCTGGGTAGCGGTTCTTGACGGCGAGATAGTAGGTATGATTTCCATAAGGAGTAAAAGACACATATCCCTCCTCTTTGTCGACGACAAACATCAGAGGATGGGAATAGGCAGGGATTTAATCAATACCGCGGTCGAGTATATGAAGCAGCACGGTGAAACGTATGCCACGGTAAACGCCTCTCCTTACGGCGTTAACTTTTATCATGCGATGGGCTTTAAAGATACGCGTTCGGAGTATGTGGATTCGGGAATGAGAGTCACTCCGATGAGGCTGGATTTCAAAAAATAAGGGCATTTTTTGCAGCAGTGTAAAGCTTGCACAAAATAGGAACCAAAAAACATACAAATTAACCTCGAAAACAAATTTTGAAGGACAAATTTTACAAGGATTACCGAAAAGTTTGTGTAAATATGGTATGGTATTTTAAGGGCTTTGCTCGTAAAATAACTACATACGGGTAAAACCCAAAAATAACAATACAGATTATAATGTAGGAGGAAAATTTAATGGCAGGATTATCTTTGAAGAATATCTGCAAAGTTTACCCTAACGGATTTGAAGCTGTTAAGGATTTCAACCTTGAAATCGCTGACCAGGAATTCGTAATTTTCGTAGGACCTTCAGGTTGTGGTAAATCTACAACTCTTCGTATGATCGCAGGTCTTGAAGATATCAGTTCAGGTGAATTGAGAATCGGTGACAGACTTGTAAATGATGTTGAACCTAAGGACAGAGATATCGCGATGGTATTCCAGAACTACGCTCTGTATCCTCATATGACAGTTCAGGAGAACATGGCATTCGGTCTTAAGTTAAGACATGTTCCCAAGGACGAAATCGACAAGATGGTTAAGGAAGCAGCTAAGATCCTTGATCTTACTCCCCTTCTTGATCGTAAGCCCAAGGCTTTGTCCGGTGGTCAGAGACAGCGTGTTGCAATGGGACGTGCTATCGTTCGTAACCCTAAGGTATTCCTTATGGACGAGCCTCTTTCCAACCTCGATGCTAAACTTCGTGTACAGATGAGAATTGAAATCGCTAAGCTTCATCAGAGACTTGGTACTACAATCATCTACGTTACACATGACCAGACAGAAGCTATGACACTTGGTACAAGAATCGTCGTTATGAAGGACGGTGTTATCCAGCAGGTTGATACACCTCAGAACCTTTATGACAAGCCTCAGAACCTCTTCGTTGCAGGTTTCATGGGTTCACCTCAGATGAACTTCCTTGATGCTGTAGTAGAAGTACAGGGCGAGACAGCTTACCTTAACGTAGCTGGTCATTCAATTCCTCTTCCTCCCGCTAAGTCAAGAAAACTTATCGAAGGCGGCTATGACGGAAGAAGCGTAACATTCGGTATCCGTCCTGAAGACGTTTATGATTCCGAAATGTACGTAGAGACATCACCTATGAGTGTATTCGAATCCCAGATTAAGGTTTACGAATTACTTGGTGCAGAAGTATTCTTATACTTCGATCTTGAGATGTTCCCTATGACAGCCAGAGTAGATCCCAGAACAACAGCAAGACCCGGCGATACAATCAAGTTCGCTCTTGACGTTGAGAAGATCCACGTATTCGATAAGGAAACAGAACTTGTTATTACCAACTAATATTCAGGTATTGTTACTTTTAAAAGGAAGCACGAAAGTGCTTCCTTTTTTGTGACACTGGGCGCGGGTTTGTGACACAGGGGGGCGGTTTTGTGACACAGGGGGACGGGGGTGTAGTGTCATTTTTGTTTACACTTCATATAGCGATATATGTCTGAAAAAATGACACTACACCCCCGTCCCCCTGTGTCACCCCCTGTGTCACCCGCAGTGTTACCCCTACT
>CACWZK010000154.1 GCA_902765365.1 uncultured Lachnospiraceae bacterium
AACTAAAACCGTCGCATTGCGGCGGTTAGTTATGACTAACATTATATATGGTTATGAAAGTTTGTCAATACATAAATTCAATTTTTTTCTTAAAGGGAGATTCTTCGTTATTTCGTAAAATTGGTCCAGACCCTCTCTTCCTCCCCGGGAAGCCCTATCTGTTCTTTGCCAATTTCAATGCTCTTCATAAGAAAAATCATATTTCTCGCAAGAACTCGCATTACCTGACGGCCTTCTTCATCAGCCTCTGCCTCTCCGGGAGCAGCTCCGTAAATATTGTTCCAGTACTGACTGCTGGCTACCGGCATATTCGAAATGGTAAAGAACTTGTTTAATTCGTCAAATGTAGCCGTTGTACCGGATCTTCTGCAGGTGACAACACTCGCTCCGACTTTGAATTTTTTATCAAAAGGAGAACTGTAAAAGAGTCTCTGAAGTGCAGACATAAGTGTACCGTTGGCCGAACCGTAATATACGGGAGAGCCGATTACAAGGCCGTCAGCCTCTTCAAACTTAACCGCCAGTTCATTGACGATATCGTTGAAAACGCATTTCCCGTTCTTGGCGCAGCTGTTACATGCGATACATCCCCTGATGTCTTTGTTGCCGAGAAGAATATTTTCGTATTCGACACCGTTCTCTTCAAAAACCTTTTCCATTTCACGAAAAGCAAGAGCAATATTTCCGTTTGCTCTCGGGCTTCCATTAAGCATTAAAACTTTAAATTTTTTTCCCATAATTACCTCCCACGCAAAATCAATTATTCTTTTTCTTTTTAGGTCTTAAAAGTCTGCCTACCTGTTTGTCCAATAAACTCAAACCGAACGATACCGGTATCGAGAGCGCAAATACAACCAGTGTGTAAAGCGATACGTTTTCGATATAAAAGAAAGGCTTTTTGCCCTGTACGAGCATATAGTATCCGAACATGTGAAGGAAAATTCCGTGCACGAGATAAAGTTCTAAAGTAAATTTTCCAAAGAACGCGAGCACTTTGTTGCCGACCTTGATTTTCATGCTTAAAAGGTAATACATTGATGCAAATACAAGCGTATACAAAACCTGGAATATACATGCGATAAGTTCAGATCTGTAGCCGTATACTCCGTTATACTGATGCTTGAAAATCATAAGATACAGTCCGCCCGCATTGTTTCCCAAAAACCAGAGTATCGGGAAGAGAAGCAGAATAATCGCAAGTTTTAAGGCATAATATTTTTTACACCAAGCAAATATCTTTTCCTCATTCTTAGCAAGAATAATTCCGAGCAAAAACATATGAGGCGTATTAAACCACCATGTGCCGTACCCGAATATAATACAGAAAACAATGTAAGCAAGCGTTCCCACGGCCACAACCGCTATCCCGGCTCCATCCTTTTTTATGAGGCCGAAACCGATATAAAAAAGGAGGTAGAGCAAAAGCATGCATGGAATATACCAGATATAAGGATGCCATGTATTATGCGCGTTTATCTTAAAAGGCGAGTCGATTTTAAACGGTATCTTTTTAAGGTACATAAAGTACATATAAACGAGCATCGTAAGACCGGTCGGGATTAAAATCGGTATAAATCTGACAGGTATAAATCTCTTAAAAAAGTCAGGCTTTGATTTGGCACTTTTATAAAGGCCGTATCCTGAACATAAGAAAAACATCGCAACCATCGGATAGCCCGCGGTTACAAAAATATCCAGCCCGTGACGGACGTATTTGGGATTAGCCCACGAAGCGCAGGTCATATGCGATATATGGTGAAAAACAATGATAACGGCGCAGAATCCGAGGAAACATTTCGTCGTATTAAAAGACATATTGTCCTCGTTCCACATTCCTTTTTTGCTGAATTTAACTCCAAAAAAAAGCAAAACAGCCAGCAATATATACCAGATTATAATTAGCATTTTTTCTCTCCCTTTGCCTTCGCCGGTTATTTTATTCGAAGCGTCCTGGGCGCAAATTTATAGATAAGTTTATCCGCCGTGAAGAAATAAAGTCCTGCGATTAAAATACCCGCGATTGCGGCAAACAAATTCGTCATGGGTATAAACATTACAAAAAAGCATATGGTTCCGTATATGAAAGATAAATACCCGTAGAGCTTGGATTTTATGAGGAAATCCTTCGAATAGGGCTGCAGTATGTAATAAACCGTTAAATGTCTTATCGAAAAAAGGGCCGTAAAAGATGTGATTGTCACAATGACGGAAATAATTTCTCCGAAGTAGTTTTCTCCGCCGGTTAAAAGAATCGTTGCGATGGCAAAAATCATCATCATAACGGACTGTATCATATTATATTTAAAGATTGAGAACGCGCGAAGGCGAAACATTTTCCTTAAAGCTTCGGGAGTTCTGTAAAAACCGTACACAAGCATCGTGGAATCACAGCTTGCGAACATTGCGCGCGACATGAATCCGCCGGTATTGAAAGCCGCGAGGAAAAATACGAAAATACCCGGATGTTTCGTGAAAAGATATCTTAAAACCGATTTTGACACATCATCGAATCTCGTGATTTCAAAGTATAAAAATACCCCCATCAAACCGATTCCGATTACAGTCATCGCAATGAAAATAATTTGGTTCTTTAAAAAGATTTTCCTGTGTCTTAAAAAGAATAATTCGTTTAAATACTTATATCCCGTTGAGCCGTGTCTGCTGCCTTCGGACTCATTAATTTTAACTTCAAAGCTCTGTCCGGTCTCTTTCTTCTGCTGCTTTTTGATAAGTTCGCTTCGAACCTTATCCGCATAGAGCGCAGTCTTGTAAAGTTCAAACGGGAACTTCCTCATAAGAAGTATTCCCGGAACAATGGACAACACCGATAAAAGATAAATTATCACAACCGGAAGATAAAGTTCGTAATATATAATAAGTCCGCCCCCTATTAAACCTGCAAAGGAAATTGCGGTAATAAGAAGCGCATTGATCATCCAGTTCCCGTCAATCGAAAGAGGAACGCCTTTTCTGTTTTTCTTTCTGCCAAGCGACTGTTTAAACGCATACACGCTCATCTCGCATCCTAAGGGTGCCACCTTAAATCCTATGCCCGCAAGCGGTATAAGAATTGCAAGATACCATTTAACACCACTTAAAATAGCCGCGGGAATGCCAAATACCGTATAGCCCAAAATCACATTAAAAGAATCGTAGAGAAATCTCGCGGTGACGTATTTTTTTGCATCCATGCCCATGTGGAAAACCGCATATTCTCCCTCGGGCGTGTTCCTGAATATGTTGTAAATAAACATTAAACCTATGGATATAATGACAAATCCATAGATAAATGCCATCGGCTGATCAGGTCTTTCAAAAGCACTTACAAAGCCAGAAACAAAAAACAAAAGCACAAAGAGTCCGAGCTTTCCGAAAAATGCCTTTGAAACTTCCGAAATAACCGACATTACGGTTGCGAGAAACTTAATAATCCAGAGCCCGTAAATCTTTTCGGGAATGTATTTTCCGATAAAAGCACCAGATGGAAGTGACTGCTGTGCCTTCGAATGGAGCCGTGTTTACCGGATGG
>CACWZK010000155.1 GCA_902765365.1 uncultured Lachnospiraceae bacterium
CGGATTGAAAATCTCAAAAGTATTTTCTTCCTTTTCTCTGTTGCCGGTTTCCGAATAAACACAGATAAGTGTGTCCAAAAAGCCCATAAAAGTTATAAGATTGTCTTTGGAAGGATTCGCGGAATCAATCTTAAATTTTTTCTTCAGTTCTTCTATATTAATTTCTTCAAGAATTGCCATTTCTTCATCGTATTTTTCCTGCATACCGAGATAACCGGCAATCATATTGATGCTTCCTATATAACCTACACTGTATTTATTCTTTTCAAATCTTTTCTTTCTTTTTAAAGTGGCTTCGTAAAGTTCCTCCGTGAAACCTTTGTATGCCAGTTCATTATTATAAAGTTTGATATAGTTTAATTCTCTGAAAAACGAAACAAAGAAAATCACGAAACATATAACTGCACCGATGCTTAATAAAGCAATCAGAATGTAGCCCGGAATTTTTCTTAACATTTCTTCATACTGAGGGAAAAATAATGCAACAATTATAGTATAAACACCATATACAAGCCCCACAAAAAGGCCGAATACTATTGCTATAACTAATTTAATGATAGATTTTGCGTTCATTTTTACCTCTTTTATACCTAATCATCCATTAAAATTATAAACCATAAATAATCATAATTCTATAAAAATATGTTATAATCAAAAGGAATAAATCGTGATGAAAGTAAGAAAATAATGAAACTTCAGCAGATAATGTCCAAAACGCGAAAAGCCGTTGACGATTATGAAATGATAAAAGAAGGAGACGTAATTGCGGTAGGTATTTCGGGCGGAAAAGACTCTCTGGCTCTTTTACACGCTCTTGCAGGAATGAGACGCTTCTACCCCATTCACTACTCTCTCATCGCCATTACTTGTGATTTGGGTTTTAAGAATGTGAATTTCGACGATATCAAGAAACTCTGCGATGAACTGGATGTCGAATACCATATTGTTCCTTCGGATATTTCGGATATTGTTTTTAATATAAGAAAAGAAGAAAATCCCTGTTCACTGTGTGCTAAAATGCGAAAAGGTGCAATGTATAATTTTCTAAAAGAACGCGGTATTTATAAGATGGCTTATGCACATCATCAGGACGATGTGGTTGAGACATATATGATGTCGCTTATATACGAGGGCAGACAGAATACTTTCTCTCCCGTTACTTACCTGGACAGAACCGGAGTTACCGTTATCAGGCCTTTTATATACATGAAAGAAGCCGATATTATCGGGTTTGTAAAGGCAAACAATGTTCCTGTTTTAAAATCGCCTTGTCCCGTAGACGGCTATACCAAAAGGCAGTACGCAAAAGATCTTTTAAAATCGATTAACGACGAAGCGCCCGGAGTCAGAGAAAGAATTTTCACGGCAATTCAGAATTCAAATATTAAAGGCTGGAATTTAAATAAGTAAATTTTTAAATGTTTATCGCTTATAAATTAGAATAAAATATCAATTAAATTTTTTAATAAATTTTGTATCTATGGAATCCAAATCACTTAATTATCACGAAAAATTAAAAGCGCAGAATGTTTTAAAACTCAGGGAATTATTAAAAAAACTCCCTTCTTTTGCTGCAGAATATTTTATCGGCAAAAATGATGTGATTTCTTCGAGAACCAAAATTGCATACGCTTACGATCTTATAGTCTTTTTTGAATATATCTACGATTCCGATCCGAAATTTCAAAAATCGCTCATAAAAGATTATAAAATCGATATTCTCGATGAAATAACCAGAAACGATATTCTCTTTTATATGGAGTATTTATCTTACTACGAAAAAGACGGTAAGGTTTATACCAACGACGAACGAGGCAAGGCCAGAAAGCTGGCTTCATTAAAGAGTTTTTATCATTATTATTTTGTAAATGAACTTATAAAAACCAATCCGGCAGACCTGGTTCCGATGCCCAAGCTTCACGAAAAAGAAATCATAAGACTGGATGTCAACGAAGTTGTTGATTTACTTGATTTAGTTGAAAACGGAGCCAAGCTTACCAAAGGTGAAGCAAGATTTTTTGATAAAACCGCTACCAGGGATTTTACGATACTTACAGTAATGTTAGGCACCGGCATTCGTGTATCCGAATGTGTGGGCCTGAATATATCAGACGTGGATTTAAACGAATTCAGATTTAAAGTAAGACGTAAAGGCGGAAAGGAAGCAATCATTTATTTCGGAGATGAAGTCTGCGATGCTTTATCCAATTATCTTGAGTTAAGAAACACTATTATTCCCCTTCAGGGCAGTGAAGACGCCTTGTTTTTAAGCCTTCAGAATAAAAGAATGTCCGTTCGTGCAATGGAAAACATGGTTTCCAAATACACTTCAAAGTTAAACACATTAAAGCATATAACTCCTCATAAGCTTCGTAGTACATTTGGTACGAATCTTTATCGCGAAACCAATGATATTTACCTTGTGGCCGATTTCCTTGGCCACAAGGACGTAAATACAACAAGGAAACATTACGCTTCCATTTCCGATGATACAAGACGTAAGGCGATAATGAACTTTAAACTTCGCGAAGACGAAAATGATATTTCTGCCAATAATGATTCTAAAAAAAATGATGAGGATTAAACTTCCTCATCTTTTTTAATAAAAAATATTAATAAATCGAAAATATGTTTGCCATATTGAAAGGGTTATGATATTATTTAATAGAAAATATGTTCGTTTTATTTAAGGGAGAATTCTTATGTCCAGAGAAAAGAACAAACTTACGGATACCGATTATGAATTACTGGAGTTCATAAAAGAGAATATAATGAAAAAAGGCTTTCCGCCCACAGTTCGTGAAATGTGCAAATTTACAGGATTGTCTTCGACAAGTTCCATCTTTGCTCATTTAAACAAACTTGAGGCAAACGATCTTATAAAAAGGGATCCTGCAAAGCCCAGATGTATAGAGATAACCGATGATTCATTTAATCAGATAAGAACCGAAACGGCTTCCGTTCCCATTGTCGGACAGGTTGCTTGCGGAGAACCTATCCTGGCTACGCAGAATATAGAAGGTTACTTCCCTCTTCCCGTAGAGATGCTGCCCAATGATGAAGTATTCGTGCTTATGGCAAAAGGCGACAGCATGATTAATGTGGGTATCTTCAACGGAGATTATGTTTTTGTAAGACAATGCAATACCGCTTCAAACGGAGATACGGTTGTTGCTCTTCTTGATGACAGTGCTACAATTAAGACATTTTATAAATTCAAAGATCACATCGAATTAAAGCCTGAAAATGATTCCATGGATCCTATAATCGTAAACGGTAATATTCAGATACTTGGAAAAGTTTTCGGAGTTTTCAGACTTTGTAAATAAAATTTGTTACGTTTCATACTGTTTCTCTAAAAAAAGAATACCTTAACGGTATTCTTTTTTATTAGGTCAGGTTTTCATTTTTTTGTCAGTGCCTGGCTCGCTTTGCGTACCTGGCTCTGATTAACTTCTGTTTTTTATCAAATCCTTATAAAACGCATAAGTCTCTTTAGTAAGCGGATTGATTTCCGCATTTA
>CACWZK010000156.1 GCA_902765365.1 uncultured Lachnospiraceae bacterium
AAGTAACATCGGATTGTTAAGGATTGCTTCGGAGACGTTTTCTTCGGGTACAACCGTTCTGTTTCCGTGGATGTCCTCATAAAAGAGTCTATACTCCCTCGAATAAATCGGACAGTATACAAGGCCGTTTTCGGGAGAAAACCTCTGCTCCCCGATAATCTTGTTGTGTAAAAGAATGACTCTTCTGACACCTTCGGGAACAGTGACTCTTCTGACAAACTGAAGCGTTACGCATTCGTTTGCGTTGTCTTCATTGACGAAATCGGGATTTAATACTTTCGCGTAAATGTATAATAAATCTTCGTTAATGTGCTTTTCTTTTAGCTGCTCTCTCGCAAATGCCTCAAGCGTTTCTCTGTAGGAAACGGCGATTTCCGGGTATCTGGCTTTTCTGGTTAATACGTTTCTGTAAAGATAAGCTTTCTTTCTGTAATCAAGGTCATTCTGGTATGCAAAATACATCATGACCATCTGAGGCAGATCTTTTTCGTAGTTAAGAGGCAGGGAATCCATAAAGAACTCGTAGAGTCTGGTGATCCTAAGCTCGGACTCAACTCCTAAAAGATACCATCCGAAGTATTCCTCGCCGACTTTATTGCCTTTTACGAGGTATGAAACGATGGTATTTAAGAGTTCTTTGCTCGGCATGTAAGCGTACTGGTATTTTAAGATATCAAACCAGATCTGCTTAAATTCTTTCTGTCTTGAAACGAAGAACTGAATTCTCTCGCCGAGGTTCGCGCTGATTGCCTTGTATTTAAGGCCGAATCGAAGAACCGACTCTTCGTAGTCTTCAAGCTTCATTAAAAGCGAAGGATTTTCGTTGAATATACTTAATCCCTCAATGTATAAAAGAGGCGAATTGTTTCCGCATCTGTACTGCTCGATGAGGAATTCGAGTTTCTTTTCTTTTCTCTGATAAAAATCTTCGGTAAGGTAAATAATCAGCCACGAAAGAATGGAATTGCCCATATCCTTCGAGTAGAATTTTCTGATTTTTTTAAGAGATCTGTTGACGATGTCCGCATCCTTCGAAAGAAGGCTCGTGATATAGAAATAATATCCGTAGGTTTCGTCGGAAAGCTTTTCGTTTTCTATGATTGCATCAACGCTTTCAAGTATTCTGAAGGCGTCTCTTTCTCTTTTACTTATGATGAAAATCTGTGCTTTAAAAAGTGCAGCAATGATTTGATGTTCGTTGGTGCCTTTTATTTTTTCAGCAATTGCGAGGCTTTTTTTAAAGAACTCATCTTCGGATATTCGGTCAAGCGAGAACTCGATATAAAGTCTCATCAGGGAATCAAGGGCCTGTTTGAACATAAAGTTTTCATGCTTGGTAATATCCTGTCTGTCGTTATCGACGATGACATTTACCCTGTATGTTTTCTGAGGCGTGTCGATAATTACCGCGCCGTAATTTCTGCCTTTCTTTAAAAACTCGGGGATTATCTTAACTTCGATATCGAGTTTGTCGTTTTCAAAATCATCACCCGAAAAATGATTGCAGGGTACGAATACAAAATTGCCCTCGGTCTTGATGTCGACATTGACATATCCCCAGGTGTTCTTTTTTAGGGTAATCTTCTTGGTGGCTTCGCCGTTAGGATTAACTATGTTGATTTCGGGCGTTTCAAGCGTATATGTGATTCTGTCTTTTTTCTTAATCGCAACGAGGAATTCATCTATATTCTGCTCGTT
This sequence comes from uncultured Lachnospiraceae bacterium, assembly GCA_902765365.1. Lineage (GTDB taxonomy): Bacteria > Bacillota > Clostridia > Lachnospirales > Lachnospiraceae > UBA3766. The sequence goes on from CACWZK010000156.1 coordinate 1,699, forward strand.
TAGTACATTTTCGGATAGGCCTCTGTAAAGACTTTTATACTGTGCATCGTTTCCGGAAATAATGGATACGAAATCGTTCGAATAAAAGACATTAACCGCTTCGTTCCAGTTAGTGCGTGCAAGATTCGCAAAATGGAAAAGGTTTTTGATATGTCCGAGAGTCGAATTGATATAATCGGTCTCTCTGATACAAATAAAAGGAAGAGTGTATTCTCCTTTGTTGGTAAGAAGAATAAACTCTCCCTTTGAATAGTCGTCCGCTTCCATCCCTTTGGGATCGAAAACAAATTCAATGGTAGCTTCAAAGCCTCGAAACTGAGGATTTAAAACTTTCATTCTGGGATTGTTGGAGTGGCAAACTCCTAAAATAGGTGAATCGCTCTGAACATAAAGGTTAAAAGAACCGTTTCTCTCTTTGTCGTCAACAAAGACAAACTCTATTCTTTCGGTCGAAAAAGTAACATTCCCGTCATGAACGGAAAAGTCAAAATTTTCTTCAGCCATTGAAAGTACGGTTCTTTTCACGAATTCCACCTCATACAAAAATCAAACAAAAACTTATATTTCTTTCAGCGCTGCTGTCAAATCATCAAGCCAGTCGCCTTCATAAAGTTCTATCATTCCTTTGTCTGCAGCTGCAGAAAGTTTGGGATTAATAGGTATTCTCGCAATGTTCTGGATATCATATTTCTTTGCGATTTCTTCAACCTTTGAATCGCCGTAGAGGTAATGCTTCTTACCACAGTCGGGACATTCGAAATAAGACATGTTCTCTACGAGACCGAGTACGGGAATTTTCATAAGATCAGCCATCTTAACTGCCTTTTCGACAATCATTCCTACGAGTTCCTGAGGAGAAGCAACCACGATGATTCCGTCAATGGGAATTGACTGGAACACTGTCAGAGGAACATCGCCCGTTCCGGGAGGCATATCGATGAAGAGAAAATCCTTATCTCCCCAAATTACATCTGTCCAGAACTGGGTTACTGTACCTGCGATAACGGGACCTCTCCAAACAACGGGATCTGTATCGTTTTCAAGCAGGCAGTTGATGGAAATTACATCCATATCAAGTTTGCTTCTTACAGGATATATGCCCTGCTCGCTGCCTTCGCACTTGGCTGTAAGGCCAAACATTCTGGGTATCGAAGGACCTGTAATATCGGCATCCATGATACCGACTTCGTATCCTTCTCTTTTCATATTAACGGATAAAAGTGAAGTAACAAGTGACTTGCCAACTCCTCCTTTTCCGGATACAACCGCAATTACTTTTCTGATGTGACTAAGTTCGTTGCAGGGCTGCAATAAACTCTCGGGTGTCTGCTGTCTCGATGCGCAATCAACTCCGCATGTTGAACAATCATGTGTGCATTCGCTCATTTTGTAAAACTCCTTTTAGCATATCTAGTATGCATTATCGATTTATTATACTATATTTGCTATGTTTATGTAAAGAATTTAATGTTTTCTTCACTATATTTAGTTTTTTACGGGTGTATTTGTGATTTCTGCATTTCACCCGTAGTTTTTTCTATTCAATCAGCCAAATTTACGGGTGTATTGTGTTTTCTTTCATTTCACCCGTAATTTTTCTCTTGTGTTTAACTGAATTTACGGGTGTATTTGCACTTTCTTCTGTTTCACCCGTAAATTTTCTTTTATGTCTAGCAAAAATTACGGGTGTTTTTAACTTTCAAGCATTTCACCCGTAAATTTCATCTTATCGCCTTTCTAAACTACGTGTGTTTTTTAACCTTCTTGCATTTCACACGTAATATTTCTCTTATGTCTTAAT
>CACWZK010000157.1 GCA_902765365.1 uncultured Lachnospiraceae bacterium
GACCTGCCGCGCGTGGTCTTCCTGGTGCGCCTTGTCGAAAGCCGCATAGCGGGGGATGACCTCATCCTCCAGATAGTGCAGAAGGGATTCCCGCATTATTCGCCGTCCAGGAAACGCACGAAGCGGTCCTCCCTGCCGGCAGGATCGTTCACATCCAGGCCGAGGTGGACATCCGAGACGAAATAGACGAGGGTTCTTCCATCCATCTGGAGAAGGATTTAAGCGAATATGACAATCTTTCGGCTGCCGCGTATCTTCGTGCAAAAGAAGATTACCTTATGGGTATTAATTTTTCGCGTGCAATGACGCTTAAATACGGCTACGGAATGAAAAATTTCCTAAAAGCCGATAAATGCGTAATAAGTGTAGGCCGCGTAATGACCTGTGTACTCGGAATGGTCGTAACAAGAGAACGCGAAATCAGAGACTTTGTCAAAACGCCTTTCTACAGAGTATTGACATCCCTTGATCTTGGCGGTACTTTGTATGACGGTGAATTCAGAGCTGTCGAAGGAAGCAAATACTTCGAATCGCCTCTTTTATACAAGGAAAACGGATTTAAAAAAGAAGAGGATGCACTTAAACTTATCGAAGAAGTAAAGGCCGGCGACGATGAATTTTTCAATGTATTTTCGATTGAGAAAAAGACAGAGAAAAGAAATCCGCCTCTTTTATACAATCTGGCTGATTTGCAGAATGACTGTTCCAAGTATTTTAAGATAAATCCTGACCAGACTTTAAAATACGTACAGGATTTATATGAGAAAAAGCTTGTAACTTATCCGAGAACCGATGCCAGAGTGCTTTCAACGGCCGTTTCCAAGGAAATTTACAAGAACTTAAACGGTCTTAAGGTTCATCCTTTATACAATGAAATCGTAAATAACATATTTTCATCCGCCAGTTATAAAAAGATCGGTTCAACAAAATATACGAACGACAAGCAGATTACGGACCATTATGCGATAATTCCGACAGGCCAGGGTTTTGATAATTTAAAAACACTCGACAAGACCGCGCTTCACATCTATGAAATAATCTGCAGAAGGTTCCTCGGTATTTTCCTTCCGCCCGCGATATATGAGAAGGTCAGTCTTGTGACAGAGCGAAACGGCGAAAAATTCTTTTCATCGTTTAAGGTTTTAAAAGAAGAAGGCTTCCTTGCTTCGACTACGTTTTCTTTTATAAAGAAAAAAGACGAAAAAGCGGAAGAAGAGGGTAAAGATTCTTCCGACAGCGATAAAGAAAATTCAGACGAAGGTCAAAAAGAAGATAAGAAGAATGACGAGAGCGAAGATGTCAAATGTTCCGAGGAAACACTCGACTTTTTGTCAAAGCTTAAAAAGGGAGAAAAGATACCTTTTAAGGACATTTTCGTCAAGGAAGGCGAAACTTCACCTCCTAAAAGATACAATTCCGGAAGCATGATTCTGGCGATGGAAAGTGCGGGTCAGCAGATAGAGGATGAAGAGTTAAGAGCACAGCTAAAAGGCTCGGGCATAGGAACTTCCGCTACAAGAGCCGGCATTCTTACTAAGCTTTTCAACAACGGATATCTTAAACTTAACAAGAAAACTCAAATCATAACGCCTACGCTGCTCGGCGAAATGATCAACGATGCGGTTCTTTTATCCATTCCGTCTCTTTTATATCCGAAACTTACCGCCAGCTGGGAAAAAGGTCTTACTATGGTTGCAAACGGCGAAGTCGGCGAAAAGGAATATATGGACAAGCTGACCAAATACGTAACTGATTATACAAACGAAGTAAAGACCAAGGATTACAGCGACAAATTAAACGGACGTTACAGATATATTGCGCAGTTTTACAAAAGATAAAATTTTTTGTTTAAAAATGGATTTTATGATGATATAATTAATTGCTGTGTTATTTATTTAACACAAAATCTTTAATTTCATTTTCGGAGAAAATATGAAAAAAGTTAAAATCTGTGAATTATATGATTTAAATGAAACCAGAGCAAAATCTCTTCTTGAAAGCAAGACTTATCCCTGGGAAGTTCTTCCGCTTATCAAGGATTTTATTCTTGAACTCGGAGCAACTTTAAGCGAAGACGAATTTGAAAAGAAGGGCGAAGACGTCTGGATTCATAAAACAGCAAAGATTTATCCCAATGCAAATATATACGGTCCCTGCATTATTGATGCCGAAACCGAAGTTCGCCCAGGAGCTTTTATCAGAGGAAACGCTCTTGTGGGAAAGAAATGTGTCGTAGGCAATTCGACGGAACTTAAGAACGTTATTCTGTTTAACAATGTTCAGGTTCCTCATTACAATTATGTAGGTGATTCGGTGCTCGGATTTAAGGCTCACATGGGCGCGGGCTCGATTACTTCAAACGTAAAGAGCGACAAAACTTTGGTTGTTGTTAAGGGCGAAGAGAATTATGAGACAGGCCTTAAAAAATTCGGAGCAATGCTCGGAGACAGAGTAGAAGTAGGATGCAATTCGGTTCTTAATCCCGGAACAGTCATAGGCAGGGATTCTAACGTTTATCCTACAAGCTGTGTAAGAGGAGTTATTCCCGAAAAGAGCATTTACAAGGATAAAGACAATATTGTTTCCAAAATAAGTGATATTTAATTTTTTTAAATATATATTTAATTCTTGAAAGGAGAAATTCACATGATTTATTCAAAAGAAGTTGAAGAAATGTGTACCGTTGCTCAGGGCGTGAATCACGGTTGTGCTCCCATTCCCGAAGAAGCAAAATGGGTAAAAGCCAAAGAAGTGAAAGACATTTCAGGCTTAACACATGGTATCGGCTGGTGTGCTCCTCAGCAGGGCGCATGTAAACTTACTCTTAACGTTAAGGAAGGTATCATTCAGGAAGCATTGGTTGAGACAATCGGCTGCTCAGGTATGACTCATTCTGCAGCTATGGCAGCTGAAATTCTTCCCGGAAGAACAGTCCTTGAAGCTTTGAATACAGACCTTGTTTGTGACGCAATCAACACAGCAATGAGAGAACTTTTCTTACAGATTGTATACGGCAGATCACAGTCCGCTTTCTCAGAGGACGGTCTTCCCATCGGTGCAGGTCTTGAAGACCTCGGTAAGGGACTTCGTTCTCAGGTTGGTACAATGTACGGTACTCTTAAAAAAGGTCCCCGTTACCTTGAAATGGCTGAAGGCTATGTAACAGGTATCGCACTTGACAAGGACGATCAGATAATCGGTTATCAGTTCGTAAGTCTTGGAAAGATGACAGACTTCATCAAGAAGGGTGATGATCCCAACACCGCATGGGAGAAGGCTAAGGGTCAGTATGG
>CACWZK010000158.1 GCA_902765365.1 uncultured Lachnospiraceae bacterium
CCGTTTCCAATCCCGAATTAAAAGAGGATGAAGCCGGAGAGAATCACATCGAAGAGGCTGCAGGCTATGTATATATCGGAGACCATACCATAGAAGTTGATCTTGAAGGCGGTTCCGGCAAAGCTACAATCACTTCACCCGCACAGGTTAAAACCCATGATGACGGCACACAATCAGTGCTTGTTGAATGGAGCAGTCCCAATTATGATTACATGCTCGTCGGAGGGGAAAAATATCTTCCCGTAAGTTTCGAAGGAGAGAATTCAATCTTCGAGATTCCCGTTGCAAGTTTTGACGAGCCTTTGGAGGTAATCGCTGACACTGTTGCGATGAGCAAACCTCACGAAGTAGAGTATACTCTTATCTTTCATTCTGATACAATAAAAGAGGTTGAGTAAGAGGCAAAAAATGCTAAAAAAATTAAGCATAATTCTTTTATCAGGTATTATCACTTTAGGACTGGCGTTCTTTTTTGGATGCGACAGTCCTTCTTCGGATTTTACGGACTTTGTTGCGATTGAAAATGCGGCTTCCGGCGAGAGCGAAGAGGCTTCGGACAAGGATATTTTCGGACTCAAATATTCGCATTCTTTGGATACCGAATACGCCAAAGTTTTTACGGTTGATTATTACGAAGAGGGATATGTTTTACTGACCGTAAAAGAAGATGATTCAAAGTATTTAATCGTTCCCGAGGGTAAGGATATTGAAGTTACCGACGATGTTACGATTATAAAAAGACCGATAGAAAACATTTATCTTGTATCTTCATCCTCGATGGATATGTTTGTCGGAATTTCGGCGCTTGATACGATTAAGTTTTCCGGCAGGCAGGCGGATGACTGGTACATAAAAGAAGCAGCAGATGCCATGAACGAGGGCAGAATCGTTTATGCCGGCAAATACAGCAAACCCGATTATGAACTGATTGTATCCGGCGGCTGCGATTTGGCGATTGAAAACACGATGATATATCATTCGCCCGATGTGCTGGACCAGTTTAAAGTATTCGGCATTCCTTACATCATCGACTATTCAAGCTACGAGGAACATCCTCTCGGCAGAGTTGAGTGGATTAAGTTTTACGGAGCGCTTCTTGGCAAAGATGAAGAAGCAAAAGCCATATTCGATGAAGAAAAAGCACTGGTCGACAAGATAAAAGAGGGCGATGAAACCGGCAAGAGTGTGGCATTCTTTTACATTACTTCCAACAATCTCGTTCAGGTTAAAAAATCCTCCGACTATATTCCGAAAATGATTGATATAGCGGGCGGCGAATATGTTTTTGATTATCTTGATGACGACTCTTCGGCGAAGACCACCGTCAATATGCAGATAGAGGAGTTTTACAAAGCTGCCAAGGATGCGGATATTTTAATATACAATTCCTCGATAGATACAAGCGTAAATTCGCTGGATGATTTATACGCGAAATGTGATCTTTTAAAAGATTTTAAGGCCGTAAAGGAAGGAAATGTCTGGTGCACTTCACAGGATATGTATCAGCAGTCGCTTTCCACGGCTTTTATGATAGAGGATTTTAACAAGGTTTTTAACGACAAAGATGAAGGTTTGAATTACTTATACAGGCTTAAGTAAAGTCAGGTAACTTATGGGCAGAAAGAAAACACTCAGATACATAATTGCTTTTACGGTGCTTGTTTTGGGCATCTGTGTTTTCTTTGTGCTTAATGTATGTATCGGAAGCGTAAAAATATCCCTAAAAGATGTTTATGATGCGATTTTCCTTCATACCGCAGATCAGACCGTCAATACGATTATCTGGAACATAAGACTTCCGAGAACCGTGGCTGTCTTTATTTTAGGCGGTGCGTTGGCTCTGTCCGGATATCTTTTGCAGACATTTTTCCACAATCCCATTGCAGGCCCGTTTGTGCTCGGAATTTCTTCGGGTGCGAAAATGTGCGTGGCTCTTGCAATGGTTTTTCTTTTATCAAGATCCCTTAAGGCAGGAAGTTTTACACTTATCCTGGCAGCATTTGCCGGTGCTTTAATCTGCATGGGATTTGTTCTTTTGATGACCGGAAAAATAGATTCGATGGCAATGCTCATAGTCTGTGGAGTCATGATTGGATATATCTGTTCCGCGATAACCGAGCTTGTCGTAACTTTCGCTTCCGATGCCGATATAGTCAATCTTCACAACTGGTCGCGCGGTTCGTTTTCAGGCATGACCTGGGATAACGTAAAGGTGATGGCGGTTGTGATAAGTATTTCTTTTATACTCGTATTTCTTTTATCAAAACCCCTTGATGCATACAATTTAGGCGAGTCCTTTGCCAAGGGCATGGGCGTAAACGTAAAGGCTTTAAGAGCATTTATCGTGCTTTTATCAAGCCTTCTTTCCGCATGCATCGTGGCATTCGCGGGACCCATTTCGTTCGTCGGAATAGCAGCTCCGCATTTAATCAAAAAACTTTTTAAATCGAGCAAACCGATTCTTTTAATTCCCGCGAGTTTTTTAGGCGGAAGCCTTTTCTGCCTATTCTGCGATTTACTGGCGCGAAATCTCTTCGCACCGACGGAGCTTAACATCAGTACCGTCACCGCGATATTCGGTGCACCCGTGGTTATATTTATTCTTTTAAACAAAAAAGAAAGGGGGCGCTCATGACAGATATTATTAGATGCGAAAATCTGACTATCGGATACAACAAAAAGCCCCTCATAAAAGACATAAACATAACGGTTAAGAGGGGTGAAATCGTAACGCTTATCGGACCTAACGGAGCAGGCAAATCAACGCTTCTTAAAAGCCTTTCAAGACAGCTTGAACCGATTGAAGGAAGCGTTTATCTGGATGATAAAAAACTCTCTGAAATGTCGGGAAGTGATTTGTCAAAGAAGGTTGCGATTCTTTTTACCGACAGAATCAAAGGTGAAATGATGAACTGTTACGATGTTGTCGCAACAGGAAGATATCCATATACGGGATATTTCGGAGTGCTTGGTGCAAAAGACCGCGAAATAATAGAAAACACGATGAAACTGGTTAAAGTCGATGATCTTTGCGACAAGGATTTTAAGAAAATAAGCGACGGCCAGAGACAGAGAATCATGCTTGCAAGAGCACTCTGCCAGGAGCCTGAAATCGTGCTTTTAGACGAGCCGACTTCATTCCTTGACATAAGACACAAACTCGAGTTTTTAAGCATCTTAGAGCAGATGAAAGAAGATAAGAAACTCACGGTAATCATGTCGGTTCACGAGCTTGATATCGCTCAAAAAATATCGGACAGAGTTTTGTGTTTAAAGGGCGATAAG
>CACWZK010000159.1 GCA_902765365.1 uncultured Lachnospiraceae bacterium
AAAAACGAAAGGATTTCGCACTTCGCGAACTTATTATGACAGCACTCAGAGACGCACTTGTGCAAACATTACTTGACCATCATATCGCGCCCGTTTGGATCTGCTTTATAGTCAGCATGATTCCTTTAATCGAACTTCGTGGAGGGCTTATTGTATCAAGCATATTAAATGTTCCGCTCTGGAAAGCAATTATTTTCTGCATAGGCGGAAACATTATTCCGATTCCTTTTATCCTTCTTTTCATCAAAAGAGTTTTAAAATGGATGAAGAATATTCATTTTTTAAAAATCGACAAATTTGCCGAATGGCTTGAAAACAGAGCAAACAAAAAGAGTGATGCTCTTAAAAAAGGTGAGTTTTTGGGACTCATGCTTTTCGTCGGAATTCCGCTTCCCGGAACCGGTGCATGGATGGGTTCCCTCATGGCGGCACTCTTTGACGTAAAGCTTTGGAAGGCAGTAGTGGCAGAACTTTGCGGACTTATTCTCGCAACAATTATTATGTCGCTTCTTTCATACGGCGCACTTGGATCGATATTCCATTTTTTAGGATAATATGAACGCATATACAGAATTTTCAAAAATATACGATGAACTGATGGAAGATGTTCCGTACGACGAGTGGTTTGAATTCACCAAAAAAACTCTGTATGATGCGGGCATCAAAAGCGGTATCGTCTGCGAACTCGGTTCGGGCACGGGCAATTTTACGATGAAATTCGCCGAAGTCGGATTTGACATGATAGGAATCGACAATTCCATCGAGATGTTAAATGTGGCTTTGAGCAAAAAGAATTCACATGTTGCCAAGCTTAACAATCCTTTCGACAAGGTGTCCGATATTTTGTACTTAAATCAGGATATGAGAGAGTTTGAACTCTACGGAACCGTGGCTGCGATAGTGAGTGTATTTGATTCAATCAATTACGTGCTGACGGATGAGGATATCGTTCAGACTTTTTCGCTTGTTAACAATTATCTTGATCCAAACGGACTTTTTATATTTGATTTTAATACAGTGTACAAGTACAAAAACGTCGTCAGCGATTCAACGATAGCCGAAAGCAACGAGGACGCATCTTTTATATGGTCTAACTGCTTTGACGAGGAGAGCAACATAAACGAATACGAAATGACTTTCTTCGTACCCGTTAAAATCGAAGGTGAGGAAAACTTATACAGAAAATTTGACGAATACCACTATCAGAGAGGATATACCCTCGATGAGATAAAGTCGTTCCTAAAAGAAGCGGGACTGATATTCGTTGATGCATTCGATGCCGAAGGATTTACCGAGGTTGTCGATACGTCCGAAAGAATATTCGTCGTAGCAAAAGAATCCGGAAAGTAAGAAAAATTATGGATATAATCGTAAGGGCCACGGCCGCTGACGCACAGATAAGAGTTTTCTGTGCATATACCAAAGACATGGTCGAAGAGGCCAGAAAAAGACACAATACATCGCCCGTTTGTACCGCCGCGCTCGGAAGACTCATGACTGCGGCTTCGATGATGGGCTCAATGTTAAAAAATGATACGGATCTTTTAACCGTGAAAATAGAATCCGACGGACCGATTGAAGGCATTACCGTTACTGCCGATTCCAAGGGTTTTGTAAAAGGTTATGTGGGAAATCCTTTAGTCATTCTTCCTGCGAACAGTGTAGGAAAACTTGATGTCGCAGGCGCGGTGGGAGTCGGATATCTCGATGTAATTAAGGACCTCGGATTAAAGGAACCCTACGTCGGACAGACAGAGCTTCAGACCGGAGAGATTGCCGAGGACATCACATATTATTATGCGAGTTCCGAACAGATACCTTCGAGCGTGGGACTCGGTGTTTTGATGAACAGGGATAACACCGTAAAACAGGCGGGCGGATTCATACTTCAGTTAATGCCCGGTGTGACGGAAGAGACTATCGAAAAAGTCGAGAACAATCTTAAAAAGATTTCTTCCGTGACAACGCTTCTTGACGAAGGCAAGGGACCCAAGGAAATTCTTGAGATTTTATGCGAAGGACTGGAGCCTAAAATCATTGATATAATTCCCGTCGGATTTAAGTGCAACTGCTCCAAAGAGAGAGTATCCAAAGCACTTATAAGCGTCGGCAAGGAAGAACTTTCCAAAATCGTAAAAGAAGAAGATTCCATCAATCTTCACTGCGATTTCTGCAATACGGATTATAAGTTTACCAACGACGAACTTAAAGATTTGTTGCAGTATGCGAAATAAAAACGGTTTAAGACTGTAATGTATTGTTTTGGGGAAATTGAATTAAAAGAGGTTATGAAAATGACACAAGCAGAAACAGCCTTAAAACTTCATGAAGAGTGGCAGGGCAAACTCGAAACCAAAAGCAAAGTAGAAGTAAAAACAAAGGAAGCACTTGCTTTAGCGTACACTCCCGGTGTAGCGGAACCCTGCAAGGTTATTGCCAAGGATAAGGAAGCAGCCTATAAGTATACCGGCAAGGCAAATACCGTTGCCGTTATTTCCGACGGCTCGGCAGTTTTGGGACTCGGTAATATCGGTGCGAGCGCAGGCATTCCCGTTATGGAAGGAAAGGCAGTGCTTTTTAAAGAGTTCGGCGGAGTAAACGCCGTACCGCTTTGCATTGATACACAGGATACCGAGGAAATAATCAAAACGGTGACTTATCTTGCACCCAATTTCGGCGGTATAAATCTCGAGGATATTTCTGCTCCGAGATGTTTCGAAATAGAAGAGAGACTTAAAGCAACTCTTGATATACCTGTATTCCATGACGATCAGCACGGTACGGCCATCGTGGTTCTTGCAGGATTAATAAATGCATTAAAGGTAACGGGAAAAAACAAAGAAACAAGTAAAGTGGTTGTTAATGGTGCAGGCAGCGCAGGCATTGCAATCACAAAACTTCTTTTAAGATACGGATTTAAAAATGTAACCATGTGTGATAAATTGGGTATCATTTCAAAGGACTATCCCAACCTTAACTGGATGCAGGAGAAGATGGCTGAGGTTACCAATCTTGAAGGCGCAAACGGTACACTTGCCGATGCCTTAAAGGGTGCCGATGTTTTCGTAGGCGTGTCTGCTCCGAATATAGTTTCCGCAGAGATGGTAAAATCCATGAACAAGGATGCAATCATTTTTGCAATGGCAAATCCCGTTCCCGAAATTATGCCCGATGTGGCAAAAGCGGCGGGAGCGAAGGTTGTGGGAACCGGCAGATCGGACTTCCCAAATCAGGTTAACAATGTTATTGCGTTCCCCGGTATCTTTAAGGG
>CACWZK010000160.1 GCA_902765365.1 uncultured Lachnospiraceae bacterium
CAGAATTAACAACGGTGAAGTGTATATAATCGCCGAAATGAGTGCCAATCACGGCGGAAATGTTTTCAATGCTCTTGAAATCGTTCGTCAGGCTGCCGCTGCCGGTGCGGACTGCGTGAAAATCCAGACATATACGGCAGACAGTTTGACCATCGACTGTGATAATGAATATTTTAAGTTAAAAGGCGGTCTCTGGGGCGGCTACAAGCTCTACGATCTTTACAAAGATGCCTGCACACCCTACGAATGGCACAAGGCCATCAAAGACGAATGCAAAAAATGCAATATAGATTTTCTCTCCACTCCTTTCGATAACGATGGTGTGGATTTTCTGGAAAAACTCGGGGTAGAGGCTTATAAAATAGCCAGCTTCGAAATGGTGGATTTAGCCCTGGTAGAATATGCTGCCTCAAAAGGAAAGCCGATGATTATCTCAACGGGCATGGGAAGTCCCGAGGAAATCGCCGACGCCGTGGCTGCATGTAAAAGAGCCGGCAACGAGCAGATAATCCTCCTTAAATGCTGCAGCGCTTATCCCGCACCCTGGGACGAAATGCACCTTGGCAATATCCCGGATATGAAAAAACGCTTCAATCTTCCTATCGGTCTTTCAGATCATTCCGAAGGAAGTCTCGGTGCCGTTGTCGGAGTTTCCTTAGGCGCATGCGTGGTTGAAAAACATGTCTGTCTCCCCGGAATTGAGAGTGCCGACAGCAAATTCAGTATGAACATGAAGGATTTTGCAAAGATGGTTTCGGATGTAAGAAATGCAACCAAAATCGCCAAGGGTCCCGATTACACGCTCTCCGAAAAAGAAAGAAGTTCCACGATTTTCAGAAGAAGTCTCTTCGCCGTAAAAGACATAGCCGAAGGCGAGGAATTTACATACGAAAACGTAAAGGCCATCCGTCCGGGCTACGGAATTCTGCCCAAGCATTTAAACGAGCTTATCGGAAAGAAAGCCGTAAGAAGCCTTAAACGCGGCGAACCCGTTACCGAAGAGTTTTTAAAATAGCCCTTTTTCAGAAAGGATAAAAAATGAAAATACTCGGTTTATACAATAACGACTGCGCCCTTCCCCTCTTTGCGAAGCTTGAGGAAAAAGGTCACGAAGTCGTAAGAATGAGCGAAAGGCTCAGTGTTCCATTTTGCGAAAACGGAAACTTCGATCTGGCCGTCAGCTACACCTACAAATATATTTTACCCGAAGAGATATTATCGGCCCTGGGCGGAAATGTGGTTAATCTGCATAACTCGTATCTGCCTTACAACCGCGGTGCTTCTCCCAACCTCTGGAGTATCGCCGAAGACACACCCAGGGGAGTCACGCTCCACTATATGGATGCGGCCCTCGACAAAGGTTATGTAATTGCAAGAAGGCTGGTAACCGAAGGCGACGGAGAAACCTTATCCTCGAGTTACAATAATCTTGACAGAAACGCCATCGACTTATTTCTGGAAGCCTTTGAATACTATCCCAGATGGCCCGAAATAAAGAAAAAAGTATCGGGCAAAGGCAGTTATCACTCCGTGGCCGACACCAAAAAACTTCTCTCGGTTATCGATTCGTACGACATGAAAATAACCGATTTTAAGAAGGCTTTAAAGGATGCGGGGATTATCTGAAAAAAGGGATTTTGACTTGTTATAAACTCCCGAATTTAGTATAATTGTACTCGGTGTACTCATTATTTTATCAGTGTTTTCTATCAAAAATTACCGAAAGGAAAAGATAAATGAAAAACAAAAAATACCCTTACTATGACACGCTTGAAGATATCTCGGATTTAAAGGACCTGATTCTTACAAAGGCAGCGGACTCGCCCGATAAGATTGCTTTTGTATACCCCTGCGAAACCGGTGAAATGCGCAAAACCTATCACGATTTAAAAGAAGATATCAACGCATTCGGAACATGGATGTACAAAAACAAAATCAAGGATAAACATGTTGCAATCATCGGAAAGAACTCATACGAATGGCTCGTGGCTTTCCTTGCATGTGTTAACGGCGGAAACGTTGCGGTTGCAATCGACAAGTCCCTTCCCGCAAACGAAATCTCCGTACTTCTCAAGCTCGCCGATGTCGACTATGCTTTGGTAACCGACCAGTATGTCGAAAAAGTTGATACCAAACTTGTCAAAAAGGTATTTGATCTCGGAACTTTCGATACAATTCTTTACGAAGGAAGAAAACTTCTTCGCGACAGGAACAACGATTTCCTTACATATCAGATAATTCCCGAGAAGACCGCTGCGATTCTTTTTACATCCGGAACAAGCGGCAAGAGCAAGGGTGTCGAACTTACAAATCACAATATAGCATTTGAATTAAACCGTACCTGTCAGCTGTACAAGCCTTCGGGAAACGTTCTTGCAATACTTCCTTTCCACCATGCTTTCGGACTTATCGTAGGCATCTTTATGGCGGTTAATTACGAAGAGCCCATTTACATCAACAAGTCACCGAAGTACGTAAAGAAGAATTTACAGGATTTCAAACCCCAGACCATTTTTATGGTTCCCATGTTCGTAGAATTTTTCCACAAACAGATCTGGGCAGAAATTGATAAAAAAGGTAAAACAGCCGCTACCAAAGGTCTTATGGCTTCAACCGATTTGCTCCTTAAGACCGGTGTGGATGTCAGAAAGAAAACATATTCCGCTATCCACAAAGTATTCGGCGGCAATCTCGAATATATCATCTGCGGCGGTGCTGCGCTCGACCCCATGTATGTTAAGGAATTCCGTTCCTGGGGTATCGAAATCCTAAACGGATACGGCACCACGGAATGTTCCCCCTGTACCGCAGTAAACAGACCTTTCCATCACAAGGACGGAAGTGTCGGAGTTCCTATCCCCGAGACCGAAGTAAGAGTCTCCGAAGAGGGCGAAATCCTCTTTAAGGGCGACCATGTAATGAAGGGTTATTACAAGGACGAAGAAGCCACCAATGCGGTCATTATCGACGGCTGGTATCATACGGGCGATTTGGGTTACGTGGATGAGGAAGGCTTTATCACACTTACCGGACGTAAGAAAAACCTTATCATTCTCTCAAACGGCGAAAACCTCTCTCCCGAAGAACTTGAAGAAGACTTCTCCCGCGATCCCGCTGTCAGAGAAGTACTGGTTTACGACGAAAACGGCAAAATCGTCGCTGAGATTTATCCCGAAGACGATTTCCTCGACAATCA
>CACWZK010000161.1 GCA_902765365.1 uncultured Lachnospiraceae bacterium
TTTAAAAGACTGGGCATTAAGGCATATGATTCGGATTGTAATTTTATCCTCATAAAAGATGCGGAAAGGTTTGATGAGAAATTATTAAAAGAACAGATTCTTTTACGAAACTGCTCGAATTTTAAGGGCCTGGATGAAGGCTATTACAGGATTGCGATCAGGACGCATGAAGAGAACAAACAGCTTATTGAAAATCTGGAGAATTTATAAATTGAATTGATGAAAAAGATTCAGAGAATTGAAATCAACAAAAAGAGGGATTTACTTTGGAACTGATTGATAAAATCGAAAGACTCATTCCTTCGGATATCGAGAAAAGAAGTTTTGAGATTATAGGCGAAGAATTAAATAAAATGGGCATTGTTTTACCTGCCGAAAACGAAAGTGTGATTAAGCGCGCAATTCATACAAGCGCGGATTTTGATTATGCGCATACACTTAAGTTTTCAAAGGATGCGGTCAAAATCGCCTGCGACTTAATAAGAAACGGAGCCGATATTGTGACAGACACCAATATGGGCCTGACAGGCATAAACAAAAAGACGCTTGCGAAATACGGCGGAGAAGTTCACTGCTTCATGGCAGACGAAGATGTTGCTAAAGAAGCTAAAGAAAAAGGTGTAACGCGTGCGTATGTAAGCATGCAGCGTGCGGCCAAAATCGGCAAGCCCGTAATCTTTGCGATAGGCAACGCACCCACGGCTCTCGTAAGCCTTTACGAAATGTTCAAAAGCGGTGAATTCACACCGGACTTTATCATCGGAGTTCCGGTAGGATTTGTGAACGTTGAAGTATCCAAAGAACTTATTATGAGCACGGATATTCCTTACATAGTCAACGAAGGCAGAAAAGGCGGAAGCAATATCGCCGCCGCCATTTGTAACGCATTACTTTATCAGATGTAGAAAAATATGAGAAACGGCTTTACGACTGGAAGCTGTGCGGCAGCAGCATCAAAGGCTGCGGTGTACATGCTATTTACCGGCAAAGAGAAAAAAAGCATAACGATAGATACTCCGAAGGGGATTTCGTATAACGCGGAAATCCTTGATATTAAGATGAGTGATAAAGAGGTTTCCTGCGCTGTAAAAAAAGACAGCGGAGACGATCCTGACGTGACCAACGGAGCTTTGATTTATTCGACTGTAAGCTTCGTAGAAAATGCAGGTGAAAGCAAAGTAATCATCGAAGGCGGTAAAGGCGTAGGAAAGGTCACTAAACCCGGGCTTGATCGTCCCGTAGGAGATGCTGCGATTAATACTGTTCCGAGGCAGATGATAGAAAAAGAAGTTCTTGATGTCTGCGATTTGTTTGATATTAAAGAAAGCATCAAAGTGGTAATATCAGTACCCGAAGGTGAGGAAATTGCCAAGAAAACCTTCAATCCGAAACTCGGAATAGAAGGCGGAATTTCAATCATCGGAACGAGCGGAATCGTTGAGCCGATGAGCACGCAGGCCATACTTGATACTATTAAAATCGAACTTAAGCAAAGAAAAGAATTAGGCTTTGATTATGTGGCTATATCACCGGGCAATTACGGCCTTGATTTTATGAGGGATACATATGGCTACGACCTCGACAAGAGTGTAAAATGTAGCAACTTCATCGGCCTTACGGTTGATATGGCAGTCGAGCTTGGCTTTAAAGATGTCCTGTTTGTCGGACATATCGGAAAGCTCATAAAAGTAGCCGGTGGCATTATGAATACGCATTCAAAAGAAGCCGACTGCAGAATGGAAATTATTTGTGCACTCGGATTAAAGCACGATGTACCCGAAGATATTCTTAAAAAGATTTTAGACTGCGTTACCACAGAAGAAGCCGGAAAACTCTTAAAAGAATGCGGTAAGTGCGACGAAGTATTTGAAGATGCGGCTAAGAAGGTGTGCGAGAATCTGAATAAGAGAGCACAGGGAAAGATTAAAAGCGAATGTGTTCTTTTCTCAAAGGAACTCGGCGAACTGGCAAAGAGTGATGGTGCGACGGAATTTATAGAGCGACTCATAAAAGAGTAGGAGATAAAAATGGTTTATTTTGTAGGCGCGGGATGCGGAGCAAAAGATCTGATAACGGTAAGAGGAATGAGGCTTTTAGAAGAAGCCGATGTCATTATCTATGCAGGCTCCTTAGTTAATCCCGAACTCCTTGAATATGCAAAAGAAAATGCTGAAATACACAATAGCGCCCTGATGACTCTCGAAGAAATTATCGAGGTAATTAAGACTGCGGAAGAGTGCGGCAAAACTACTGTCAGACTCCATACGGGTGAGCCCAGTATTTACGGCGCAGTCAGAGAGCAGATGGATGAACTCGATAAGTTAAATATCTTTTATGAGAGCTGCCCTGGTGTGAGCGCATGCTTTGGCGCCGCATCATCCTTAAACCTCGAATATACGCTTCCCGACGTGTCGCAGACGCTTATCATCACGCGCATGGAAGGAAAAACCAAGGTGCCTGAAAGCGAGAGCATAGAAAGTCTCGCAGCACATCATGCGTCGATGGCAATTTATCTTTCAACAGGCCTCCTAAAAGAATTAAGCGAGCGTCTCATTAAAGGCGGTTATACTGCAGATACGCCTGCAGCACTTGTATATAAGGCAACCTGGGATGATGAGAAAAAATTTCTCTGTACGGTTGGAACACTTGAAAAAACAGCGAATGAAAACGGCATCACCAAAACTGCAGTGGTTCTCATCGGTGATGTTTTGATACATACAAATTATGAGAAATCAAAGCTTTATGCGGCTGATTTTTCTACGGAATTTCGTGAGGCAAAAAAATAAATGAAGCTTGCGGCGATTTGTTTTACGAACAACGGAATAAAGGTTTTAAAAAGACTTGGCGCATTGTCTCTCTTTAAAGACGACAATTTAGCGCTTTATTCAAAATGCTCTTTTGCCGAAGATTCAGAAGGAATTATTCCTGTAAGCGAAAGCCTTAACGACTGGACTAAAAAGAATTTTAAGGATAATGATGCGCTTATTTTCGTAGGTGCCACGGGCATTGCGGTACGCGCTATTGCTCCTTTTATGAGGGATAAATTAACCGACATTCCGGTTATCGTAATTGATGAAAATGCAACCTTTGTAATACCTGTTTTATCGGGACATGTGGGCGGTGCAAACGAGCTTTCAGAGAAGATTGCAGAAGAATTAAACCCTGGACCATTAACCGTTAACCAT
>CACWZK010000162.1 GCA_902765365.1 uncultured Lachnospiraceae bacterium
CGCATCCACGCACTCTTTGGCAACTTCGTCGTCTTCGTATTCTTTAACATATTCAATTTCATCTACAGAGAAGGCTGATACTTTATCTTTAAGATCTATAATAATCTTTTCTGCGGATTTTGCTCCAAGCCCCGGAGCCTTTGAGATGGCTTTGGCATCTTTGTTTACTATAAAAGTAACCAGTTCACTAATCGTAAAATACGAAAGGACACTCATTCCAAGCTTCGGTCCTATGGAATTCACACCAATCAAAAGCTTGTAAAAATCCAGCTCTTCGATAGACAGAAAACCATACAGCGAAATATCATCTTCTCTTACGCTTGTATAAGTATAAAGCTTAACCTCATCTGTTTCTCCAAGTAATTCGTTATATGTTTTCTCCGAAATATTAACAAGATAACCTACGTTACCTGTATCAATACATACCTGATTGTTCTTTATATATTCAATTGTTCCTTTAATAAAACCATACATAAGCAATCTCCAAGGATATTTCTTTATTAAAAATCACCATACAAAGAAATTTAAATCACTAAAGATAAAAAATACTAATCCAAAAATAGCAATACCAAACGCGTAGAATAGAAACAGAACTACATTCAAAACAAAGAGGACAATCCACAGAGGCGAAAAATGGTTAAAAAGTTTTTTACGTATAACGATCGAATAAACAAAAGCAAGAACAGGAAGCAAAATGCCCGGAATAAATATTAATACAACACGTATATTAATATTTTCTATCAAGATCATTGCGCAAATGAATGAAACAACAGAAATAATATTTATCATTTGAGGAACTAAAGATAACAACAATCCTATTACATTATTCTTTTTAATGAATTCAATTAATTCTTCATTGTTAAAAATATTATTATTCATTTCTACTCAACTGTTATGGTATAAAAATTCTCTTTCGCTTTCTTTGAATATTTTAATATTTTCTGACCGGTAAAATATCTTCGCCAGTAAATCTGACCGTCAGCATCGTCTTCGGCACCCTCTGCTATAAGAGCCCCGTATGTATTATATAAATACTCCTGACAGTCATATTGGGATAAATCATCTTCATATACAGCAAAAGTTACATATTCAATAACCGGTTCATCTTTATCTTTGTCAAAATACATTTCGCCTGTAACAGGTGCGCCGATAAACATTCCTTCGAAAGGTATGTGATCTTCTTCTTTTATGAATTTATCAGAATAAATATCGTCTATTTTTTTGCCCTGTAAATCAAAAGAATTAAAAGCGTTGTCAAAATAAAAGATTCTTTCTTCTTCAAGACTCTCTATAGGTACAAACTCTGTAAATTCATCCGTCGGAGCACAAGATAAGAAAAACAAAGCCAAAGCAAACGATATTAATAAAGCAATCTTTTTCATAAAATAATATTTCGAATATTTATTTGCATAATCAGAGTATGCAGCAATTATTCCTTCTTTAAAAATTTCAGTCTGTCTTTTAATATCAGTACGAGATATCCGTTTAAAGCTCCGGATAAAACACAGAAAAGCAAGGTAAAAGGCAGATAATATAGTATTCCGAGCGATTTTAATATAATAACGGCCACAAGGAACTGCCCTAAATTATGGAATATCGCTCCGAATACCGATACTCCGATGGGCGAAAATTTGTCGGTCTTTTTTATGATAAATTCAACCAAAAGAGCAAATGCGGCTCCGGTTAACGCATACCAGAAAGAAAAAAATGATCCGAATAAAAGAGCCGCAAGTATGATTCGGCATAAATCAACTATTACCGCTTCTTTGAGGCCGAAAAGGTATAATGCCAAAAGCACAGCAAAATTTGCAAGTCCCAGTTTAAAGCCGGGAATCGGAACCATATTCGGAATTAGTGTTTCAAGGAATGAAAGGACCAGTGCAACAGCCGTAAACAATCCTAAAAATGTTATTTTGACAGTCTTTTTCATTTAACTATTGAACAATAATATCGTAATCTTCATCACTTGATTTGACGATAACTTCAAATCTGTGAGGAAGACAAATAACCGATTCGTTGTTTTTATTTATATATCCTTTGTTTACGCAGTCTTTATTCGGGCAGTCCGCTTCGAGGACTCTAACTTTGCCGTCTTTTACTTCGACAGTATTGAAGCCTTTGTCGCTTTGATATGTATAAACACTGTCTTTATCCAGGCTTAAAGTTTTTATCACTTTACCGTCCGATTTAACGATTGCTTTCCCGCCTTTGCCGGAATTTAAAAGAACGATGGCTAAAGGCAGCAAAACCGTTATTATTACCGCTAAAAGAATAATGTCATATTTCTTCATACTTTTACTTACACTTTTTCATTGCAAGCGTTCCGGTACGCGAAAGTTCGATTATGCTGAATTTCTTAAGCATATCGATGAATTTATCCACGTGATCGGGAGTATCGCATAAAAGAAGTATCATATTGCTGTCTGTGGTATCGACTATTTCAGCCTTTGTAATCTGACAGATTTCAATGATTTCGCTTCTGTTTGATGCTGTGTATTTAATCTTCACGAGAATAAGTTCCCTTGATACGGAATCCTCTTCTTTGAAGGTTCTGACTTTAATGACATCGAGTTTTTTATTTAACTGCTTTTCAATCTGTTCCAGATCATGAGGAGAACCGCTTGATACAATGGTCATATTCGAAATGGTCGGATCGTGGGTTTCGCCCACCGTAAGGCTCTCGATATTATAGCCTCTTCTTGCAAACAAAGAAGAAACCTTGCTTAATACACCAAATCTGTTTTCAACCGAAACGGAAAAAATCCTTTTCATACGAAATTTACTCCGATTATTTACATATTCATGCATGTAAATGCATCTCTGTCCACATTAAGCTCAAGAATGCAGGTATCCTTCGAATCAAGAAGCCAGTTAATACATTCTTCCATTTCACTGTTTGAATGACACTCTCTGTAAGAAATATCATACGCTTCTGCAATCTTTTCAAAATGCGGCAGACCGTTTAGTTCATTAAAAGTATAATTGTTGTTGTATTTTAAATGCTGGTACTCTTTTATCATACCGAGCGATTTATTGTTAAATACGACTATCTTAATATCAAGATTTTCCTGCTTTAAGGTCGAAAGTTCGCACATGGACATCTGCAAAGCACCATCACCGTTTAAAGATATGACTCTTTTATCAGGACTGCCCATCTTGGCGCCAATGCCA
>CACWZK010000163.1 GCA_902765365.1 uncultured Lachnospiraceae bacterium
TTTCCAGTTTATCCTTCATCATCTGACAATGACGGGTCGATTTTTCGTTGATTGCAAAATAGCTTTCGTGCCAGATGCAGTAAACCACATATGTCAAAAGGCCCAGGAAAATCGCCGTCTGATAAAAGACAGGATAGTCCGCAACTATTGCGATGCCCGAGATATTAAGTATTATCAGCGCTTCGACGGTTATAAGCATTACGAAAAAGCCGATCTTAAAAGCTTTGCCCTGCTCGAGGATCTGTCTTTCATCGTATTTTTTCTCACCTTCTTTTCCGAATAAAACAAACTCGGCTACAAAGAACCCGAACAGCAGTCCCATCAGCAGGCCCCAGCCAAGCATGATTGAAGGGAATACGAGTCCTTCTTCTTTGCTTAAGCAGCAGAATTCGTAGTTAAATACGGTATTTCCGTTCTCCTTAAAAGAAGGGAAGTTGATGTCTTTTGCCATCTGTTGTGCTTCTTTTATGCTGACAACGTTCGTCGACTCAAAATCATAAAATTCGTCTTCGTCGGCGAAATAGTAGTAATTAACTTTATAATTGCCGGGCTTTAAATAGATTACAGTATCTAAGAATATAGCGCCCTGAGTGGATGAATAGACGATTTCGTCTGATGCGTCCGTTACGGTAAGTATCGTGATAAATCCGAGATCCGAGGGCTTGACTTCACCGACGCTGTCCTCATCGTAGCCGTCGGGGATGAGTGAAAAGTAAAGCGTGTGATCGCCCGCTTTATCGACCTTAAAATCGATGGAATTGCTCTTGGGACTTAGGTTTTTGTCTTTTATTTCTATGGTCGAAGTCCACTTTAGCGTTTTCTTTTCCCTGGGAGTTTTAATTAAGAAAAGAAGTGGAGTTGCCAGAAGCACTGCCGCGAATAAAACCGATACTATGATTCTTCTTATGATGATTGATTTTTTCATGATAAACTCCCTTATGTCCGGTGGCCGGTTTGCCCGACCACCTTTCATTTTAACGCTTATTATGCTTTATTACAATTTATTATTGGTTATTATCTTTTATGAGTGCTTTTTATATGCCCAGTATCACCGGCAGATATGAAAAGACGAAAAGGCCGATTGTTGAAAGGATAAAAAGCCATGCGTACTTGCTTGTGAAGAGCGTTTTTAAGGACTCGGCCTTGGTGGGTTCGCCTTCTACTTTTTCAAGTCGTAATTTCCTGGTTGCTGCGAAGATGATGAAGATAATGATTCCGATAATCGTGAGAAGCGCGAGGCACGCATATGTCAGGCCCATTAGGATTGTTGCGGCGAATGCTTCGGGATGAGACATGAGGAAATCCTGTGACATATCCATGTTGGGGTTGGCTGCATGTACTTTCTGCAATGCTGTAGTTGTAATTACGGATGTAAACAGGTTAACAATCATATGAAGTATTATTGTAAGATGTATTTTGCCGGTCTTCGAATAAAGGAATGCGAAAAGCAGTCCTATGCCCGTGGCAAAGAAGAACTGTGAGAAATTGCCATGGTAAAGTCCGAAAAATAATCCTGATACGAAGATTGCTAAAAATGTGCTGTATCTGCTCAGTCTGTCAATAAGTACTTTTCTGAAAATAAGTTCTTCGAAAATCGGAGCCAGGATGCCTACTACGAGGATTCTGGGGAGGATGCTCGATGAGTTGAGTAATTCTAATATAACGCTAGTGTTGCTGCCGCCGAAAGGAACTGTAAGTATGGTATTAACTAAGCTTCCCACAAATGATAAGGGGATTCCAATGCCAAACGTCATAAAAATGTACGGAAGGAATTTAAAGAAACCGAATTTCTGCTTGGGAATTTCTCTTGTGGGGATTTTCCCGGTCAGTCCGAGGATAAGCGGGAAGCCTATAATATCCACACTTATTACTATCATTGCAAATGTAATTAATGAAGTTATGTTGGGTGTATTTGCTAAAGGTAATAAGCTTGTGCCAAGGGATATAAAAAGCTGCACGCATGTTACAACGAGTGAAAAAACTGCGTAAGCGATACTGATGTTGTCGAGACCGTCTTTGATGTTGTCGTTGGATTTGTTGGTTGCGTCAGTCGTGTTGGTTGTATTGGCTTCGCTGGGCGCGGAAGTCTTCTTATTGGTTACAAGGGTTATGACTGTGAGGGCGATGATTATAAGGCCCATTGCTACGAAGAGTGCTTTTACCCATGCGGGTGCGGTGTAGCTTTGCGTGAGTTTTACTTCGAAGGTGAAGTGGCACTCGCTGTCAGGCTTGAAAGTATCGAAGCCGACTGCGGAAATGTAATCTTCGAGGGCTTTCTGATCTGTGATCATTTTATTCTCTGCGTTGAGCTTGCGGTATTCGTCTTCTGTTGCAAGAAATACTGTATTGATTGTGTATTTGCCCTGCTTAAGGCTTATGGGCTTGTTTGAAATCTGTACCTGAAATGCTGTGTCACAGTAAACGCATTTGCCGTTTTCATCTTTTATGGTTATGGCTGTGAGAAATCCCGGTTCTTCAACATCCCACGAAAATGAAAGGTTATAACTGCCGTCTTTTTCGATGTTCACATCTACGGGCATTCCTTCGCTTTCTTCAAGCACGCCGTCTTCTTTTACGACTGTCCACGACATATTCGTGTTTACTATCTCTTTTCCGCCGTTCCCGCTTCCCTGAGTTCCTAATGAAAGGGCTGCAAGCACGAAGAACGGAATCATAAGTATCATGGCTATAATGTATGGTATTTTCTTTTTCATATTTGTTCTCCTGTAAATAATTCAAGTGTTAACCTAGGGTGCTAAATAAAATGCATAAAAAAACTATATGCTCGTCGACTTGAGCATATAGTAATCCTATTCCGACATAATGTCAAGTATATTTTACAAATTGTAAGAAATTTTTATTTTTCCATTTTCGCGCGTAGTCCTCTGGCAGGCGCCGCTCTATCCTACGCGCGTTTTATTCTTCTCATGCTTTTCGCGCGTAGTTCTCTGGCAGGCGCCGCTCTATTCTACGCGCGTTTTATTCTTCTCTTGTTTTTCGCGCGTAGTTTCTCGCCAGACTCCGCCCTATCCTACGCGCGTTTTATTCTTCTCTTGTTTCCTGCGCGTAGTTCTCCGCCGGGCTCCGCTCTATACTACGCGCGTTTTATTCTTCTCTTGTTTTTCGCGCGTAGTTTCTCGC
>CACWZK010000164.1 GCA_902765365.1 uncultured Lachnospiraceae bacterium
TTAACCAGCTGATAATTCCCGATGAGGGAAAGATTACGGTTAAAGGCGATGTTGTCTTCGATGATACTTTGGGTAAATATAACGAAAAGAATTTAAGAACCAAGAGACTTCATTTCGGACTTGTGTTCCAGCAGTTTAATCTTTTCCCGCAGTACAATGTTTTTAACAATCTGACACTCGCAGCAAGACTTTTAGCCAAGGAAAACAACAAGAAAAATAAAGGCAGCGCGGAAGATTTAAAGAAAGAGTATGCGCGCATTGATGAAGAAGCCAGGGCAATACTTGAGAGAGTCGGCCTTAAGGATAAAATGAAAGCCTACCCATGCGAACTTTCGGGCGGTCAGCAGCAGAGAGTCGCAATCGCGAGAGCACTTATTTTACATCCCGATATCCTGTGCTTCGACGAGCCGACATCGGCACTCGATCCCGAGTTAACAGGCGAAGTATTAAGGGTTATTGAGGGATTGAAATCGGCAGACAACACGATGGTAATTGTTACTCACGAGATGGAATTTGCCAGAAGAGTTGCGAGCAAAATCATATTCATAGCAGACGGAATCATCGAAGAAATGGGCACTCCCGAAGAAGTTTTCGAACATCCGAAGAGCGAAAAGTTAAAGAATTTCTTCAACAAATCCGTGGAAGTAATAGCACAGAATTAAAGAAAAGAGAATAGAAATGACCGAGAAAAAAGCAAAGATAATTTGTCTTGTTTTAGCAATTCTTATTTTGATTTTTGCATTTATCGAGGAAATATACATTCGTCCGGAATATCTGATTAAATGCATTATCAAAATCAGCACTTTCGGCGGAGTGATTCTTTTATATTCCGCTTTGACCAAAAAGAAGATAGTGGACATCATC
This sequence comes from uncultured Lachnospiraceae bacterium, assembly GCA_902765365.1. Taxonomy (GTDB): domain Bacteria; phylum Bacillota; class Clostridia; order Lachnospirales; family Lachnospiraceae; genus UBA3766. The sequence continues at coordinate 865 of CACWZK010000164.1, forward strand.
AATCTGAAAAAGCCCGAAAAAATCGGTACATTAATTGGCGGAATAGCATTCTTTTTCGTCGGAATGATTGTTGTGTTTTTAATCTTTAAAAACCAGATTAATCTGTCGGGCATAAAAGACAGCCTCGGGGCAAAAGAAGGTTTCACGAGAGAGAACTGTCTGTATGCATTCGCGTATATTATAATTTTCAATTCCTTCCTAGAAGAGGCGTTTTTCAGGGGATTTCTGCCCGGACTTTTTTCGAAGAAATGGCCGGGATACATTGTCAGTGCGTTCCTTTTTTCGGCATATCATATAGGTATAGTCGGTAACTGGTTTAACATTCCGATTCTTTTAATAGCCATCAGCGGCCTGGTTTTGGTTGCACTTTTTTTACAATGGATCAATGCACATTACAAAACCATAGTTGCCAACTGGCTCGTACATGCAAGCGCCAATATTGTCATAAACTCCATAGGAGTTTTACTCTTTTTTGATATCATAAAATAAGCCCGGGATTCGGGCTCGACCGACTGGGGCAGAGGCCGGCAGAAAGGATTTTTTATGGACGATCGTTTAAAAAAACAACTGGATTTTTCCCTGGAAATCGATAAAGAAAAAAACATTTTCCGCCAGACCAGTCTAAGCAGTCACGGCCGCAAGGAAAACGACGCCGAACACGCGTGGCATATGGCAATAATGGCCTATGTTTTAAAGGAGTATGCCAACGAGGAAATTGATATTTCCAAGGTAATGATAATGTGCCTTATTCACGATATCGTGGAGATTGATGCGGGCGATACTTATGCCTACGATCCCGAGGCCAAAAAGACACAGCACGAGAGAGAAGAAAAAGCCAAAGAGCGAATCTTTTCACTCCTTCCCGATGACCAGAAGGCGGAGCTTTCGGCGATTTTCGATGAATTTGAAGCGTGCGAAACACCAGAGTCAAAATTCGCGCATTCAATGGATAATCTGCAGCCACTTATTTTAAACAATTCAAACAACGGAAGCGACTGGAAAGAACACGGCGTTTTCGCCTCACAGGTCTACGAACGCCAGGGCAAGACACAGCTTGGCTCCGAGAAGCTTTTCGAAGTAACGGATTCAATCATAAAAGAAAACATAGCCAAAGGAAATTTAAAATAATTTATGGAAGAAAAAAAGAAAAAAAGTATATGGCCGATTTTTTTAATAGCCGGAATCGTGGTTTTTCTGGCAGCAGTATTTCTTGCTCTCTGTCTGGGTATAGTGGGTATCTATTTAATATTTGTCTCGAAATCGCGTAACAATAATACTTATTCATATGCAAACACCGTGGCGAATATGAATACAACCAATATGCCTTCCACGGTAGTAACGACCGCCGGAGCACCATATGATTACACTTTTGTAAACAATGCACTTACCAAAGACGAGACTCAGGTCGAAGCTTGGATAAACAATTATTATCCGGGCAGCACAATAACGAAAACCGATTATTCCGGCGGCAAAGATGCATGGTGGGTGGTAACTTTGACTTCTCCCGTGAATCCGGTATCCATTAACGGATATATTGTTAATTACGACAGCGTTGAATTTCATTTCAGAGACGGATATGCCGAAAGGATATCATTTATACTTTACGGGGATAGTAGTGTTTTTAACAGTATGTACAATGATATTTCGGCGATTTATGGTCAGCAGCAGCCTTATGTGGGTAAGAATGATCTTTTGACGAAGCTGACGGATCCGGGCTATGAATATGTGTCATATGCATGGTATGAAAGTGATTTTGACGGATATTATTCTCTGTCTCTTACCAGAACAAATCATCAATCACAGGATAAAGTTGACGTATCCATTATGAAATACTGAGAGGGCGGTTCGGACGGCGCACCATGCAGGGCCACGCTTATGAAAATTTGATCTTTTATGATGAATTAATACCATAGCGATTAAAAATATTTTTAAACTGATAAAAGAATATGATTGACAAAAGATGCTGTACTGATATATTTTAGTTACATATCAAAAACAAAGATTAAAGGAAGGAGGACGAAAAATGAAAAAATTATACTCAAAGAATTTTACCAGAACTATTGCAACCGTGCATGTATTTGCGTACGGCTTTGGAATATCTCGCACTGATTTTGCTTTTCGTACTCCAGGTACTCTGATATAAAGGATTACGCTTAAAAGTTGTTTGAATCACTGCGAGAGCAGTGATTTTTTTTATGATTTTGAACGGCAAAATGAATATAAAAACAGGCTGACTTATACTAACTTGAGGAAAACGACATG
>CACWZK010000165.1 GCA_902765365.1 uncultured Lachnospiraceae bacterium
TTTCAAGCGGTCCGAATAAAAATCCGGCTATTACAAAAAAGATGTCTTTCGGATCGTATTCAAGGAAGGGTGCTGCAGGCATAATCGGTATTCTGATGAATGCCATTACGATGTATGCCATGGCTGCAAGCATTGCAAGTGTGGTGATTTTTTTGACGGTAAGTTTCATGATTGAATTCCTTTCAGGTTGAAAATTTAGTAATAAAGGAATCTTCTATGCTAAAAGAATTGCAAGTGCGCCCGCATCCTGAAATGCAATCAGCCAAATACGGATGTGAGCATAAAAAAGGCTCCGCAAAAAAACGGAGCCTGCAATAACAATCTTAATTGCATCTTCTATCATCCAGACTTTACTGTCGGTTTCGGAATTTCACCGAATCGGCCGCCGAAGCGGTTCGCGGACTTTACCGCCGGTAGGGAATTACACCCGACCCCGAAGATTCTTTATTCAAACGATATCATAATATCGCCTTTACGGATTGTCAAGTTATATTTTGGGCATTTGATTTAATCAAACATCGGTATTTTAGCATCAAGGGAATTATAAATAATAATTGACACTTTTACAGTCTATTTAGCGGGTGCGCCGCATACCGGACAGAATTTGCCGGATACCGAAGCGCCGCATGAAGGGCATTTCTTACCTGAGCCTGATACAGAAACATAATCCGTGGATCTGCTGATCTGCTTGTCCTTAGGCCAGGTAATCGTGTAAGCGAGCTTGATTTCTTCGCTTGCATGATCCGCAACAGTGATTTCCCAGTCAATTACGCCGTTTTCTTCGTTGATTACGCCGCCGCTAAGTTCGCTTGCATCAACCACAATGGTTTTGTCCGTTGAAACGGGGATGCTGTCTTTTAGGAGGACTTTTATGCTCTCCGAAGACTTGTTGGTAATCTTGATGGCGTACTCGTGAGATTTCTTCTTCTGGTTCTTGAGGAAGACGTCCTGAGTCTTGCAGGGAAGTTCCTTGCGGATAACGTTTAATCTCTCGTCCTGGCCGAGCGAAAGGATGAATGTTTCTTCCTCGCTGTCGGGATTTACGTATACGTTGCCCGCGAATACTTCCTTAAGATAAATGGCTGCGGTTGCTGCGGGAAGAGGCCAGTCAGCCGATGTGATGGTAGCGGTTAAGAAGCTCGTGTCTTTGACGCAGGGAATGCAGAGTGAGTTGTATTTTGCGTCGACTTTGAAGCTTTGAAGGCTAGCGATGTTGCCGTCGGTATCGCTTAACAAATCCCTTAAATCAGGCAGTTCGAAAGCGGTCATTGTCTCTTCTTCGGAAACGGTTGCTTCGGCGGTTTTCATCGTCTCCATATTCATCATGGCCATGCCCATCATCGGAGAAGCCGCTGCTGCTGCCATCATCTGACCGCCGCCAACCATCGCCATATCCATCATTGCGCCTTTGCCACGCACTCTTTCTACGGGCGGTTCGTAGATGGAAAGTTTTACGCTCGGAAGGTTCGGTATGCTCTGCGAAGCGGAAGGATTGCCGGTGTAAAGCGTAACTTTTACCTGCTTTAAATCTTCGCCCGAACACTGCATGATCTTTGCTTTCATGTATACGTCAAGCGGATTCCCCTCGCCCGTAAAACGAACTTCGTATTTAGGCTCCCAGCTGCCCGAGGTTTCCTGATACTGTAAAATAAAAGGATATTCGCCCTCTTTTTCACATTCAAGTTCAACCATAATTAAAGGCTTTTCTTCCTCAGCTTCCGCTTTTTTAAGTTTTTCGCTGACTTTAACTTTTTCGGCATTCAATTTATTGATTGAATCGTGAAGTCCCAAAAGCTTTTCGGGAAGGCTTTCGAGATACTTTTCCTGATCTTCTACGGATATGTCTTTTCTGGATGAGAAATCGCCGTTCTTTTTTCTTAACTCGATTAACATCGAATAAGTTTCGACATTGTAATTTAACTCGGAAAGTTCCTTCGCGATTTTCTCGGATTCAAGATCTTCTCCGGTTTCTTCGTAGCTTACAACCTGGATATTTACGGCATGAATTTCCGTCGGGAATTTAACAGAAAAGCTGTCGCTCTTCGCGGTCTTGCTCATACCCTGGATAAAGATTGTGCTGCGTCCTGCGGGAAGTGATACGGAACCCACACGCGTTACCGAAACGCTGTTTCTGTAAACAGATACTTCTGTTGCTTTTGATTTTACTACCATAGTGTTAACCCCTCTTCATAAAAGATACGTCTATTGTATCATATTTTGGCCATCTATGACACAGGCAGCGGGGTTTTATTTCTATCATTTTTCCCTGCTCTTCTCTATCATAAGTTCCGCGATAAACAGATAGATAAACGCATTCTCCCATATAAAAATGGTCCTAAAAAAATACTCGGTTTTGGTGATAAAAAAGACAATAACAAAGAATACCGCATAAAGAATCGCAGCTACGCTGAATATTCTCTGTAGCCGGTTGACCGGTTTTATGAGCATCCAGATTAGTGTGATTATTACACAGGACATCAACATATAAGAAAATACTTTGTGAATATTATAAAAGAGAAGATTCCAATCTCTGTTCGAAGGAAAGACGGAACATAAAAATACGCAGGAAATCGCAAGATTATAGAATGATTTTTTTATGATATTCATCTTAATTTTATTTATATGTATGAATGCCAAAGCCGACATTCCGCCGGAAACAATTACATACATAAAAACAGTCCACGGGCGAAGACCGATATAACGCGAAATCGTCATGTCCAGACCAAATCTGTTTATATTAACCGCCCACGCGCTAAGCACCACGATCAACGCATTCAGCGTATATAAAACACATATGTAATATACAGGTTTATTCTTCTCAAGATATTTACTCATCCCCATTATCCCCCTAACAAAATATTATCTTATACGGTTGTACAAAGCAAGTTTTCAACCCTTCTATATACTTAATTGCAGTTAGAGGAGATTTTACTCAGGAATTTTGAAATTTTTTGCAAGCAGGTGATGGAAATCGAATTTTTAATGGTCATTCGGGTAGTTTGCATGAATTAGGTTTTGCCTCTGAACCGTCAATATAAATGTTCACAAATATTTCACAATAATTATTAGCACTCTCTATTGACGAGTGCTAATTTGAGTGCTATAACATAATCGAATCCCTCCTTCCCCTTGCTCAGTAGCTATTAACGGTATTGAGTGAAAAGGAGGTAAGCATTATGTTAAGACCTAGTATTTTTGGAGAAGATTTATTTGATGACTGGTTCGCATTCCCGGAATTCAAGGATTTGGATCGAACCGAAAGAAAGCTGTATGGCAGACATGCCGACAGGATGATGAAGACCGATGTTCATGAAGATGACGATCACTTCGAAATGGATATCGATCTGCCCGGTTTCAAGAAAGAAGAAATCGGTCTGGAGTTGAACAACGGATACCTCATTGTCAGTGCAAACAAAGGCCTGGACAAAGACAAAAAAGACAATAAGGGCAAACTTATCAGACAGGAGCGTTATGCCGGATCAATGCAGAGAAGCTTCTATGTCGGTGAAGAGATCACAGAAGAAGACATCAAGGCAAGCTTCAAGCACGGCGTTTTGAATCTCACCATTCCTAAAAAAGAGAAAGAGAAACTGCCTGAAAAGAAACAGATACTCATTGAAGGTTGACATTAATACGGGCTATAAGAGACAGCAGGTGATGGGGCGAGCGTCGTCCGGTGGACGACACGTTTGCGAGCCGACCGAGCCGGCAGGCGAGACCGAACCCACTGGGTTCAAGGTCTCGTCTGCATACAGAAAAAACCAGGTCGTCTGACCTGGTTTTTCTGTAAGCAGGTGATGGGAATCGAACCCACGTATTCAGCTTGGAAGGCTGATGTTCTACCATTGAACCACACCTGCATATATATCACTCGAGGTGACAGGATTCGAACCTGCGACCCCCTGGTCCCAAACCAGGTGCTCTAGCCAAACTGAGCCACACCTCGTTGCGACCGCTTTTTCGTGACGCAAGTGTTATTATATGAAAATAGAACCGTTTTGTCAACAAAAATATATAAAAAATGTACGGGGATTTGATTCTCCCCGCACACTTTCAGTCTGTAAATCTTTTCAATCAATTAAATCCACTCTTCGGCCCACTTTTTAAGTTCGTCCGCAGAAACCGATCTTGCAAAGCGCTTGCCTTCGACTACTTTGCCGTCTTTTATGAGGGACTGCATAATGTTCGAGGAATCGCCCATTCCGCTTCCGCCGGAAGTCGCAAAAGGCACGATGGTCTTGCCTGCGAAGTCATAGGCTTCGAGGAATGTGTCGATGATGGACGGTTCTCTGTACCACCAGATCGGGAAGCCCACGAAAACGGTGCTGTACTCACCCATGTTGTCAACTTTGTTGCCGATGGCAGGGCGACTGTTGCGATCGTTCATTTCAACGGAACTTCTGCTCTTTTTATCCATCCAGTTCAAATCTGCACTTGTGTAAGCCTGAGCAGGCTCAATCTCGTACAAATCTGCGCCGATTGCATCTGCGAGTTTCTTTGATAATGCGGCGGTTACCCCGCTTGCGCTAAAATATGCGACCAATGATTTTCCCATGTTTATTACCTCCTTTGAAGGGTTAAGAATCTTTTACCAGGTAAATGACAATTGGGTATTATTGTCTGTCTTAAAGCAGGTATCAGGCGACATAAAAGTAATGCTATCCTTGATTCTCTTTAAGTCTTCGTATTCATTCTTGGTGATAAGGCCGTAGACATCCTTGTTGCCTTTTTTGAAATGCACTACATACGCGTGCTCTCTCGACTCGGTGGTTACCTTATCTGCGAGACCGTTTGCCATAAACACAAGGTTGTAAAGCTTATACTCATCCTCAGGTCTGTTGGGGTGGTTTTTCTGATATTCTTCAGGCCACTCCCATCTGAAATATGCGACATAATCAGGCTTTTTGATGCTGGTGTGATTTGCATCAACCATACCAAGGTTATTATAATCAATCTTTCTGATACCGCTCTTAAATACATTACCTTCAAGATCCGCGATTTTGAAATAATATTTGGGTTCATTAAATCCGGTATCCATATAGTCAAGCACAACAACTTCTGCGATTTCCGCTCTTCCTTCCGCGATTTCTGCCACGAATTTGTTCCATGCAATGGCAAGAAATCCGCCCTTTAAACCTTCGGCCTTTTCCCTGGGGATGGGCTCGAACTTCAAGGTTGTGATTGCAGGTCTGGTCTCATCATGAGCCATAATGGTATCACGTCTTTTAGCTTCAGCTTTCAGTGCATCATCCGGCTCCCAGATATCCCAGTCAATCTGTATTGACTCGATTTTATCTTCCAACTTTCTTTTCAAAGTGTTACCGATAACGTCTAAAAGAGTAACATCCTCATCCTCTTTGATTGATTTGTGCTTCTTCGCAAAATCAGTCGAATTTCTGTACTGCAGTAAATCTTTTGAATCCAACCCTTCCATAAGTTAAATTCCTCCTTTTATGTTTAAATAATTATTTTCTAGGTATTCCTAAAAGATATAACGGGCCGGCCCACGGTATCTCGGGATCAGGTAAAATATCTTTTCCGCACAATGTCACACTGTACTCTACATCTTCATATGTGTAATCAAATATAAGTGTTATCTGAGGATGCTCAACCAGATATCGAAGCACATCGTAAGGAAGCGAATCTCCTTCATTCCAGTATACTGTCTGCTCGCCGCCGAGTTCATCTGCGATTGCAAGCAATAAGTAAAGATCATCGAGGTAGTCAGCCTCTT
>CACWZK010000166.1 GCA_902765365.1 uncultured Lachnospiraceae bacterium
AAAGCTGAAGCCACTTTTAAGGACAGTCTTGAACAACGAATTACCGGATATGAAAGAAAGGCGGATAAAGCGAAGAAGAAATGGAGGAATGCTGAAAGGTTAGGCAAGATAGCAGGAAGTGTTGATCATATAGAAATTCCAACATTTCATTTGGAACGAAAGTTTAACGATGAAACAAAGAAAGTTTCCTTTGAGATAGCAAAAGATACAAAGAAAATCAAAACTCCACATCTTGAAGGAGTTAAGAGATTAAAGAAAAAGGCATATTATGAGGCTAGCGGATATGTTCACAGTAAGATCTCCGAAAATGAGGAAGATAATACTGCAGTAGAAGCGGCTCATAAGACTGAAAAAGCAGGAGAAGAGATTGCCAGGGATGTAAAAAGAGCACTTCCTGATACAAAACAGGTTGTAAGGAAAGCTCAGAGAAAACTTGATCAGGTAGCCAAGAAAGAAAAGAAGAATTATTATAACGGGATTTTCAAAAAAGAACTTGAAGAAAAGAAATTAAAAGATGCAGGCGGTTTGTTCACAAAAGAAGCAGCAAAAAAGAGCGGCGATACACTTGTAAAAAAGACTGCTGTTAAAAAGGCTGAAAAGGAAGTCGCAAAAAAAGAAGCCGAGCGAATCCAAAAGCAAATGGTAAAAAAGGCTGTAAGGAAAGCCCAAAGAGAAGCGGCCAAAAAGACAGCAGAATTTGCAGCGGTTAAAACAGCGGAAGGAACAGCAACTGTTGCCACAACAACAGCTGCAGGAACAACAGCTACACATACGGTAGGAATTGCCACAGGAACGGAAGAAGTGATTTTAATTATTTCTGCGGTAATAACAATGATTATTGTTTTTATCGTTGTTGCGGTTACTTTGACACTTCTGTTTTTGGCTTACACATTTTTTCAAACTAATGTCGCTGGAGCAATGTATCAAAGCGAGCCGACAGAAATAGAAGCCGCTGAGCTTCATTACACATATATGGAAGCGTGTCTTCGTGAATACATTGAAAACATCGAGGAACACAGAGAAGGTTATGACGGATATGTAATCGAAGGAAACTATTCCATCTGGCACAATCCGTACACTTTGATTAATTACTTGTCGGCTAAATATGGAGAGTTCACTTTTAACGAAGTAAAAGACGAGATTGAAGATCTGTTTAGCGAATCATACACGATTACAACTTGGGTTGAAGAAGTTGAAATAACACCTAGCGATGATGAAGATGAGGATGAAGAAGAACCTGATGAGGATGAGGACGAAGAAGACGATGAACCTGAAACAATAATACTTCATATACTTCATTTTAAGGTCGACAGAAAACCCTTGGAAGAGATAGTAGCAGACAGAATGAACGATGAGGAAAAAGAAGTATATGAATTATATGGGGAAACGCACGGCGGTCTTCAATTTATAAAGTCACCAACGGGAGACGATTACAGTAATCGGATATCAAGTTATTATGGATACAGATATCATCCGATAAGCAATGAGATAAGGCTTCACAGAGGACTTGATATTGCTCTTCCCGAAGGCACAAATCTATATGCCGGTATTGACGGTGTAATTACAACCGGAAGTGACCCGAGCGGATATGGAAATTATGTGATTATTTCGGGAGCGGACGGAGTGCAGGTGAGATACGCACATATGAAAGAATTTGCAGTATCAACCGGTGATGTGATTACGAAAGGAACCGTAATCGGTCAGAGTGGCAATACAGGTGCAAGCACAGGACCACACGTTCATGTGGAGGTTTTGGAAAATGGGGATTATAGAAATCCTCTTTTTTATTTAGATACAGAATAAGAAAGGACGTGAATATATGTACGAACAGGAAATTGAAGAAATTGATAAGAAAATAGCTTCTGCTAAGAAAGAAGTTGTCGAAAAGCAGGGGAAAGTAAGAGATCTTTTAAAGAAAAAAGGCGAACTTGTTGATGCACAGACTTTAAGGGTTGTGAAGAAAAGACATTTAGCCCCGGGAGAACTTGATCGCATCTTGGAAGAAAACTTCAAAGAGAATGAGAAACTGTTAGGGAGGAGAATCGAGAAGAATGGAGAGAAGGAAATCTAAGGTTTTATCTTTCATTTTAGGAGAGTTGGGCAGTGTTCTTACTCTTCTTTTTTTAGGAATACATGTTCAAGCGGCACCGCCGGAGGAAAAAGAAGAGATTAAAGTAACGCTTAACGCTGCAGTATCTGATAAGGCTTTGACAGTACATGCAGAAAGCGAAAACGGGATTAAATCAATCTTTATAAACGGATATGAGTTTAAGAATACTGGGAATGGGAATCTTAAAATCATGCTTTCCCAATTTGATGCCGGGTATAACAAGTTTTATATATATGCGGAAGATAATGCCGGTCTTGTATCGGAATTATACGAGGTAGATAACCCGTATTTTGATGAAGATCCGACAGATGATAAAAATCCCGCAAAGGAACTTCCGATTGACCCTTCTGCAACAGATCCGACACAAGCCGTCGGAACCGTTGACGAACATTTATTTAACGGTGGAAGGGAGTTTTATCAAATATCAACAGAGAGCGGAAAAGTCTTTTATCTGATTGTAGATATGCTCTCGGATGAAGAAAAAGTCTATTTTCTTACAGAAATAAGCGAAAACGATCTTTTAAATGTTACATCCGATACTTCTCAAACCCTTCCAAGAAACTCGGCAATACCCGAAGACGGAATACCCGAAGGAGCGGTAGTAAACAATAATGCGAAAGGCTCAACCGTAGAAGCCTTGTTTGGCAAAAAGGAAGCTCCTGTAACAGAGGAAATAAAAGAAGAAACAGAGAAAGAAACAGAAAACCCAAAAGAAAGTGATACGAAAGGAGAAGAAGAAATGGCAACAGTTGCAGCGGTTGGATTAAGCCCTAAGACAATCATTTATATGATTATGGCTGTAATCGGTGTGGGCGTAATTATCGGGGTTACTGCAGTTAAGAAAAAGAAGAGAAATAACTCAAAAGATACCCTTGATACCCCGGAAGAAAATGAAGAGGAAGAATAAGAAAGGAGAAAACCTCATGATGAATTTTGAAACAAAAGACAATGTAT
>CACWZK010000167.1 GCA_902765365.1 uncultured Lachnospiraceae bacterium
ATTCGACTTCGCATTGAAATGCTCGTCTCATTAAGCACCGACGGAGCCATATTACCCGCTTGTGCATCATACGGTCGCCACTCCCGGGTAATCGAAAAAAATTGGTATAAAGGACTCATTCCCAAGGTGCTCTTACATAAATGTCGATGGGAATAAATTTCTCGTCACTGTTTTCAATTTTATTTTTAACTGCCTCGTCTTCAAGTAAGAACTTCGGAATTGTGGTTCCTACGAATGGAAGCTCTAATTTCTCAGCCACTTCCTTTGCATAGTCCAAAGATTCTTCAATAGTCTTATAAGTCGTTTCAAACTTAAGATGCGAATTGTTAAGGACTTTTGTTGCTTTACATCTTGAAGCGGCTTCGATTTCTTTTATGATCTCTACCGTATCTTCTACTGTGGCAGTGAGGTTACGGTACTTGTTTACGAGGTAGATCATTTCGTAGTTGATGTTCGAAAGCTGCGGATTGTATCTTCCGAGGACTACCGCGCCTGCGTCGTCGCCGCCTAAATCCATTACGACGTCCATGTCTGTCTCGAACATGAGGTTTAAATCTGCGGGAAGCGCGGGTGTTTCAACGTTTGTGTTTGCAAAAAGCGGAGCGATTCGTTTTCTTCGAGCATTTCTTTGTAGCCCGATGAAAGGAAGTACGGATTGACGAGGTCCAAATCCACGAGCATTACCTTTCTTCCCTTACCTGCCATATCGAGGGCAAGATTGATGGAATAATTGCTCTTACCGCATCCGTAATGACCGCATATAATGTTAAACTTCCTATCGCTCATATGCCGACCTTTTATGATTAAAACTTACAGGATTTTTGAATGTGTAAAAAAAAGGGCGCCGAAATTTCTTTCGACATACATATCATATCCTATATTTATGTATAATTCGTGAAATTTTATCGCGTTTATGATAACACAGCAATTTTTATAAATCAATACGCGTATTCTACATATTTTATAACGCTTAACGGCTTTTTTTAAACATTTTTACAAATTTATGTATTCTTGCTATTTTCAGAGTTTTTTGTTATGATGATATAGCAATTTTTTAGGAGGCCATAAATGATACCGAATTTACTTTTAATACAGATATCACCATTCTCCATCGTAATGATGTCCATTACCTTGGTTTTACTTATAGCAGTTATCGTTCTTTTCTTCGTCGGAAAGAGAATGGATAAGAAGCAGGCTGAGCAGCAGAAGCAGATTGATGCGGCCAGACAGAATATGACTATGCTCATCATCGACAAGAAGAGAGTCAGATTTAAAGATGCGGGCTTTCCTCAGTCGGTAGTCGATCAGGCGCCGAAGATGACGAGACTTTTAAAGGTTCCCGTTGTAAAGGCCAAGGTCGGACCTCAGATCGTTACGCTCATCGCAGACGACAAAATCTTCGATTCCATTCCCGTCAAGAAAGAAGTTAAGGCAGTAGTCAGCGGAATGTACATCGTATCCGTAAAACTTGCGCACGGCAAGCAGGAACTTCAGCCCGTAAAAAAGAAGAACTTCTTCAAGCGTACGGTTGAAAAACTTCAGGAAAAAGCCGGTGCAAAACCGATTAGTAAAAAATAAGTCAAAAACGAAATGCAGGTCGTGGACCTGCATTTTTTATTTCATCATTGTTTCCTTGGGTGTAAATGTTACATTAAGCACCATATCCATTCCGTCAGCGAGACGCTGAAGCAGTTTGATTGACGGATTACGTGTTCCGTTTTCAAGTTTACTTATCTCCGTCTGCGCTATGCCTGTTTTCTCTGACAATTCTTTCTGGCTCATATTCTGAGAGATTCTCGCATCAATCAAAGCACGAATCACTTCCATTTCAGGCTGCATCTCCACATAAGCTTTCGCAAACTCCGGATCTTTCATTCTTTTTTCTTTATATTCTTTTAGAGTCATAAAAATCACCTCTTTATTTATTGATATTGTATGAGATATATCTCAATCGTGTCAACTCCTTTCTGTCAAAAAATACACTTTGCCCCAGGTTATACACATATTTTTATAAAAAACGGGAAATAATGTCCGAATCGAACATGATATGATTTGAATGTATTCACATTCTACTTTATTAAGTTACTTTTGGCAATAAAAAACCTCGCAACCATTTGGTTGCGAGGTATAAAGAAATATTAATATATTTTAGATATTGTACTCGATTTCCAACGTCATATTGCAATGGTTTACGTTCGTTCCGCCCTGCATCACATCGTAGTCGAGTTCCAGCATGATTCTGTCAGCAATCTCATTAAGAACATACTCGTGACAGATAATGTCAATGATGATGTTACCAAACGGTGTACGATAGATGGTACTGGTCGCTTCATCAGGTGTGATGACCATGTGTGTGCTGGTTGATCCGGACTTGCAGTAATCAAGGCGTCTGTCGCTGATGGTCATTGTATTGATAATCTCGGAGCCGGTCTCGGGATCTTTCTCAGGATAACTTACACTGATGGTTCCGCGCTTTTCGATTGCGATACATTCATGAACTTCGACGGAAGGTTCGTCGGCATCCATTACACTCTTTAAAGTAATCTGCGCTTTCTTGGTAACTTCGTCCGAGTTTAAGTCTTCAAAACATGTAACGATTACATCGCCCACATCGTCCAAATCTCTTAAAGTAACTGCTGCCCTTTCGGCATTTGCCTTGTTGTCAAAAAGACCGAATACCGTGGGACCGCTTCCGCTCATCAGGGCTTTTAATGCGCCGAAGTCGTTCATTATGTCTTTTATGATCTGTATAAAAGGATAATCGCGGATGGTAACGGTCTCTAAAATGTTTTCCATGTTAAAAGCGATGCCCTTTAAGTCGTTCTTTTTGATACTCTCCACAACCGCATCCACGTCAGGATGTTTGCGCACCTGGTCAAGTCTTAAGTTCTGATATACGTAGCCCGTGGAAACGCCGAATTTAGGTTTTGCAACAAGTACAGTGCACTGCGGTACCTCGGGAAGCTTGGTGAGAATTTCGCCTAAGCCCTCGGCTAAATATGTGCCGCCGCGGATGCAGTAAGGCACGTCTGCGCCGATTTTAACACCGAGTCTGCAAAGTTCCTCATCGGTTAAGCCAAGGCCGAAAAGCCTGTTCATTGCGCGAAGCGTTGCGGCTGCATCGGAGCTTCCTCCTGCGAGTCCTGCCGACATCGGAATGTTTTTGATAAGCTTAACTTCAACGCCCTGCTTGATGCCGTATTTTTCGATTATAAGATTTGCCGCCTTGACGATTAAGTTGGTATCATCAAGCGGAAGATTGTCTACGTCTGCTTTTAGGGTAACTCCGTGAGTATCGGCCGAAGTGGATATAATCAGTTCGTCGCAGATACCGATGGTCTGCATTACCATTTTCACTTCATGATATCCGTCTTCGCGTTTTCTTAAAACATCTAGTCCGAGATTAACCTTGGCATATGCTTTTTCTCTTACGGTTTTGTTAATAGCCATACCATATCCCCCTGAATATCTAAAACATCAGTTTTATTCCACACAACCTCTGATATCATTTATATCGGCAATATTGTGGGAAATCATAAATCTTTCTAT
>CACWZK010000168.1 GCA_902765365.1 uncultured Lachnospiraceae bacterium
CCAAAGCGTTAGCGCTTCATGAAGAAGGCAAAATCGTTGAATCCAGAGCTTACAATACCGTTTTTGGAATATGGAAATACATGACCGTCGATGACGGAGATATGGAACTTGATAAAAAAAGTTATATCGTAATCGGCACACTCGAATCCTACGTTCAGATAAGAAATTATTTCGGCAAAGACAAAGTTGTTCCCGTAATGATTGACGTGGATGACGGCGAAAGACTCGAAAGAGCTCTTAAAAGAGAAAGACAACAGGCGAGTCCCAAATACGATGAAATGTGCAGAAGATTCCTTGCGGATTCCGCGGATTTCAGTGAAGAAAAAGTTAAGAGCGCGGGGATAGACAAGGTATTTGTAAACGACAATCTCGAGGAATGTATTTCAAAGGTCAGGGAATATGTTTTAAGTATGGAAGCTTAGACTATGGTTTGGGGATTACAAAAGGTGAATGACTATGGCAAGATTTGAAGACATTATAGGACAGGACCATTTAACCGAATATTTTAAAAAAGCAATTGCTACCGGAGAGGTTGCACACGCATACATCATCGAAGGTGAAATGAGAAGCGGAAAGGAATTCATTGCAAGAGTTTTTTCCGAGGCTCTTTTATGCGAAGGCGAAGGCGAAAAGCCCTGTGGCAAATGCCAGTCGTGTCTGCAGATGGAAAACAACGCCCATCCGGATTTTTACAATATCGTTCATGACAAACCCGGGCTTATAAGCGTGGAAGATGTCAGAAACCAGATTGTAAAAGATATCAATACAAAGCCGTTCAAAGGCAGGTATAAAATCTATCTTATCAACGAAGCGGAGATAATGAATGAAGTGGCTCAGAATACTCTTTTAAAGACTCTCGAAGAGCCGCCCGAATATGTGGTAATTATTCTTTTGACCACATCCAAGGAAAAGCTTCTTCCCACCATTCAGTCAAGATGCGTGAAGCTCTCGCTTAAGCCCGTTGAGAAAAAGATATTAAAGAAATATCTCATGAAGGAATTTAAGATTCCCGATTACAAAGCGGATATTGCGGTATCTTTCTCGCAGGGCAACTTCGGTAAGGCGAAAATGCTCATTATGAATGAGGATTTCGACAAGATGAAAACCGAGGCCGTATCGCTCCTTAAACACATAAGCGAGATGGATGCTCCCGACATCATGGAAGCCATCAACAAGATTAAGGAATACAAATACGACGAGATAGATTACCTCGATATTTTCTCCGTTTGGTACAGGGACGTTCTTTTGTTCAAAGCCACAAACGATGTAAACGACCTTGTATTCAAGCAGGAAATACAGTATATTAAATCAGTGGCCAAGAAGACGAGTTACGAGAAGATTGATGATATCGTAAAAGCTCTCGAAAAGACCAAGATCAGAATAAAAGCAAAAGCAAATTTCGAAACCTGCATGACTTTGCTGCTTGAAGTCATAAAAGGTACAGGATAGAAAGGTAAGTATGGCAGAAGTAGTCAGCGTGCGTTTCCGTACTGCGGGAAAACTCTATTATTTCGATCCGCTCGATTTTGAAATCAAAAAGGGCGACCATGTCATAGTAGAGACTGCAAGAGGCATGGAGTACGGAACCGTAATCGGAGAAAGAAGAGAAGTTGCGGAAGAGAATATCGTAAGACCCTTAAAGCCCATCCTTCGTATAGCTACGGCTGAGGATGACGAAAAAGAGGCAGACAATCTCGCCGTGAGAGAAGAAGCGTATAAAATCTGCAAGGAAAAGATTGCAAAGCATGAGCTCCCCATGAAACTGGTGGAGGCGGAATATACATTTGACCGTAAAAAACTCATGTTTTATTTTACTGCGGACAACCGTATAGATTTCAGAGAGCTCGTAAAAGATCTCGCAGCGGTATTTAAGACCAGAATCGAATTGCGTCAGATTGGCGTAAGAGACGAGATTAAATTACTCGGCGGAGTAGGTATGTGTGGCAGAGAATTCTGCTGTCATTCATATCTTCATGAGTTTGCTCCCGTTTCAATCAAGATGGCCAAGGAACAGAACTTATCCCTTAACCCGGCCAATGTTTCGGGTGTCTGCGGAAGACTTATGTGCTGTCTTAAAAACGAAGAGGAAACCTACGAGGAATTAAACAAAACCATGCCCGGCGTGGGTGATACCGTCTCAACCAATGACGGCTACAAAGGCGAAGTTGTTAGCATCAATGTCTTAAGACAAAAAGTCAGAGTAGTCATCGAGATTAAAGACGAAAAAGAAATCAGGGAATACAACGCTTCCGAGCTTAACTTTAAAAAGAAGTCTCATAAGGATAAAGAAGAAGCAATAAGCGAAGAGGATTTAAAGGCGCTTGAACTTCTTGAAAAGCAGGAACAGGAAGACATTATCGAGACCGAAAGAGAGCAGGAAGAGGAAATAGAAGAAATCCTCGGAAGCCCTAAGAAAGATCGCAATCCCGAGAGAAAGAAATTCGACAAAAAGAACGACAATTCTTTTGAAGGCAAGGGTAAGAAGAAAGAAAAGAAGGACTGGGAAAAGAACGGTCCCGGACCTGAAAAATCGGATAAGAAAAAATCGGGCAATCCTCAAAAGAAAAACGGCGGCCACTATCACAACAACCGTCGCGAATCCAGACCCAGACGAAACGGTGATGAATAATTTACTTAAGGAAAACGAAAGAATAGATTCGCTTCAAAGAAACGGGTACAGTATAATCCAGAACTCTACCCGTTTTTGTTTTGGTATGGATGCGGTTCTTTTAACAGAGTTCGTGCGCCTTAAAAAAGGCGATAAAGTCATGGATCTCTGTACGGGAACCGGAGTCATTCCGATTCTTTTATGTGCCAAAACGGAGGCAGAACATTTTACCGCGGTCGAAATTCAGGAAGAGTCTGCGGATATGGCCCAAAGAAGCGTAATTTTAAACGGTCTGGAAGATAAGATTAAAGTTATCTGCGAAGACTTGAACAATTTGAGGGGCGTATGCGAAAACGCATCGTTCGATGCCGTAACGGTCAATCCGCCTTACATGATACCGGGCAAGGCGCTCGTCAATCCCGACGAGAGCAAGGCAGT
>CACWZK010000169.1 GCA_902765365.1 uncultured Lachnospiraceae bacterium
ATCTGTCATGCGACACGTATAGGCATGTGCCTTCGTAATTGTTAAGTGCTTCTTCGAGAATTGCCTTTGAAGTCATATCCAGGTGGTTTGTAGGCTCATCGAGGATTAAGAAGTTGGCTTTGGACAACATAATCTTTGCAAGAACGACTCTGCATTTCTCACCGCCGCTTAATACACTTATTTTCTTAAATACATCATCGTCACTGAAAAGAAATGCTCCGAGTGTATTTCTGATTTCAGTCTGAGTCATATTCGGATATGTGTCGGAGATTTCGTCAAACAGCGTTTTATTATCGTCGATAACCGTGGACTGCTGGTCGAAATATCCGATTGTAACATTTGAACCAAACTTTATTTCACACGCAGAATCCGAAGGAATTAAATTGTTTAATATCTTAAGAATAGTGGTTTTGCCTGAACCGTTGGCACCGATAACAGCCACATGTTCGCCTTTTTTAATTTCAAAATCGATATCAGAGAAGAGTTTTCTCACACCAAATGATTTGGAAATTCCTTTTACGCTTAAAACATCCTTACCGCTTTCCTTGTCGGGAGATAAGAAAAGTTTCATTTCATTGTCGGCATTCACAGGCTTGTCGAGAATTTCTATCTTATCAAGCATTCGCTGTCTGGAATCTGCTCTTTTGATACTTTTTTCTCTGTTAAAGGAACGTAATTTCCTTATAACTTCCATCTGTCTTTTGATTTCACGCTGCTGATTTTCATATGCGGCTGTCAAACTGTCAAAGTATTGTTCTTTTTTGACTATAAAATCATCGTAATTGCCATCATAAGCAATAATGGAAGAAGAGAAGATCTCTGCGACCTTGTTTGCGACTTTGTTGATAAAATATCTGTCGTGTGATACTAAAAGAACCGTGCTTGAAATACTGTTTAAATAGTTTTCAAGCCATTCGACGGATTTAATGTCAAGATAGTTGGTAGGCTCGTCTAAAAGAATAAGATCGGGCTTTGTTAAAAGAATTTTACCAAGCATAAGTCTTGTTCTTTCGCCACCTGATAAAAGATTTATCTTTTTATTCGGATCCTCGGCAAAGGAAAGGCCGTTTAAAACGCCGTTTATCTCGGATTTATATGTATATCCGCCTTTTTTGTCGAAGATTTCGAGCATGGAATGATATCTGTTCATGTAATCATCCATGTCTGCTTCTTTTATGGTTGACAGATTTTCTTCCATTTCACGAATTCCGGATTCATATTCGATTAAATCTCTCTTGCATTCAAGCAGTTCGTCATAAATGGTATTGTCGGACTCGAAATTCTGATTCTGGGCTACATAGCCTATGGAAATATCTTTTTTAAAGAATATTTCACCTGAATCCTGCTTGTATTCGCCGGTTATGATTTTAAGCAAAGTTGATTTGCCCGTACCGTTATCGCCGATAAGGGCGCATTTGTCGCCTTCGTTTAAAAGAAGAGATATGTTGTTAAGTATGGTATTTT
Source organism: uncultured Lachnospiraceae bacterium (assembly GCA_902765365.1). Taxonomy (GTDB): domain Bacteria; phylum Bacillota; class Clostridia; order Lachnospirales; family Lachnospiraceae; genus UBA3766. The sequence goes on from CACWZK010000169.1 coordinate 1,465, forward strand.
CGCCGAATGAGAGCGAAATATTGTTAATATTAAGTATCATGAAATTGATTTTAACAGTAAAATCGTATATTTACAAACCCTAATATTTGTGATTTTATATATTTTGTTGCAATCAAAATATATGGTATTTGTGTATATGTTGTGATATCATTACTATATATGGGTATTTTTAAGAGTTATAACCCATATTTTATGGAGGAGATCTAAAAATGTTTGAAGCGTTATATAAAGAAATTAAAAGTTATAAGCGATTATTAATTATTTATGCTTCGATTTGCCTTTTGGTAGCGGTTTTCTGCTCACCGTTTTTCGGCATTAAAGATTTTATCGTAAGAGCTTCCGAGACTCAGGAACTTGTTCCCGCATCGGAGACCATCAGTACTCTGACCGATATGTTTATGGGCAAATCACTTAGAAATGTAGCGGGAGCTTATGCATCCGTAGTCGGAGTATCTGCGGAACCCTTTACCGCACTTGTATATTTGGGACTTATCGAGAATATCAACAGACTTTGCGGAAGTCCTCTTAATATAGTACCGACGCCCGCAGGCAATCCTATTGTTTTTTTGTTAGTTGCCATATTCTTTGTAATAAGCAAACTGATGAAATCGTTTGAGACAACCAAAGTGTTCGGACTCTGTACTTTGGGCGAACTTGAGAAATATTTAGGCCTTGTGTTTATACTTGCGCTTGGCGTAATGAATGTTGTCGGACTTACCGATAAATTTGCTGTTACTACCGTAAAAGCGGCCGCGGGTGCGCCTGAGGCGAGTGCAGCAAGTGTGGCGATGGGTATAGCGGCTACGTTTTTCTCGGTATTTATGGCAGTGGTATCGGTTATTGTATATCTCGTTGTAAAAACCGTTTTCTTCGGAATGGATGCTCTTCAGTCATGCTTCTCGTTTGTACCTTTTTCCGGTGCATTATTTGAAGTATTTAAGACAGTATTTGTTGTTGTAATCCTTACCGTAAACGTTTTCTTCCCCTGGATCGGCGTGGCATTGAATATTCTCGTATTCCTTATCTGCCTCGTTTTATTCAGATTCTTCTTAAGCGTGGAAGAATTCTTAAGAAAGATTTACATCAAGCCTTTTATCGCAAGACTCAGAGGATTTAACGACGAAATACCTTTTATTTACAAAAAGGTTCCCAAATTCGTCAAGAAATACTGTGAATCCGAGAATATCATATATGACGTTGCAATTCCCGCATATGCGTTCAAGCATAAAGAAGCAAATGATTTCAGAATGAAATTCATGGAGAAAATCTGGGTTATTCATACGGATGACGGAACGATATTCTTAAAAAAGAAAGGTTTGAAGAAACTTCAGAAATACGAACTTTTCGGCAAAGAAAAGATGTATTATCTTAAAAAAGACTTCAGATTCCTCGAGATTTTCTCTAATCCCAAGGATGAAAAGCTTTCAAAGAAAGATCTTCGTGCTGTAATAAGTGTTGAATACTTAAAGAGATTTGACGAACTCTGCGATAAGCTCGGATTTTACAATTATCATGTCGTAAAAGAGAATATCAAGCAGACCAAGAAAGAATTAAGAATCGAAAAGCGTGAGGCTAAGAGTATCCACTTTTACGGACAATATGGTTGCAAGATTAAAACCTGCTTATACCAAGGTAAGGGCAGCGCTTCCTTTCGGCAAAGACGAAGACGCGGATTATTTTGATTACGATAAATAAAAAAGAAAGTTGAGATAAAAAAATGGCTAAAGTAATTCCTTTTAAAGGTATCAGACCGACAGTTGAAAAATGCAGCAAAATCGCCGCGCTTCCTTACGATGTTTACAACCGTGAAGAAGCAAAGGAAGTGGTTTTAAAGAATCCCGACTCTTTTCTTGCTATTGACAGAGCGGAAACTTCCTTCCCCGATGATGTTGATACTTACGATGAGAGAGTATACAAGAAAGCTCACGATATGCTCTGGGAAAGAATCGAAAAAGGCGATTTCGTTGAAGAAGATAAAAAAGTTTATTATATTTATGAACTTATTATGGACGGACGTTCTCAGACAGGTATTGTAGCATGTGCCTCAATCGACGATTATATCAATAACGTCATCAAAAAGCATGAGAATACCAGAGCAGATAAGGAAGTTGACCGTATTAAGCATGTTAGTGCATGCGAGGCACAGACAGGTCCCA
>CACWZK010000170.1 GCA_902765365.1 uncultured Lachnospiraceae bacterium
TTTTTAGATATATTTACTTCAGTTTTTTTATATTTTGCTGCATGGGCGTTTTATCGTTTTGTTGTTTCGAGATTTAGCGAACTGGTTAAAGAAAAAACAAGAGTAAACTGGAAACTTTTTGTTATTCCACCGTTGGCATTCTCTATAATATTCAGTGCTGTTGGAATTGCGATGTCTCTTAAACATTCCAATAGCGGAATAGTAGTTATAAGTTCAGCTTTTTCTTTGATTATTATTTTCATATTCGTATGGGCATTCTACGTTATCATGAAAAATATGATGGCCACCAACGAAGCAATCAAAGCCAAAGATGAAATCAAAACCCTTTCTGTAGAAGTCATGGAAGCTTTGGCGCACACCATAGATGCAAAGGACGAATATACCAAAGGTCATTCGGTGAGAGTGGCAAAGTATTCAAGAATGCTTGCTGAAAAACTTGGACTGAATGAAGGCGATTGCGAAAGTGTTTATTACATGGCACTTTTGCATGATATCGGAAAGATCGGTGTTCCGAATGAAATCATCAACAGCAAATCAAAAATGACCGACGAAGAATACGCCATAATGAAAACGCATCCCTGTATAGGTTCCGATATTCTTGAAGAAATCAAAAGCCGTCCGGACTTAATGATCGGTGCAAGATGGCATCATGAAAGATACGACGGAAAAGGCTATCCCGACCAGAAAGCAGGCGAAGATATCCCTTACTTTGCAAGAATTATTTCTGTAGCCGACAGCTACGATGCAATGACTTCAAACCGAAGTTATCGAAAGTTTCTTCCGCAGGATGTTGTGCGTTCTGAGATCGAGAAAAACTGCGGTACACAGTTCGATCCGAATATCGCAAAATGCATGATTTCCGTCATAGATGAAGATGTAAATTACGAGTATCACGAATAAATATGCAAAAAAAGCTTAAAAAGCCCGAAGAATACTATATCTTCGGGGCTTTTTTATGGTAAAATAGTAAAGTATGGTTCAAAAGACGTTAAATTCGTATCTTAAGAGCAGGTACGGTAAGAAAATATATAAGGTTTCGATTAACGCAGGGTTTACTTGTCCTAACAGGGACGGTACGTTAGATACGCGTGGTTGTATATTCTGTTCAGCCGGAGGTTCGGGCGATTTTGCGGAGGATTCTAAATTATCAATCACTGAACAGATTGAACAGGGCAAGAAGCGAATTGTCGCAAAGCTTCCTGACGGCGACTACGGACTCATTGCTTACTTCCAGGCCTTCACGAATACTTATGCGCCTATAGAGAAGTTAGAGCGCATCTACATGGAAGCAGCCTCACATCCAGAAGTTGAAATCATATCAATCGCAACCCGTCCCGACTGCCTTGGCGAAGAAATTTTGAATCTTTTACGAAGGATAAATGAAATAAAGCCCGTCTGGGTTGAACTCGGGCTTCAGACGATACATGAAAAAACCGCCGAATATATCCGAAGAGGCTATCCGCTTAGCATCTACGATGAGGCTGTAAGAAACCTGCGTTCTTCAGGCATCGAAACGATAGTGCATGTGATATTAGGCTTGCCCGGCGAGACGAGGGAAGAAATGCTTGAGACCGTCCGCTATGTCGGCGAGAGCGGTGTGGAAGGAATAAAACTTCAGCTTCTGCATGTTTTGGAAAACACAGATTTGGCTGATGAATATAGACAGGGGAAATTCGATTGTCTGTCACTGGCTGAATACGCATCCCTCATTAAAGATGCGCTTGATGTACTTCCGGAAAACATCATCATTCACAGAATGACGGGCGACGGAGATAAAAAAATCTTAATCGCGCCTAAGTGGAGCGAAGATAAGAAAAATGTTTTAAACACTCTTAAACGCGTTTGTGACATCAAAGAAAATTAAAATTTTTGTTGGAAGAGAGATTTTTGGAAAATGAAGAGTTTGAGAACCAGAATGACAATCATGATAGTTCTGCTGGTGCTGGGCAGTTCGGTCTTATTGTCTTTTATCAGTTACCAGAGAGCAAGGAAAAGTCTGGTAGCGCAGCTCGAGGATAACTATGGAGTAGCTGCTCAGAAATACGCGCTTGAACTTACTTCGTGGATTAACACCAACGCAACGATTATCGATACGATGGCTGCAGAGATAGCCGTAAACGACATTACCCTTCAGGACTATGATGCGTTTCACAGCTACTTAAAACACAGCAACGAACTTTTAAACAAAAACGGATATGTGTATGATGTTTATTTTACATATCCCAACAATACCATGGTCTGTGCTTCGGACTTCATAGCGGACGGAACGGTTGACTTCGTGCACGAGAGAGAATGGTACACGACATCCGCCTTAACCGGCGAGACGTTTTTTTCGACTCCCTACCTTGATTCCGACACCGGCAGATCCGTTATCACGATATCCAAAGCGGTTTACAAGGACGACGAACTTTTGGGAGTTCTCGCTGCGGATATTTTCGTGGACGTCCTCGTGGATATGATTGAAAATGCCAATGTCTCGACCGACAGCTATGCGTTTCTTATAGACCAGAACATGAGAATGGTAGTTCATCCGAACGATGCTTACGATTATGAGGATTATCCTTTGACAGTCATGGGCGTTGAGGGCTCACCTTACGGACCGCTCATTGAAGCCATTCATACCGGTTCCGACGAGATGGTATATGTCAAGGATTACGACGGCCTTCGAAGAGGCATCGTATATTCGAGGATGACAAACACCGGCTGGTATGTATGTATTGCGACGAGCAAGGACGAAGTCGAAAAAGGTGTTGTAAGCCTCGTATTAGGCTTCATCATCGCAACGGTTATTTCGGTGATTATTTCGGTAGCCGTAGCTATTTTACTTGCGAGAGTTCTCGACAGATTAAACAAGCAGGAGCAGGAATACAAACAGCAGATGCTTCGCCTTGAGAAACAGGCGGCTGACGAAGCAAGTGCTGCCAAGAGCCGTTTCCTGGCGGACATGTCGCATGAGATCCGCACGCCCATCAACGCCATCATCGGCATGAACGAGATGATCTTAATCAAACAGTCCGGTCACAATCTCTTACAGCTTATAAACGGTATACTTGATTTTTCAAAGATTGAAGACGGCAAGATGGATATCGTTCCCGTGCGCTACAGCGTGGGCTCACAGATTGCATATCTTATCAATTCGATTTCCGACAGGGCCAATTCGAAGAAACTTACCCTCAATGTTTCGGTCGACAAAAACATCCCTTCGGAACTTTACGGCGACGATACGCGTATCAATCAGGTTATTATAAATCTCTTGACCAACGCCGTTAAATACACAGAAAAAGGCTCGGTTGATTTTACGATGAAAGAGCGTGAGAGAAGTGAGGACGGTAAGATTTTGCTTTACTTCGAGGTAAAAGATACCGGCATCGGCATAAAAGATACCGATATGGAAAAACTCTTCGAATCCTTCGAGCGACTCGATGTGGTTAAAAACCGCAATATCGAAGGTACGGGCCTCGGCATGACAATCACCGTCAAACTCCTTGAACTCATGGACAGCGAATTAAAGGTTGAGAGCGTATATGGCGAGGGCAGCAAGTTCTCGTTCGAACTCTGGCAGAAAATCGAAAATGCAGAGCCTCTCGGCGATTACAGGGAAGCAATTGCAAAGCCTCAGAATTCGGAGAGCTACCGCGAATCCTTCCGTGCGCCAGATGCACGAATCCTCGTAGTCGACGATACGAAGATGAACCTTCTCGTCGTTGAAAATCTCTTAAAGAAAACAGGCATTAAAATCGATACCGCGATAAACGGTCCGGACTCCATAGAACTTGCGAAAAACAATGCGTATGATGTTATCCTTATGGACCAGAGAATGCCGGGCATGGACGGTACCGAGGCTATGAAAGAGATAAGATATCTCGACAGCGGTTTGAATTCCGCCACACCGGTTATCTGTCTTACCGCCGACGTTGTCAGAGGCGCTAAGGAAAGATACATTCAGATGGGCTTTAACGATTACTTAACCAAACCCATCGACAGCGCGGAAATTGAAAAGATGCTGATCAATT
>CACWZK010000171.1 GCA_902765365.1 uncultured Lachnospiraceae bacterium
AATTCCATCTATGAAGCCGGAAACCAGATTGTCATCACATCGGATCGGCCTCCCCTTGAAATGTCCCTCCTGGACGACAGACTTCGTACCCGATTTGAAGGCGGCGTTATGGCAGATGTTCAACCGCCTGATCTGGAGACTAGAATGGTGATTATCCGTAATAAGGCAGCACAGCTTGGTCTTATTCTCTCGGAAGATGCCATTCTTTATATTGCAAATAACATCACCGCAAACATCAGGCAGTTGGAAGGCGTAATCAAGAAACTGACGGCATACAAAGAGATTCTAAATGAAGTCATCACAACAGAATCTGTGAAAAGGGCCATTGAAGATGTGATCCGAACAGGAAGCGACATTCCGAAACCGGATAAAATCATGAGAGAAACCAGCCGATACTACTCCATCAGTGAAGATGAAATCCGCGGTCTGAACCGTTCCAAACTTCCAACCGAAGCAAGACAGGTTGCCATGTATCTCATGCGGTCACTGACCAATCTCTCTCTGAAGGAAATCGGAGAACAGTTCACTGGAAGAAACCATGCAACTGTTCTCTCCTCTATTCGGAAGATTGAGGATATTCTGAAAATCGATCCTGCCATGGCAGCGAAAATACGGGATATCAGCTCCAATATAAACTCTATTTAAAATTTTGAGTTTTCAACATTTTCTCTGTTGAAAATCAGATCCTACTCTGTTGAAAATTCTTTATCATCTATTTCCATCAATCATCATCATTTCTCTTCACAGGTTTTCCACTTTCAAAAATCGCAGAATTTCTGGCCTTTTTACACTTTTCAACATTTTCTTTTTCTACTACTACCTCTGCTAAAAATATTATATTTATATATTTATAAAACAAAAAACGGGAGATCATTATATGAAATTCACAATCGAAAAGTCTGTTCTCCAGAATGCAGTGCTGATTTCAGCCAGAGCAGTTCCGTCCAAGAGTCCAATCTCTGCACTGGAAGGTCTTCTCATTGAAGCCGGAACGGCAATCACTGTAACCGGATATGACCTGAAAAAAGCAATCTATACCACCGTTGATGCAGATGTTGATGAACCGGGCGTTATGGTAGTCAATTCCAGATTCTTCACAGAACTCATTCGGCGCCTTCCGGATGGAATGGTTACCATTACCTGCGATCCAAACAACAGTATCAATGTTAAATGCGGAAAGAGTGAATACAACATCCCCGGCCTTGACTACAGTGAATACCCGGAAATGCCGCGTTTCAACGAGATACAGAATATTGAAATTCCGCAGAATGTTCTGGCAAATATGATCAACCGCACATTGTTTGCCATTTCAAAAGAAGAAATTCTCGCTTACCAGGAAGAAGTAGAAAATACAAAGATAAAAGAAAGTCTTTACGACTATGCTGTTTCCCTCACCGAGGCCACAAGAAATGCAGACACATTCTCGCTCGGCCTTTCTCCCAGAGGAAGCATTGCACTCATAAAAATGGCCAAAGCACACGCTTTCCTTGAAGGCAGGGACTATGTCGTTCCCGAAGATTTCAAGGCGGTATTTTACCCCATCGCCAACCACAGAATCATTTTATCAACCAAGTCCAAAGCATGCGGAATGAATATCGAGTCCGCATTAAACGTAGCATTTGATTCTGTAAAAGTTCCTTGATTTAATTAACGATATTTATTTACTCAAAAGATCGAAAGGATTTAATTGGTGAAGGTTAATATTGTAACTCTAATTCTATATATTTTCGCCATAGCAATATTAAGCGCGCTTGCACTCATTTATGAACAGCCGGCAATCGTGCTTTTTATTTTAATGCTGATTGTTCTCATTCCCGTTTCGCTTATAATCTTTTTTAACGTCAGTTCGAAGTTTTCGTTCAATCTCACATCGCACACCGAATATGTCGAGGAGCCGAATTCACCTTCTTTTATACTCGATTACAAAAACGACGCCCGCCTGGGACTTTTCACATGCGACGTAATCTTTAAAGCCGAAAACCGTTTTTATCCGAACGATACAACGCACAAACTGACCATTCCCGTCATGCGAAAGTCCGATTCTTTTACGATTCCCGTTGAAAGCTACGATATCGGATTAGTCAGCGTAAATATCGAGAAAATCATCCTTCACGATTATTTATCCATCATAAAAAAAGAAATAAACGTATCTCTCGAAGCTTCCGTTCCGGTTCTTCCTAAGGAGCGTAACATCGGAGATTTCCCGCCCGCCGTACCCAAGGATGGTCCCGACGAGTTTACCGAGTCTGAGAACATCGGCAATATTTCATCCGACGTAAAAGAAATCCGCGAATACCGTCCAGGCGACAGGCTCCAGCGAATTCACTGGAAGCTCTCCGCGAAGCTCGATGATCTCTTCGTAAAAGAAATGGCACACACTTCGACTCTCGCAATCATTCTCGTGCCTGAGCTATGTGCGAGTGAAATACACGATACATCCGAGTCTCTTTTATCCTGTATAAAAATCATGTACGAGAAAAAAGAAAGATTCGAAGTCTGCATATACAACGACAAAGCCTGCGATTACTCGTTCTTTACAGTAACGGACGAGGCGGGAATGCTCGAGGCAATGACTCACTTTTACTGCCAGCCTCTTTATGAAGGCAGGGAAAACGCGCTTGATACTTATATAAATTCATCAAGCAAAATAGCAACGGTAATTCACATCATCGGCAAAACCATTAAGATGAGCGAATAAAAGGGAAAACATGTTCACAAGACTCGAAAAACTTTTTTACAAAAAAGAAATAAAGTCCAACAGGCTCCTTGTCGGCGAAGTAACCGAGGAAAGGAAAAGCAACCGGGCCCTTATATGCTTTTTTAAGGGGCTCCTGGTTTTTATTGCCACTTACTGCTCTATCTGCGGTCTTCTGGACACCTTCGATATTCCTTACAGCAAACCCGTGGTAATTGCGGTATTTGCTTTTTTCTCGTTTTACGTGTCATTCCTTTATTTTAACAAGGTTATATTTTATATCTTTTATATAATCCTCT
>CACWZK010000172.1 GCA_902765365.1 uncultured Lachnospiraceae bacterium
GTAAGCTTCGCAAAGCTTTCCTTTGCGCTCCAGACTTGTGTGAATCTGTCGATTTTACCATCTTCGCTTTGGTCAATATATTCGTTGTCCGTATCGGTAAAAAATCTCTTTGGAACATTTGCTTTTAGGGGTTTTGTTTCCTGAATGTCTATGCCGACTTCTTCATCCGATAAAGCCAGCACGACATAATCTTTTGAATGTGAAATATTAAAGAAAAGATTATCCCTGTTGTCGATTCTGCCTTTCCCGTTTTCGTCGATAGAAATTTCGATATCTGATATTTTATCTTTAACGAATTCATCTGTGCCGGATACGAAATTTACTTCTTTAAAAAAATCACTCGTATATCTGTCGGCGAAGCTTAGAAGAAGAAGTCTTCCGATGAGAGAACGCAGTCTGTCTTTTTCATACTTGTATCTGCATACATATTCTTTTTCTTTTAATGACAAAAGGGACATCTTATCAAGTAAGATGTCCGCATTATTTTCATCAAGTTTGTATGCAAAAACTTTAATCATATCAGTGCTTTAATTCCTCTGCGTAGAAACTCTTAAATTCCGTAAAGCCCTGCTTTTCAAGTGTTTCTCTCTGGAACTTTTTGTTCTTGTTCATCTTGGCGATAAGAACAACCTTGCCCTCGTTACGAAGAGCTGCCGCTTCTTTTATGATCTCGCCCATTCTCTCGCCCTTAATGTTCTTTTCGACAAGGAATGCAGTCTTTTCGCTCTCGCCGGGGATTTTAAATCCTTTGTCGAGCATAATCGTAATGATTCGCTCAAATCCGATTGAGAATCCGCACGCGGGAGTATCGTTGCCGGTGAATTTGCCGATCATCTTGTCATATCTTCCGCCGCCCGCTACAGCACAGTTAAGTTCGGACATTTCGATTTCAAAAATCGTGCCTGTATAATATCCCATGCCTCTTACCAATGTAGGGTCAAAAGCAAGCGTAAAATCTGCGGTCTTTGCAGCATTTACGGATGCAAAGATTTCTTTTAAATTCTCGGTTACGCTTTCATCAAGGATATCGCCCAGTTTTTCTTTTAGGAAATCGATGTTTGCAACGCTTGAAGCATCGCCGGTTTTTCCCATCTCATCAAAGAGTGCCATGTATTTTTCGACTGTTTCAACCGAAAAGCCGTTTGCAATCAGATCTTCTTTTACGCCGTCAAATCCGATTTTATCCATCTTGTCGAGGATAACGAATACAAGGTCGATATTTTCTTCGTCAAAGCCCGCATACGCTGCCATGGCTTTAAGAATTCTTCTTTCGTTTATCTTAACTTTGAAATTCGAAAATCCGAGTTTGGATAAAAGAGTCGTTGTGGCGAGTACAAGCTCGATTTCGGCCAAGTTACTCTCTTCGCCGAGTATATCGATATCGCACTGCATGAACTGACGGAATCTTCCCTTCTGAGGTCTGTCGGCTCTCCATACACTGCCCATCTGAAGTGCCTTGAAAGGAGCGGGAAGAGTTGCCTGGTTGTTTGAATAAAATCTGGATAAAGGAAGTGTTAAATCATAACGAAGTCCGGAATCGGTTAAATCAGCCTCGCTCTGCGCTTCCGCGAGATTAAGCTTCTCTCCTCTTTTCATGATCTTGAAAATGAGTTTCTCGTTTTCGCCGCCCTGATTTGAACAAAGGTTTTCGATATGTTCAACCGCGGGAGTTTCGATATGTGAAAATCCGAAGGATTCATATGTTTTTTCAATCACGGATATACAGTAATCCCTGATTCGCATCTCCTCGGGTAAAATATCTTTCATGCCTGTAACGGGCTTTTTGGTCAAACTCATGTAATCTTCCTCGTCTCTTAATAATTTACTGAAAGCGGATTGTATTTCCGCTCATGTTCTATGGTTGTAAAATCGTTATGTCCGGGGTAAACTTTCGTTTCTTCGGGAAGAAGCAAAAGTTTTTGTACCGACCTTTGCATATCGCCCGCGGAACCGTTTTCAAAATCCGTTCTTCCGTAAGTCTCATAGAAAAGTGTGTCTCCGGAGAAAAGGATATTGTCTTCTTCAAAATAAAAGCATACTCCGCCGGGTGTATGTCCGGGTGTTGCTATTACTTTGCACGTCATTCCTGAGACGGTTATTTCGTCGCCGTCTTCAAGTTCATAATCAAGTTTTAAGCTTATCTGTTTGTTTATCTTTACCGACTGATTAACAGACGGATCGAGGAATCCTTCAACATCGTCCTTACCGCCGTAAATAGGAACATCACAGAGTTTCTTAATTCCCGGCACTCCGAGTATGTGATCGAAATGTGCATGTGTTAAGAATATGGCTTTTATGGTCAGTCCTTTTTCTCTTAATTTCGTCACAAGCATTTCACCGTCTCTTGCGGGATCTATGATAATGCAGTCGTATTCGCCTTCCTTATGTAAAAAGTAAGTATTGTTTTCGAGCATGCCAAGGGTGAGGCATCCAACTTTAATCTGGGACATTTTAATTTTCCTTTTATTTTGTTCTCTCGACTTCTATTACACCGTCGATACCCGAAAGTTTCGCACAGATTTTGTCGAGTTCTTCCTTGCTCTTTATCCTGAAGGACAAGCGCATCGTGGCAACGCCCTTCTTGGAAACATTGGTATGAAGCATATTGATCATCGTATCGTTTTCAGTGAATATCTTGGTGACATCATATAAAAGTCCGGTACGTTCGTTTGCAAATATCGTGATTTCGGCAAGATAATTGTCAAGTTCGCCTTCGATTGCTTCGGCTAACCAGTCTGCTTCAATGATTCTTTGCTTGTCATCTTCTGAAAGTACATTGGGGCTCATGTTGACACAGTCTCTTCTGTGAATGGTAACACCCCTGCCTCTTGTAATGAATCCTATGATATCGTCGCCCGGAATCGGATTACAGCATTTACCGAAGCGGACCTCGACATCGTTGGTTCCGTTAACCGTGATACCGTTTTTCTGATTGGCCTTAAACTTGTACTGATTGTTTCTTAT
>CACWZK010000173.1 GCA_902765365.1 uncultured Lachnospiraceae bacterium
TTTAAAATCTCTGAAACCCTTGCAAATACTGAATTATTGCTCTTTCTGGGTCTTCATAGTCGGGAACAGCAATACATCCCTGATTGCAGGACTGTTGGTTAATAACATAGTCAAACGGTCGATACCGTAGCCGATACCGCCTGTAGGTGCCATACCAACTTCGAGTGCGTTAAGGAAGTCCTCATCTGTATGCTCTGCTTCTTCATCGCCTGCTGCCGCATTGGCATCCTGAAGTGCGAAACGCTCTCTCTGATCGATGGGATCGTTAAGTTCTGAATAAGCGTTACACATTTCCCATCCGTTGATAAAGAGCTCGAAACGCTCTACCTTGGAAGGATCTGTGGGTTTCTTCTTGGTAAGAGGAGAAATCTCGATGGGATGGTCCATGATGAATGTGGGCTGTACCATCTTGTCTTCGCAGAACTCTTCGAAGAAGAGGTTAAGGATATGTCCTTTAGTATGGAAATCTTCAAATTCGATATGGTGTTCCTTGGCTAACTTCTTTGCAGCCTCTGTATCGGGAACCTGAGCGGGATCGTCGAAATCGATGCCTGCATACTTCTTAACTGCCTCTGTCATTGTAAGTCTTTCAAAAGGCTTGCCGAAGTCAAGTTCGATATCACCATACTTGAATGTGGTTGTACCGAGTACTTCTTTAGCTACATGACGGAACATGTTTTCTGTAAGATCCATCATTCCGTGATAATCTGTGTATGCCTGATAAAGTTCCATCAATGTGAACTCAGGGTTATGTCTTGTATCAAGACCTTCGTTTCTAAACACACGACCGATTTCGTATACTCTCTCAAGTCCGCCTACGATAAGTCTCTTTAAGTAAAGTTCAAGAGAAATACGAAGTTTTAAATCTTCATCCAGTGCATTGAAGTGAGTCTCGAAAGGTCTTGCTGCAGCACCGCCGGGGTTGGCAACAAGCATGGGAGTTTCAACTTCCATGAAGCCCTGATCGTCTAAGTAACGACGAATGGATGAAATGATTTTGGATCTCTTGATAAATGTATCTTTTGCTTCCTCATTCATGATGAGGTCAACATATCTCTGACGATATCTGATATCTGTATTGGTTAAACCATGGTATTTTTCAGGCAGAATCTGGAGAGACTTTGTAAGAAGAGTAACTTTCTCTGCATGAATGGAAATCTCACCCATCATTGTACGGAATACATATCCTTCGATACCTACGATATCACCGACATCATATTTCTTAAAATCAGCATAAGACTCTTCGCCGATGGCATCGCGCGCAACATAAACCTGAATGTTTCCGGGCTTATCCTGAACATTGCAGAATGAAGCCTTGCCCATTACACGCTTGCTCATCATACGTCCGGCGATGCTTACATGAATGGGATTGGCATCCATGATGGCACGTCTTTCGTTGTAATCATTCTTCTTGGCTTCCTTGGCTGCTTCCTCGTCAAGACCGTCCACGTTTACTTCGGGTCTGTCAGCAAGGAGTTTTGCTTCGAGCGCTTCGTACTCGCTCTTACAGTCTGTTGAATGATGTGTCTGATTGTATTTGGTAATCACAAAAGGATCTTTGCCTGCTTCCTGAAGTGCTGCGAGTTTTTCGCGGCGCACCTTTAAAAGCTGATTGATATCCTGTGATGCCTGATTGTTGTTCTGATTGTTCTCTGCCAATTTTTTTCTCCTGTTATTTCCTATAAACTTCAAAAAACCGAACAAAACCAAAGGTCCGTCGGTTCTTTGTTACTTTCGATAATTACTTTTCTTAACCCTGATTACTTCTTGGAGCTCTTTTCTTTTACGATCTCAAGTACCTTGTACTTAAGTTCTCCGCAGGGAGCTTCAACTGTAATTGTATCGTTCTTCTTGGCACCGATTAATGCTCTGCCAAGAGGTGATTCATCCGAAATACTTCCTTCAAGACATTTTGCTTCGGAAGCACCGACGATTCTGTATGTAAGTTCTTCTTTTAATTCCTTGTCAAGAATCTTAACGGTTGAACCGAATTTAACTCTCTTGTCGTCTGTTCCGTCGCTGTCGACAACTTCTACGTTCTTTAAGAGTTTTTCGAGTTCTTCGATTCTTGCTTCGACATTTCTCTGCTCATCCTTGGCAGCGTCATACTCTGCGTTTTCGGACAAGTCGCCCTGTGCTCTGGCTTCTTTTAACTTCTGAGCAATCTCTTCACGCTTGGTAACTTTTAAGTAATGTAATTCCTCTTCGTATTGTTCAAGACCTTCACGGGTCAAAAGGTTCTTCTTTTCTTCTGCCATGGTTAAATCTCCTTTTATCTTTTATGCAGTCAAACTACTGCAAATTCATATTATACCTTATACTTGTAAAACGTGTCAACCAGATAAAAAACTGCGGATCCTTTTCGCTTTTGACCTTGCGGCGCAAAAACGCGCCGAAGCGCTCCGTCAAAGCCTGAATATTGATCGCTTCGCCAACGGCGGCGCCGAGCGCAAGCGAAAGCACCATCAAAAGAATATGGGTTGTTTCGTGGGCAGTGCCGCGCAGATCCTGAAAGCGCGAAAGTGCGCCGGCCGCGCCGATAAATACCACCGCAAGCCCCATCGCCTGCGTCACGGTATCGCAGATACGCGTATTGAGTACGCGCCGCAGCAGCAGACCGAGTATGCCGCCGAGCACCACCGCGCCGCAGTTGACGACGGTGCCGATGCCGAGAAAATACATCTTATGCTACCGTGATCTTATGGAAGACTTTTTTGCCTTTTTTGACTACGGCATAGCCTTTTTCAAAATCGGCGGCGGACAACACCAGCATCGGGTCGGTGACCTTTTCGTCGTTGAGCGACACACCGCCCTGCTGCACCAGCCGGCGGCCTTCACCCTTTGATTTGATTAAACCTGCCTGCACCATCACGTCCAAAAGCTGGACGCCGGCGTCAAAA
>CACWZK010000174.1 GCA_902765365.1 uncultured Lachnospiraceae bacterium
AAAGATGTAAAAATACAAAAACGAAACCGACCGCAAAAAGAAGAATCGAAACAAGGAAAGTAATTCGCTGCCACTTAAGATGATATCTTCCGTAAGTGACTCTCGCGTATCTTCGGTTCATCGCTTTTGTTAATATGAATTTGTTTTCGAGTACCGGAATCATGTCCGGATTGACTGAATCTGTGTGAGCCATAATCTGTTTATTTCAAAAATTTTTTAACCACCGTAATAATATCATTGATGAAAATCTTTCGCAACAAAAGGGAGTGAGATAGAAAAAGCCTGTTATAAAACGGGCTTTTTTTTAGTTAATTTTTTTTATCCTTGTTTCAATTCATTTTCAACGGCATTTTCTATAAAACGATTAAGAGAAATTCCAATTTTACTTGCTTTAAGTGCTGCCTCCTGATGCATTTGCGGTGTTAATCGAAGATTAAGTTTCCCTGAATAAGGTTTTTCCGGCGAAACACCGTCTTCCCTGCACCATTCCAGATAATCTTCAACAGAATTCTTAAATTCAGTTTCTAGTTCTTTAACCGAAGTACCCGAAAAATTAATTACTGTTCTCGTGTTAATAACCATTCCGGTGAAAATGCTATTATCTTCATCATATTCAATTTTGGCAACATAACCTTTGTATTTCATAGTAATCTCATCCTCTGTATTTCTATGATGGTACCACGATATAGTACTATTGTCAATGTCCCAAGTTCAAATTGACATTGTCCGTGACGTAACATCTGAAATTATATACTTTTTACGTTTTTTTCTTTATAATAGAACTAGTTTGAAAACGAGGTCTTAATATGAATAGCACCAGTTTGATTTTTACCGGAGATATCGGATTTGATAAATATATGGATAAAAGATGGGAGGATGAAAATCTTCTCTCCGATGAAGTGCGCACGTTTTTATCCTCGGGCGACCATTTGATTGTAAATGTCGAAGGTCCACTATACGAAAGAAACCGGATTGATGCGACGACCGGCGCTTTGTCACTCGTTCACAGCATGGATCCGAAGGTCGGAGATTTCCTCGAAGGAATCGGTGCCGATATCTGGAATATCTGCAACAACCATATAATGGATGCGAAAGAAGAAGGCATCAAAGCAACTCTGGAAAACGCCGCATCACATGGCGCACTCACTTTGGGCGCAGGCATGAATGAAGAAGAAGCGAGAAAACCCGTAATTCTAAAAGAAGCCGGCGGAATAGGAATGATAGGAGTCGGTTACCAGAGAGCCTGCAGAAAAGCCGGTCCCGAAACTCCCGGATGTTTTTCCTGGAGCGACCTTGATGAAATAGAAAAGATCATAAAAGAAATAAAAAAGACCTGCAGATGGTGCATCGTTGTGGCACATGCGGGCGAAGAATTTACCGCACTTCCCACATACTACACCAGAGACAGATACCTTGCTTACCTTGATATGGGTGCGGATATCGTTGTGGCTCATCATCCTCATGTTCCGATGAACTATGAAACAGTAGGGGATAAAATAATCTTTTATTCGCTCGGCAATTTTATCTTTGATACTCCTTATCAGAGATCGCAGTTTAATACCGAGTCCGGATTGTTTGTAAAACTCAATTTCTCGGAAGAGTCCTTTGATTTTGAGCCCTTCGGCATCAGAATAGACAGAGAAAATGAGCGAGTTGTCAAAGGTGACTTGCCGGCTATTTTCACCGATGTACAAAAGGATGATTATGAAAAACTTGCTCCGCTCGCGGCAAAAATGTTTATCGAAAATACCAAAAAGCAGCTTCGATTCTTAAAACCCGAGCAGTTTGAAAACGCAACCGAAGAAGAATTCTACAATAACTTTTATGAGCCTCTTAGAAGCGGACGAGTTCCGGGAGAAACGCTTGATTTTCAGATAATTTACCCGTTATCGCTTAAGGCGGACGAGGGAGCGTGGAAAGAAAGCAGCCTTGAAGGCGTGAAAGAATTTATCCTTAAGCAATTACCTTAAAACGACAATTTCTTTTAGAATATTTATCAGGTTTAAAATGAACGACAGAAACGATTGGATAAATGCAAAAAATGAATTAATGGAAGCTCTGACCGAACTTGGTTTTCCCGAAAGACTGGGTGAAGAAATTATCAAAAATCTCGGAAGCCCCCAGGCAATGAGACGAATGACTTCCTATCTGACTTACGTAAAACCAAAAACCGCAGAGCTTGTAGTCGATGAAATGCTCGCAATCTGTAGCGATATCAGTGCATGGAAAGACAAAAAAGCCAGTGAAGAAGCAAATGCAGCTTACAACGACTGGCTTAATAACAAGTAAAAAAGCCCGATTGCTCGGGCTTTTTTTAGTTTAGTTTTTCGTATAGTGATTCGGTTTCTTCCGCCGTATTTTCGCTTATGTAGTAAACTCTGTCGGAAGTCTCGATTTTGATGTATTTTCCGGCCTGAGGGTTTAGGAATAGCTTGCAGCCGCCTTTGCCGTTAACGGCGAAAGTACCTTTTGCGACATTTTCCATTCCGGTTCCTGCGGTTCTTGTAGCCTTTAAGTCACTTAAGTTGCCGTACTCAACTGCGGTGATTTCGTCTTTGGCGATTTTATATTCATCCCACAAATGATGGCATATTACGTATCTGTCATTTTCGATGATCCTTATGGGTGTGACGGACATAAGACCTATCCAGATTAAAGAAACAAGTGAAATCACAATTGTTACCAGTCCGAAACCTGCGAGGATTTTGCCGACGGGATGTGCGATGTTGACCGTCATTCCCACGCCGACTCTTTTATCGACGTTAAGATGCTTGTCGTTTGGATTGTAATAAAGCATTCCGAGAATCCAGTAGTCGTCGTCATCTTCCATTAGTTTGGCTTCTTCGGTAAGATATTTTCTGTTTAAAGCCAGCT
>CACWZK010000175.1 GCA_902765365.1 uncultured Lachnospiraceae bacterium
GTCCGATATAACGGACTCATTCTCTTCTTCGTATGTCGAGTAAAAATACGGTATATAAGAGTCAAATTCCGAGGCACAGGTATCAATCATTTTGTACACGGGAACTATTTTGTTTGCATGTCTTAAATCAAAGATTTCTTTTTCGGTTTTGTTCCAGAGAATTCCGATTTCCTTATCCGAAAAGCCCATCTTCTTGGCACTTCTTAAAATATCGATGTCGCCCGGATTTTTTACGAGCTCTTTTTCGGCATCCGTGATAAGTTTTATCTTTCTTAAGAAGAAAAGATCGATGGCTGTGATTTGATTGATTTTATCAACGTTCGCGTTTCTTCGTAAAAGTTCTGCAATGGCATAAATTCTGTCATCGGTGCCGATTTTGATGTATGAATACAGTTCTTCATCGCTTGAAAAATCAAACTTGGGCGAGTGAAGATGGAAGTGACCGATTTCAAGTGAACGAACAGCTTTTAAAAGGCTCTCTTCAAATGTTCTGCCGATGCTCATTACTTCGCCCGTGGCTTTCATCTGCGTGGAGAGAGAATTGTTGGCATCGGTAAATTTATCAAACGGGAAACGGGGCATCTTGGTTACGACATAGTCGAGTGTCGGTTCGAAAGATGCGGGTGTGTTTGCTATCTGTATTTCATCGAGTGTCATGCCTATTCCGATCTTGGCGGATACTCTGGCGATTGGATAACCGCTGGCCTTGGATGCAAGAGCAGAAGAACGTGATACTCTGGGGTTAACCTCGATTAAGTAGTACTGGAAAGACTTAGGATCGAGTGCAAACTGCACATTGCAGCCGCCTTCGATTTCCAAAGCTCTTATAATCTTTAACGCACTGTCACGAAGCATGTGATACTCTTTGTTGGTTAATGTCTGCGAAGGACATACAACTATCGAGTCACCTGTGTGAATGCCGACAGGATCGAGGTTTTCCATGTTACAGATGGTAATGGCAGTATCGTTTGAGTCGCGCATTACTTCGTATTCAATTTCCTTAAAGCCTTTGATGCTCTTTTCAATCAGTACCTGTCTTACTGGCGAAAGCTCAAGCGCGTTTTTCATGAGGGGAAGATATTCTTCTTCATTCTCAGCAAAACCTCCGCCTGTTCCGCCGAGTGTAAATGCTGGACGAAGAACAACGGGATAGCCGATTTTTTCAATTACTTTAAGGCCTTCTTCTATGGTAGAAGCTATATCCGAAGGAAGCACGGGCTCGCCTAATTCTTCACAGAGTTCCTTGAACATTTCTCTGTCTTCGGCGCGCTCGATACTTATGCTTTTTGTTCCTAAAAGTTCGCAGCGGCATTCATGTAAAATGCCCTTTTTCTCAAGCTGCATTGCAAGGTTTAAACCTGTCTGTCCGCCGATGCCGGGAAGTATTGCATCGGGACGTTCGTATCTGATTATTTTGGCTATGTACTCAAGCGTTAAAGGCTCCATGTAAACCTTATCCGCGATAGCGGTATCGGTCATGATTGTCGCAGGGTTTGAATTGCAGAGGACAACCTCATAGCCTTCTTCCTTTAAAGCCAGGCAGGCCTGAGTTCCCGCGTAGTCAAATTCCGCAGCCTGTCCGATTACAATCGGACCGGAACCTATGACAAGTACTTTTTTAATATCAGTTCTCTTTGGCATTTATTTATCCTCGTGCATCAAATCAATAAATTCATCAAACAAATACGCGCTGTCCTGCGGACCGGGAGCACTCTCGGGATGATACTGCACCGAAAACAATCTGTCCGATTTATTGGACACACCTTCAATCGTGTTATCAAGTAAATTTATATGTGTAATCTCAAGACCTGTATCTTTTATGCTGTCATTATCTACAGCGTAAGAGTGATTCTGAGAAGTGATTTCGATTTTGCCTGTTTTAAGGTTTCTGACAGGATGGTTGCCGCCGCGGTGTCCGAATTTTAATTTGTATGTTTTCGCACCGCTTGCGAGGGATATTATCTGATGTCCGAGGCAGATACCGAATATGGGATATTTGCCGATGAGTTTTTTAATGGTCTCTATTGTTTCGACAACATCCGTGGGATCTCCGGGACCGTTTGAGATAAATACTCCGTCCGGATTAAGTCTTATGATTTCCTCTGCGGTTGTGTTCCAGGGAACCTTTATTACGTTGCATCCTCTGCCTGTTAAGGAACGCACGATATTCTGCTTCATACCGCAGTCAATAGCGACCACGGTCAGGTTCTTTGTAGGATGAGAGGCTGCCGAATTATTGCCCGGATAGGAGATGATTTCCTTGCAGCTGACCTTTGAAACCGCATCCTTCGGGATTTCGTTATTCTTTATAATCTCAAGACCTTCCTCAAGTGTTGTACTCATGTTGGTAATGAGAACTTTTCTGCTTCCAAGGTCTCTGATGGAACGCGTGATTTTTCGTGTATCCACACCGTAGATTCCGGGTATCTTAAAAGCTTTTAAAACCTCATCGACACTTCTTTCGCTTCTGAAGTTTGAAGGCTCATCATTTATTTCCCTGACAATCAGTCCGCCTATAGTCGGTATTACGGTCTCATAGTCTTCCGAAGCCATTCCGTAGTTGCCGATTAAAGGATATGTCATCACTACCGCCTGATATGTATACGACGGATCGGATATTATTTCCTGATATCCGACCATTGAAGTATTGAAGACAATTTCGCAGAGCTTATCTTCTGTATCGCCGAAAGCATAACCGTAATACTCTACACCGTCTTCTAATATTATCTTTCTGTTAAAGTCTCTTGAGGTTAACATTCTATATTCCTCTTAAAGTTCCGAAATTCTTTTCTCAAATCTGTCTTTGCGGGTATCGGTAGGAATTGCTGTGGGATATTCTCCGCTAAAGCATGCACT
>CACWZK010000176.1 GCA_902765365.1 uncultured Lachnospiraceae bacterium
TCTTTGAAACCGAAATAATATCTCTTATGGCCGCACCCGTGGGAGCAGTGACAATACCGATAGTTTTGGGAAACTTCGGAATCGGTTTTTTAAACTCTTTGTCAAACAGTCCCTGTTCGGATAGTCTTTTCTTAAGCTCTTCAAATTTCTTGGTCAGATCGCCGATACCTTCATATTCGACTTTCGTAACGTTAAAAGTAACTCCGCCGCTTGGGATGTAATTCGATATGCTGCCGGAAGCCACTATTTTGTCTCCGTCTTTTAGGGCAATATTAAGTTTTTGAGCGGATTGACGGAAGATGGCGCACGAAATGGCAGATTTATCGTCTTTCAACGTAAAATAAATATGTCCCGATGAGTGGAATTTCAAATTGCTTATCTCTCCCGAAACAGAAACATCGGATAAAAGATAATCTTCGCGGAACATATTGTGAATATATGTATTAACCTGAAAAACCGAATATATAGTTTTCATCAAGCAAACCTGGCAAGAATACCGTTAACAAATGAATATGAATCCTGAGGACCGAATTTTTTGGATAATTCTACAGCCTCGTTAATAGCTACAGAGGTCGGAATATTATCATCGTAAACAATCTCATAAACCGCAAGTCTTAATACGGCAAGTTCGACTTTTCCGATACGATCGATAGTCCAGCCTTTTGAAACTTCCGAAATTCTTTTATCAATATCATCAAGTTTGTCAATTATATCAACATATCTTGCTACTATTCTTCTTCTGTCTTCTTCGTTCACGGATTCTTTTAACGAAGTAAGAGTCTCGGGCGATGCGGATTCTCCCTCTTTGTCTTCGAAGGGAAACGGTGCATCAAAATAGAGAAGAAGTTCGTCTCCCAACTCTTTCTTCTCGTAAAAATCAGACATAAACAACAATTTAAAAGTAAATTCACGTTCTGTTTTTCTGTTCATATTTATTCCTTATGACATGCTTACGGAAGCAATTCTGACATTGACATCGCTTACTTCAAGCCCGGTCATGGTTTCGATAGCGGTCTTGACCGAATTCTGAACCTTGGGACAAATCTCGGGAACCTGATATCCGTAGAGAATGCCTATGGCCATATCCACGCTGCATGTCTTGCCTTTAATATCAACTTTTATGCCTCTGGTAAGTCTTCTTAAATTAATTTTCAAAGAAAGATTCTTTTTATCCTGTAAAGGAGTAACGCCTTCCACATCCTGAGATGCAAGTGCTGCAATAAGAGGTACTACATCTGTCGCGATACGAACAGAACCGATTTTTTCATTGTTGTTAGCTGTACTCATATTTAACCTCCTAAAAGACCTTCAAAACAGCATACAAAAAAATCTTCATATGCCTTTTTATTTTATCACAAAAACATTTTACTCACAAGTCACATTAATGTCCCCGAAATTACCTCAAAGGGAACGAATAAATATTCAGATCTTTATTCTGCATGAACTTGATGCTCTCTTTGTCGCTTGACATATAATCAAATATATGGTTGTCGTCAAGAAGATATTCGCCAAGTTTATCATATACTTCCTTGCTCGAACATTTAAGTTCCACGGAATCCCTGCCCTGGAATTTGGCATTCATAAAAGCATTGTCTAGTTGTACCAGATCTATTCCCTCAAAGTAAAGACCTTCTTTTACGTAATAATTGTCCGTAACGCTGTTGCAGGGAGGAAGCGGCGTGAAATTGTCGATAACATGCGTAAGTTCGAGTTCGCTTGTGGTGATATTTAAATAATCATAATTAATACCACCTGTACTTAAGCTCATGGAGTTTTCAAGGTAAGAAGAATCTCCCCAGGTACAGTCTATGTAATAATACTGACCGTTACATTTGACCATATTCCATGCATGGCCTTCGTTTGCACCCACATAACCCACTACGAGAGTACTCTGAATTCCCAGTTCCTCGGACAGATACTGGAACGCCTTGGCATAGCCCTGACAGACAGACCTTCCGTAGACGAATACTGACAGAATATTCTGATTCTGGACAGAATCAACATCATATTCCGTATTTTTTATGATGTATTCGTAAGTATACTTAATCTTTGTATAATCGTCGGTATTCTGATTTACACCGGTAAGAAATGCATTTTTATAGTTTTCGATATCCTTTTCGTACTTCACAACATCCTCGTAAGGAATGGTATAAGCCGGTGTAAACTCAATTTTTACTATCCTGTCTGTAGTGGTGAATTTCGTATACATGTAACCGTTTGTATAGAAAATCTCGGGATGGTCTCCCATTACGCAGTTAAACGCATAGTCGATATCATCGGGATTTATCGAACAGATGTAAAATGTATCCGAATAATTCTTTATTGCAATATAGATTTCAAGATAGAGCTGTTTTAACTCCTGCTCTAAATTGTCATAATAAAAATGACCCTGACATTCCTTGTTGGCGGCATTTATATTCTGGGCGTTAATGCCCATTGCAATGCGCTCTCCCCATTCTTCCTCGGATAAGCCGGCATCAATTTTAATTTCGCCGATATCGGTGGAAATCACTTCATGCTCATCGGATATCTTGGAAATATCATCCATCTTTGCAACTTTTTCCGTAACTTCCTTGTCCATGGCATAAGGCGATAGTTCGGAAGCGTTCGGAACGGTATATGAAACGTTTTGAGCCGTTTTGTCAAAATCGATATGATCGCTTATAAAAGAAGTATCCTTTTCAAGCTGTTTGTCGATTAGAACGGAAGCGCCGATTAAAAGGGCAAGTGCCAGAACAAGCGCACCGATTAAAAGGTAAATTTTCTTCATAAAAAAACTTTAATTCTTTCCGAATTCCGACAACACAAGATCTTTGTTTCTGTCCTTCGTCATGCCTATGCTCCATTGTACCGGTCAGTTTAGCCACGTCTATCTCGTCTTTATTGTCAATCCATCTTATGTATTCATAAGGCAGATTGTCCATTCTAATTTCTACATTGTATTCGTTCTCAAGTCTGTATTTTAAGACTTCAAACTGAAGCACACCTACGACACCGACTATGATTTCTTCCATACCGGTATTGAATTCCTGGAATACCTGAATCGCACCTTCCTGAGCAATCTGTGTAATGCCCTTCATAAACTGTTTTCTTTTCATGGTATCCATCTGACGCACTCTCGCAAAATGCTCGGGCGCAAATGTGGGAATTCCTTCGTAGTTAAACTTGTTGCCTGCTACTGTTAATGTGTCGCCGATAGAGAAAATACCGGGATCGAATACACCTATAATATCTCCCGCATAAGCGGTATCGAGTATTTTTCTGTCGTCCGCCATTATCTGCTGGGGCTGTGAAAGTCGCATGGATTTGCCGCCCTGCATATGATAAACTTCCTTGCTTGCATCAAACTTACCGGAACATATACGCATAAAAGCGATTCTGTCACGGTGAGCCTTGTTCATATTGGCCTGTATTTTAAATACAAAAGCGGAAAATTCGTTTTCAAGCGGATCTATTATACCGATATCACTCTTTCTGGGAAGCGGAGTCGTCGACATCTGAAGGAAATTGTTCAAAAAGATTTCAACGCCGAAGTTGGTTAAAGCGGAACCGAAAAATACCGGTGTGAGCTGACCTTTCTGAACATCTTTTATATCAAATTCGGCGGAAGCGCCGTCAAGCAGTTCTATCTCATCGGAAAGTTTGTTATATGCCTCTTCTCCGATTGCTTCAATCAAAGCATCTTTCGTAGACATATCGATTTCCCAGGACTTTCCTTCCTTTGTACCTTTTTCGGTATCGGAGAACATTACGACTTTTTCATTGTGTCTGTCGTATACACCTTTAAAGCCTTTACCAGAGCCGATGGGCCAGTTGACGGGACATGTTGCGATTCCGAGTTCGTTTTCGATCTGATCCAGAAGTTCGAATGTATCAAGAGCATCTCTGTCGAGTTTGTTTATAAAAGTAAAAATGGGAATGCCTCTCATACCGCAGACTTTGAAAAGTTTCCTTGTCTGAGCCTCGACGCCTTTCGATGCATCTATAACCATTACCGCAGAGTCTGCAGCCATAAGAGTTCTGTATGTATCTTCGGAGAAATCCTGGTGACCCGGTGTATCGAGGATATTTACGCAGTATCCGTCATATTCAAACTGAAGTACCGAAGAAGTAACGGAAATACCTCTTTCTTTTTCAATTTCCATCCAGTCCGATACGGCATGTCTTGCGGTAGCTTTTCCTTTTACGCTTCCTGCCAGATTAATGGCTCCTCCGTATAAAAGAAATTTCTCCGTCAACGTTGTTTTACCGGCATCGGGGTGCGAAATAATCGCAAAAGTTCTTCTTCTTTGTATCTCTTTGTCGTAATTGCCCACTTTATTTCTCTCTTTCGTCTTTTTCCTGAAAAATCATACCGATAAATAATACTATTTATCGGGGAAAAATTCAAATATAAATAAACGATTAATAAATATCCCTGTCGTCAAAAGGATAATCAACATTCAAATCGTCAAACTCAAATAAATATGTCGGTTCGAAAACCGGACTGTAAGCAGCAGTGTTTATAAGAAAAGTCCTGTTGCATGTCCGTTTGCTGACAGCAAAATAATTGCAATGGCATTCGGTATCATTTTCATACATCGGAAAATTTTTATAATCCAGATATTCATAATAAGGATTGCAAAGATAATCCACACCGTCGTATTCAATCGCAAAGCAATTAACACTCGTAAGATAATCGCTTTCCGGATTTAACATTTCATATCTTTCCATCGCAGGATTGCCGATAAGCTCGACATAAATGGTTTTTATATTCAGCTGGGTTAATATAAACTGATAGAGTTTTATAAACTCATGCAGATATAATCTGTCATTTTTCAGATTTCTTAACACATCGAAATGATATATGGGTTTGCCGGTATCAGATTCATAAATGACCTCTAAATAAAAATAATCCTTATCGTTTATATACAGATTTTCGATTAGGTATTTATATATTCTTCTGGCATTTTCCATATCGTTATCCTGGTAATTTACATTACTGTCGATAACATCATTAATGAAATCTTTAAATTCATCCAATTCGGCGGAGAAGTTTTTATCGTCTTCGACATAATCTTCATGTACAAATTCGCCATATTCATTTAAAGCTCCAAAATAGTCCGGATATGTGATTTTAAAACTATAATAATCTTCCGTTTCGAATTTTGCCGTATATACTACGGGGTTTGACAGCTCGGCTATCATCAGGACCTCTTCGAAATCTTCTTGTGTTATCGGATAGCCTTCATTCAGAGTAATCATTGTTTCGGCATCATTAACAGCAAGCAGAATCTTTTTGGCCATTTCAAGGTATTCCGGCTTATCACGGTAATAATTTGCTACTCCCGGTCTTAATGCTGCGGGATTGTATACAAAA
>CACWZK010000177.1 GCA_902765365.1 uncultured Lachnospiraceae bacterium
GGGTGTAGTGTCACGAAAATGACACTACACCCCCGTCCCCCAGTGTCACCGCAATGCCAGTATACTTTATTCCTCCAGTACCTGAATTTCAAGATAATCAAACTCTATCGTTTCAATAAACGAATCCTTGTAAAATCTGGTCTTTGAATGTCTCTTGAATTCTTTTATGTTGCTGTCAAGCCATATCGGAATCGCCAGATCAAAACCCACACAGGCCTTTTCAAGCGAATGCATTATTTTATGCGTGCGGGTGTCGTTCGTTAAATCTTCAATTGTGACATCTTTTAAAAGATGATTATCTTTTATTTCTTTAACCCAGAGTTTAAACATAATTATCCTTTATAAGCTTGCCTTGTAGATTGCAAGCATATCCGCCTCGTTCAGTACTTTCGCAGAGCCCTTTGCTCCGCCCACGCCTATGGCACACTTCTCTGCCATAAGGGCAAATTCTTCCTCGGTGGGATTAACGCCCAGTTCACGAAGATTGGTGGGCATATTGATGCTTCTGTAAAAATCTTCCATGGCTTCGATTCCGCGGAGAGCGATTTCTTCATCACTGCCCGTATTTTCGACTTCCATTACGTTTAATGCAAATTTCTTAAATCTCGGAAGACAGTTTTTGTATACGTATCTCGCCCATGTGCCCCAGATAGCCGCAAGGCCCGCACCGTGAGCAACATCATATAATCCGCCGAGTTCATGCTCTAACTTGTGCGTCATCCAGTCTCCGCCGTCGTTTCCGCAACCTGTAAGACCGTTGTGTGAGAGACTTCCGGCCCACATAACTTCGGCACGCGCATCATAGTTTTGGGGATCGTCACGAAGAATAACCGCGTTCTTTTTAACTGTTCGTAAAAGACCTTCAGCCAGGGCATCCGTAATTTCCATATTTCCGCCCTGTGTGAAATATCTTTCCATTGTATGCATCATAATGTCCGTGCATCCGCAGGCAGTCTGATAATCAGGCAGAGTCATGGTAAGTTCGGGATTTAAAATCGCAAATGCAGGACGTCCGTAATCCGAACTGTAGCCTCTTTTTACGAGGCCTTCTTCTTTGGTAATAACCGAAGAATCACTCATTTCGCTTCCTGTTGCCGCTATTGTAAGGATAACGCCCAAAGGAATGCTGCCTTCGGCTTTTCTTTTATAATCATAGAAATCCCATACATCGCCTTCGTTTGCAAGGCCGTAACCTATTGCCTTGGCGGAGTCAATTGCAGAACCGCCGCCGATGGCGAGAAGAAAATCAACATTCTCTTTTTTGCAAAGCTCAATGCCTTCATATACCAATCCAAGATGAGGATTGGGAACCGCACCTCCGAGTGTCACATAGTTTATGTTCGCAGCATCAAGTGTATCCGTTACACGCTTTAAAAGTCCCGAACGAACCACGCTTCCGCCACCGTAATGTATTAAAATCTTCGTACCGCCGAATTCTTTTATGAGGTCTGCAACCCTGCTCTCCGTATTTTTGCCGAAAATAACCTTTGTCGGCGTGAAGTATTTAAAATCAAACATGTAACTTTCCCTCCAATTGTTCTAAAAACATTCCTTAACATTCTACCAAATTTTTGTCCCTTTGTAACGAATTTCTCCAATCATTGTTTTATATTCAGAAAACAATTTACGGAAAGGAATGAGAAATTATGATTAAAAGAAAGACTATAACCCAAAAAATCATGCTACTTATCGCGGTTTCGATGGCCGTATCAACACTTTTTGCGTGTGAGAATGCTGAAACAAACGAACATCACCCTCTGCACAATTATTCCTACTATACGTCTTCAATGTCTTCATCCGCATCAGCCATGACACAGTCTGCAGGAACAATGTCGGCAGCCGCTCCCACTTCTGCTTCTGCGACTTCTGATGCACATGCGTCAAATTCAAACAGCTTATCTAGCACGCCTCCGGCATACTGGGGAACAGGCGGATACAAGTCGTACAATTTGGGAGATTCCGATGCCGAATTTATAACCGAAGAATATTCGACTCTAACGGAAAATGTATTTAAGGATGTCTCAACGTCTCCTCTTTCAACATTCTCGGCTGACGTGGATACGGCTTCATATGCCAATGTAAGAAGGATGATTTATGCCGGCCGCCAACCCGAATATATCCCGACCGGCGCAGCCAGAATCGAAGAAATGATTAATTACTTTTCTTATAATTATAAGGGCCCGAAAAGCGGCGAACCTTTCGGAATAAATGCGGAAATATCCGACTGTCCCTGGAATAAAGATCATCGACTCGTTCGTATCGGCCTTCAGACAGAAGCGATTGACTTTTCAAAATCCATGGATTCAAACATCGTTCTGCTCATCGATGTTTCCGGTTCAATGGACAGCTACGACAAACTCCCTTTATTACAGGAATCCTTCTGTCTGATGGTGGATAATCTCTCCGAAAAAGACAGAATTTCCATCGTAACCTACGCAGGCGCCAGCAATACTGTACTTGAAGGCGTAAGCGGAGCGGACAAAGAAATCATAAAAGAAGCCATAAACTCTCTTTCCCCGTACGGTTCCACAAACGGCTCAGGCGGTATAAAACAAGCTTACAAACTGGCTAAAGATAATTTCATAGAAAGCGGCAATAACAGGGTAATCATAGCTACCGACGGTGATTTTAATGTCGGTGTAACCAGCGAAAGCGAACTGTCCGATCTTATCAAAGAAAAAGCCAAGGACGAAATATACTTATCAGTTATAGGGTTTGGTACCGGAAATTATGCGGATGCAAGAATGGAAACACTGGCGGACGACGGTAACGGAAACTATTCGTACATTGATTCAATGGCAGAGGCTAAAAAGGTTCTCGGAAAAGACTTCGGCGCAAATATG
>CACWZK010000178.1 GCA_902765365.1 uncultured Lachnospiraceae bacterium
CGTCAGGAAGATCAACACCGACTTTCTTCTCAACCTTATCGATAGCGTCATTAGCGATCTTCTTTGCATTCTCGTCCTTTGCGATTGCGCTGACTGCGTCCTGAGCAGCACCTACAGCCTTGTTGATATCTAAGTCCATAAAAGGCACCTCCATATTTTTTGATATAATCATTTTATCACTATTGATGCGTATTGGAATAAATATCGTTGCCGTGCCGCGAATTTCATTAAGTTCAGATTGTGGTTTTGTATGGTCATAAAGAGGTCACAACTTTTTCCTATACTCACGATGACAAAAGACGGATGTCGCGGAAAGGAACAAAGAAGATGAAAAAGAATTATTTGGGATTTGGGTTAGTTTACTGTGTTTTGGCACTTGTAATCTTCTCGGTATTGATGTCGTTTTATACAAAGAAAAAGATCGATGTTGTAAATGAAGGTATGCGTAACATTGCTCTTTTCCCTGAAATATCAATGGGCAATTCCGAAAACGGAACTCCGGAATCACTGGCACATAATGCTGTCAACTCATGGAAATTTCTGTCATTCGTCGGTGATGACGTAGGCTTTTACTCTTCTATAGTTGATACCGAAAATAATGGCAGGGTAATGTTTGAGTCACAGGATTTTCTGGCATTCCGTTATTATGGTGAGGTTGAAACTGAGGTTATTGAGGATTCCTCTGACAGATATGAAGCGAAGGATACTCAGCTGGTTCCCGGTTCTACCAGATTTATGTTTTTTGAAGAGCCGCTGACACTGTCAAAGGACGAGGTTTCAAACTTCCGCTTCCCGCGCGGAAAAGATATTACGGTAGCAGGTGCGAGATGCGATGATACATTCGTTTACGGAGGCACGTTTACTTTTTCTTTTGATGACAAGGTCAAGACATTAAATATTGCTGAGCCTGAAGTTGTCAATGAAGAGAAGGGCGTTCCTTATGAGGAGTGGATCGTAAGGCTCGATGAGATCGAGTATTATTCCTTGGGCGGGAATTCCGGAATAAACAAAAAGGCTCATAAACTTAGCGATGCATATGTTGCTAAGCACTTAAACAGCAAAGTTCCTGCCGGCCGTAATGTCAAGGAAGGGATTTTCACTACGACTGCTTCGGTAATCTTTGTTCACGATAAAGGACATTACCTTCTTACTTATTATTTCGTAACAAATCCGCTCCTGATCGTCATCAGAGATAATTTGTGGGTTTATATCTTGTCCGTTCTGGCTCTGGTTTTCGTAGAAGCTGTAATCATTTATGCAGTAAGAAAGCTCTACCTTAATCAGAAGAGATTCGAATTAAGGAGCGAAAAGCTTACGAAGGGCATCGCTTACGATCTGCAGGGACCTCTGTCTGTTACCAGGGAATATCTGGATAAATGGGAAAACGTAGACGAGGAAAAGCGCCCTGAGTATTCGGAAAAGATAATATCTGAAGTTGACCATATGTCATCTATGGTTACAAGGCTTCTCGAACTGTCTAAGATACAGGACGGCAGCGTTAAGCTGAACCGTGAGGATGTTGATCTCCTTCTTCTTGCCCAAAACATAAAGAAGAGAAACAAGGAATCGATATTGAAAAAAGATATCGATATGGTGATCGAGACAGATGAAAGAGCTGAAAACTATACTGTGTTTGCAGATCTCGAGATGATGTACATAGTTATAAACAACTTCATGACAAACGCAATAAAGTACTGCGAGCACACGATCAGGATCAGGCTGAAAAAATACAGAAATTCAATAGAATTCAGCATCACGAATGACGGTGCAGGAATCGAAAAAACCGATCTGGAAAAAGTATGGGACGTTCTTTATAACTCCAAGAAGAACAAGTCAGAACAGGATGAAAACAGCGGTGTAGGCCTTTCTGTCGTAAAGAGCATTCTTGATGCCCATAACGCAAAGTGCGGATGCTATAGCGGCTTTAAAGGAACGAATTTCTGGTTTTCGATGGATGCATATGAGGAAGAAAAATGAAGAAACAATATATAAGATACGGAACTATTTTCTGCATTGTCGTGCTGCTGGCATTTTCGATAGCATTTGTTATTTTTACCAAGAACAAAATAGATGACTTTAACTTGCATTTCAATCTGCCTTTTGTAACAGCAAACATTGATTATCATGCTGATAACGCTGACGGACAGCTGGAAGAGCAGGTAATCAGATCGTGGAATTACTATCTCACATATGAATATGCGGACCGCACTGGCTTTTATTCTTCGATAACAGATATTAACAGCGGTGAGGTTATCCTTGATTCTTTTGAACAGGGAATACACAAAGGCGATGCGGAAATTGAAAAGCTAAATAGAATGGCTTACGAGGCAGGCATAGAAGGAGAAAAGGTTTATAAAAAATATTCCGGCGTAAATGCTAAAAAAGGAATATTTACATCGACATCAGTGCTGATCAGTCAGGCTAAAGAAGGCAATATCCATGTTTCGTACTGCATAGCAGGAAAACCTTTGGCAAGCGTTATTAAGATCAATGCCCTGACTTATATATTTATGCTCTTGGGATTTATCATTCTTGAGGCTTTGATAGTTGTCTCTTTCGTCATGCTCTATAAAAACCAGATGAACTATGAGATCAGGAACCAGAAGCTTACAAGAGGCATTGCGCATGAATTAAAGACCCCTCTTGCCGTTACAAAGGCAACGGTTGAGAACTGGGATTATTTCGATGACGACCGCCGTAAGGATTATTCGAAAAGGATCGTAAACGAAGTCGATCACATGTCTGACATGGTGGGAAAGCTCCTCGATGTTTCGAAGATAAAAGAAGGC
>CACWZK010000179.1 GCA_902765365.1 uncultured Lachnospiraceae bacterium
TGATGGATGCATACTCGCAAAAAGAGAGATATTTTAAAGCGAAGGAAATCGTCAAAAACGATCTGGTATCTCTTTGCGCGACAGAATTCGACAAAGATGTTTACGACATCATCAAATCATATATTTTAATCCTCGAAGACGAGGAATATGATTCGCTTGTTTTAAACATCATCAAAGTTGAGACTATAAGCGCCGAATGCGCAGTCAAAAAAGCATCGGAACATTTTGCAGCACTCCTTAAAAAAAGCGGTGATGCATATGTCAAAGGCAGAGTCAGTGATGTGTACGATATATCGGACAGATTGCGTGTGGTCTTAAAAGATGTTGGCGACTCAACTTTAGACAATAGTGAAGAACCTAAAGAAGATTCTGAAACCCCGGGAGATGAAAAAATAATTCTTGTATCGGAATATATGTCCGTCACCGAGATAATCAAGCGTGGCAAGCAGAACATCGCAGGCCTAATCTCAACCAAGAATACATTACATTCACACGCATCGATAGTTGCAAGGTCACTCGGAATTCCCGCAATCATCGTGAATGACATAAAGGATATTTCAACACTCAAGGGAAAGACCATTTTAATCGACGGCAACGAAGGCAGAGTATACATAGAGCCTGGAAACTCCCGCAGCCGTTAAGATAGCGGAGAACTTGCGTCGGATATATCTTTTATGAGCAATTTAAAAGCAATCGGATTTGACTATATTTCGGTGTCGATTCCGGTGCTTGAAAAAATAAAGAGTAAATAATTTTTTAGGAGGAATTCATATATGGAACCCATTCAAAGCATTGATGCAGAAGACGATCAGTTCGCGTATCGTTATGATACTCAGCTCTTGATCGACAGAAGAGACAAGGATCTCGACGAGGATGAAATTTCGGATTACATCACAACACATTTCGAAGGCAATTCACTTATTGCAGCAGGTGATGAGGATTTAATCAAGATTCATTTTCACACCAACGAGCCCTGGAAGATTCTTGAGTACTGCAATACAGTCGGGGAAATCTACGATATCGTTGTAGAGGACATGATAAGGCAGTCGAACGGCCTTCAGGGATAGTTCTTTTTAGAGATTTAGGGGTAAATTTTTTAGGGGATTTATGGAATGAAAAAATACCGTTTTCTTTTATGGATAGCAATCGCCGTTGCTTTGATTTTCGTGGCAACGGGTAACGATATTCTTTATACGGTTGATATGTTTGTGACGGACCATCTGTATGCTCATATGGACGGTCCGGAACCCAATATAGTCGTAATCGGTATCGATGAAGAAACGCTCACCAAATACGGCAATCTTACTCTGTGGTCCAGGGAAAAGACCGCGGATTTAATCAACAAGCTCTATGAAAACGAGGAATATGCGCCCTCGGTAGTCGGACTGGATATTATGTTCGTAGACCATTTTGACGAAGATGCGGATGCGAAACTCGTTGAAGCCTGCAAGGGAAGAAATGTCGTTGTTGCAACCAACGTTGTAAAACGTGGAGAAACCGAAGAAGAAAACGGTAGAAAGTTCTTTAACAAAAATCATATTTATGATATCGAAATGCCCTACGAAGAATTAAGGGCAGTTACAATCAGCGGTTTTACAAATCCGGATATTGCTCCGGACGGTTACGTTCGTTATGCGAAAAACACTATAAACGTGCCTTCCGCATTACAGGATAAAGCCGGAAAAACGCAGGACAGTTTTGCATACGGCATTTACAAAAAATACATGGAAGAAACCGGCGGTACGGTAGTTACACCCGCTACCAACGGGCTCTTCCAGTTTATGTATGCAGGCACCGCGGGAGAGTATTCCCAGGCTTCGTTTGAGAGAGTTTTGGACGGTGATACTGTTGATCCCAAACTTTTTAAGGATGCGATAGTTATCGTCGGTGCTTATGCTCCCGGTACTCAGGATTCTTATCAGGCCACATCCGACCGTGATACGGTTATGTACGGATGTGAAATTCATGCGAATATTGTTCAGGCCTATATGAACGGCAGAACAATGCTTTTGGCAAACAAATATCTGATGGCTGCCATTACTTCGCTTATCTTTGTATTGTTCATACTTTTCTTCAGAAAGAAAGTACTTTATATCACTATTCCCGTTTCGTTTGTTATAGCGGGCGCTTATGCACTGGTCGGAAGAATTTTATCCGGCAACGGAATATGTATTCCGTGCATTTATCTTTTCGTCGCGCTTGCTCTGGCAGACCTTTATTTTATATTCGAAAAATACATTCTCGAACTCCTCGAGAATTTAAGATATCAGGAAGAAATCAAAGAGCAGATGTGGTCCTTCACCGAGGCCATGGCTGCTGCAATCGATGAAAGAACGCCTTACAATGCTTCGCACACAAGAAATGTTGCGAAGTACTCGGGTATGATTGCCGACTATATCAACAAGCTTCACGAGGCAGGTGAGGAAGAGGAAGTCTTCTCCACACAGCGTAAAGAACAGCTCGTCACGGGCGCTCTTTTACACGATATCGGAAAACTTGCTATTCCGCTTGAAGTCATGAACAAGGAGACCAGACTCGACGACAGAAAAAAAGGTATCGAGGACAGACTCAATACCATGAGACTTAAAAAGAGAATTGCTCTTTTGGAAGGCAAGATAGATGACGCTGCTTTTGACGAATTTGAAGCAAAGGTAACTGAGGCCGTTGAAATGACAAACAAGGTCAACGGAATGGGCTTTGTAAACGATGAAATAAGAGCGGAAT
>CACWZK010000180.1 GCA_902765365.1 uncultured Lachnospiraceae bacterium
AGAAGAAATAACCTGATATTTGTAAGATTCGGGAATAAACGGAATTGTATCAAAAGACCATTTCTTTAATGCTGCATCATATTCTTCCGGATAACTCATATTTACAAGATGACCTACGCACCATGTAACTATGGAATTATCACTTTCAAGATAACCGTCGCCGGATTTAAAACTTTCTTTTAAAGCCTTGGCAAATTCCTTGGCTACGGACGGTTTTTCGGCAATATATACTGCTTTTGCCATAAATCTCCTTTTTAAAAAATGGAATAATCATAAAAGAATCACAGATTTCGAATGTCGACATAGGTAACTTCTCTGTCATAAATCATTTCGCTTAAATCTTCGTCAAATCCGCTCTTAGAGAAAAGATAAATATAATCGGCTTTGATTTTAGCCTCTTTCAGACAATAGTCAAACCATTCGAATTCAGAGTAGTTCATCGGATCGGAACCGAGCGCACAGTACGCCGCAAGAATGTTTCTGTGTTCGTCTTTGCCGATGTAATGAATAGTACCGGCCTTTCCGACCCACTCGCCGGACTTTGTAACCTTGATGGGAAGGCCGTGTTTTTTGTTAAGTAAAGTAAGATATTCCTTGCAAATCAAAGGAAGGGCTTCCTTCAGGAAGTCGGGAATATTGTCGTTTATAAAAGTATCATAAAATCTCTCGGGGGTCATAAGTTCAAGATAAGACTCATGAGGATATATGAATTTATACCAGAAATTAACAATCGGATTGGAAATACGATATACGCCCTTCATCGTATTTTCATTTCCGGGTGTGTCGAAACTCGAAACCTTTTCAACGGTATCAAGACTCATCAGATTCTTTAAATAAACACTTATCTTGGCTCTTGAGAAGCCTGTATGGATATAGATGTCGTTTAATTTGTTGTGTCCGTTGGCAAGGCAGTAAAGGATTGTACCGTATACGTTTACTTCCCTTAAATACTCGAGAACTACATCGTTTCCCGCACGTCTGAATACAGAATCGGACTTAAGAAAAGTCTTGATTATGTTCTCTTTTAAGGTTTTGTTGATGTCAAAATAATTATAAAACGCGATATTACCACCCAGAAGAGCATAAAAGTCCATGCATTTAGATGTATCCTGTGTATTGTAAAACATTACGAGATCTATAAAAGATACAGGCTGTACTTTTAAGAAACCGTTTATCGAAAGCGCATTTTTACCTATCTTTGACACGAAAGTATTCTCAACATATCTCGTATCGTGCGAAACAAGAAGGCATAAAAGTTTGTCCCGGTGATTTTTTACAAATGAAAACAAAGTATCGATAAACATATCGTCCGCTTTAAAACAGTTTTCAAAATCATCGATTACCAGTACAAATTTTTCTGTTTTATATTTGTTGGAAACGGTTTCTAGAATAACATCAAAAGAAGGGAACTCATCGCTGAATTCAAAACCTTTAAGAGTAAGATCACCCGAGATAAGGAAACTTATCTGCTTGCTGGATGCTTTGGGGCATTTAATGTAAACATGTTTTTTGTCTTTGACAAATTCATGCCACACGCTTGAAGTTCCGACACCTGCACGTCCGTATAAAGTGACTAAAGAACCGTCGGAAGAATTAAATATCTTATTTAAATACTCGATTTCGCTGCTTCGACCGATTATCATCAATTAACCCCTTATATACAATTGCACCTCATCCGTCAGTTGCATGCAACCGACGGATAAAGTGTTACAATCAATTATTTTGCACTGATATAACCCTGTGCTTTAAGAAGTTCTGCGCAAAGGATTGCTCCGCCTGCAGCACCTCTTATTGTGTTGTGAGAAAGACCTACGAATTTCCAGTCGTAAATGCTGTCTTCTCTGATACGTCCTACAGAAATACCCATACCTCTTTCAAAATCAACATCAAGTGCAACCTGAGGTCTGTTATCTTCTTCGAGATACTGAATGAACTGTTTGGGAGCCGAAGGAAGTTCAAGTTCCTGAGGAAGTCCCTTGAAGTCCCATAATTTCTGAATAAGCTGTTCTTTCGTAGGCTGTTTCTTAAACTTAACGAATACGGAAGCCGTATGTCCATTTAAAACAGGTACTCTGATGCACTGGCTCGTAATCTTGATGTTGTCAGCGGGAACGATTTCACCGTTTTCAACCTTACCCCAGATTCTGAGGGGTTCTTTTTCGGACTTCTCTTCTTCACCGCCGATGTAAGGAATGATATTACCTTCCATCTCGGGCCAGTCTTTAAACGTCTTGCCTGCACCGGAAATAGCCTGATACGTGCTGACGATTACTTCGTAGGGTTCAAACTCTTTCCAAGCCGTAAGAACAGGTGCGTATGACTGAATCGAACAGTTGGGCTTAACTGCAATAAAGCCTCTCTTCGTGCCTAATCTCTTCTTCTGATCGTCAATAACTTTCATATGCTCGGGATTGATTTCGGGAACAACC
Source organism: uncultured Lachnospiraceae bacterium (assembly GCA_902765365.1). Taxonomy (GTDB): domain Bacteria; phylum Bacillota; class Clostridia; order Lachnospirales; family Lachnospiraceae; genus UBA3766. The sequence goes on from CACWZK010000180.1 coordinate 2,430, forward strand.
ATGGGAACGTCCTTCGTCCATCTGTGAGCTGAGTTATTTGAAACAACAGGCGTTTCAGCCTTTGCGTATGCTTCCTCGATTGCTCTGATTTCATCCTTTGTCATGTCAACTGCGGAGAAACAGAAGTCAACCTTTGAGGATATCTCTTCTACTTCGTTAACATCATATACAATCATGTCTTTTACGGCTTCTGGCATCGGAGAAGTCATTTTCCATCTGTCGCCTACGGCATCTTC
>CACWZK010000181.1 GCA_902765365.1 uncultured Lachnospiraceae bacterium
AAACAAAGGATGAGGTCTGTTGGGACGGCTCTTGAATTCAGGATGGAACTGAACTCCGAGATAGAAGTCCTCGTTCGTGATTTCAACCGTTTCAACGAGGTTTCCGTCGGGTGACATACCGCCGATTTTAAGTCCTGCGTTTGACAAAACTTCACGGTAGTCGTTGTTGTATTCATAGCGATGTCTGTGACGCTCGCTGATTTCCTTTGCACCGTAGCATTCTTCCATCTTGGTGCCTTCACTGATTACGCAGGGATATGCGCCGAGTCTTAATGTACCGCCCTTGTCGATATCATCGCTCTGACCGGGCATGAAATCGATTACTTTGTTTGGACACTGCTCGTCGAATTCGCCTGAGTTGGCATTTTCAATACCTGCTACGTTTCTTGCATATTCGATAACCGCAATCTGCATTCCGAGGCAGATTCCGAAATAAGGAAGATGATGTTCTCTTGCATATTTTGCTGCAAGAATCATACCCTCGATACCTCTCTGACCGAAACCGCCGGGAACGATGATTCCGTCAAGATGTGAGAGCATTGCATCAATATCGCCTTTTTCGAGTTCTTCCGAGTCAATCCACTCGATGTTTATATGTGTATTGTGGAAATATCCCGCATGTCTTAATGCTTCCGCTACCGAAAGATAAGCATCGTGAAGGCCTACATACTTTCCTACGAGACCTATGTTGATGCATTCGCTTCTGGCTTCGATGCTTTCAACCATCTTTTTCCATTCGTCGAGGTCTGCTTCTTTTGCATCTATTCCGAGTTCTCTGCAAACTACCGAAGAGAAGTTTGATTTTTCAAGCATTAAAGGTGCTTCGTAAAGAATGGGAAGCGTAATGTTTTCGATTACACAGTCGGGCTTTACGTTACAGAAGAGTGATATCTTTTTGAAGATGGATTCTTCGAGGGGCTCGTCACATCGTAAAACAATGATGTTGGGGTTTACGCCCATTCCCTGCAGCTCTTTTACGGAGTGCTGCGTGGGTTTACTTTTATGCTCGTCCGAACCGTGTAAAAAAGGCACTAAAGTTACATGGATAAAGAGCGAATTCTCTCTGCCGACTTCGAGGGATATCTGACGTACGGCTTCGATGAAAGGCTGCGATTCGATATCGCCGATGGTACCGCCGATTTCGGTGATTACGACATCAGCGTTGGTTTTTTTACCCACACGGTAAACGAATTCTTTTATCTCATTGGTGATGTGAGGAATTACCTGTACCGTGGAGCCTAAATATTCTCCGCGTCTTTCTTTGTTTAAAACATTCCAGTAAACCTTTCCCGTTGTAAGGTTCGAATATTTGTTTAAGTCCTCGTCGATGAAGCGTTCGTAATGACCGAGATCCAAATCGGTTTCGGCGCCGTCTTCGGTTACGTATACTTCGCCGTGCTGATAAGGGCTCATGGTGCCGGGATCGACATTAATGTAAGGGTCGAGTTTCTGAGCGGCTACTTTGAGACCGCGTGATTTTAAAAGTCTTCCGAGTGATGCTGCGGTTATTCCTTTTCCAAGCCCTGATACAACTCCTCCGGTTACAAAAATATACTTTGTCATTCGAAACCTCCTCACATTAATGTTTTTAATTTATTCAAGTTCTCTTTTTGCCTTATTCAACGGTTACTGATTTGGCAAGATTTTTTGGTTTGTCGATATCGCATTCATTCAGTTTTGCAACATAGTATGCAAGCATCTGAAGCGGTATTATTTCCACTGCGGCCGAGAAAAGTGTGTCGACCTTGGGAACGTATATTACGTCGTTTGCGACGGATACTATTTTGTTGTTGCCCTTATAGGTTAGTGCGAGCACATCTGCGCCACGTGCTTTTACTTCAACGATATTGCTCAATGTTTTTTCCATGATTGCTTCGTTGTAACAAAGAGCAACTACAGGTCTGTGTTCCTCGATCAGTGCTATTGTTCCGTGCTTAAGTTCGCCTGCCGCATAGGACTCGGCGTGAATGTATGAAATCTCTTTCATCTTAAGCGCACCCTCTAAGGCTATCGCATAATCCGTATTTCTTCCGATGAAGAACATTGATTTGTTGTCGTAGTATTTTATGGCAAGCCGGTGGATTTTTAAGTTGGTATCAATGGTTTCCTGTATCTTCTTCGGAAGGGCTTTAAGCGATGATAAAAGACGGTTAAATTCTTCATCGTCTATAGTGCGGGTTTTCTTTGCCGCATAAAGAGAGAAGAGATATAAAACAGCCAGCTGTGTGGTGTATCCCTTTGTGGTTGCAACTGCAATTTCGGGACCGGCCCATGTATAAAGTGCGTGGTCCGCAAGTTTGGCAATTGTGCTTCCGACCACATTTACTATTGCGATTGTTTTGGCACCTCTGTTTTTGCATTCCTTCATCGCGGCTATCGTATCGGCGGTCTCGCCGGACTGTGAAAGCACGATTAAAAGTGTGTGCTCATCGATTAATGGATCGGCATATCTTAGTTCGCTTGCAAGCTCGGTGATAACCGGGACTTTACAGAGTTTTTCGATGGTGTATTTTGCGGCACAGCCTGCATAGTATGCGGAGCCGCATGCGGTAATTACAATTTTGTTTACGCTTTGAAGATATTCTTTTGATAAATCGGTTTCATCGAGTACGATTTCGCCGTCTTTTATTCTC
>CACWZK010000182.1 GCA_902765365.1 uncultured Lachnospiraceae bacterium
ATGGCCTTAATCCCGCACTCTCTCGCCGCAAGAAGCTTCTCATCAAGCCCGCCCGTAGCACCGCTCTCCTTAGTAAGAATAACCGCCGCTCCAATCTCTTTAATAAGAGCTACATTCATATCTTTGGAAAAAGGCCCCTGCATAGCAATAATCTGCTTTCCACGAAGCCCCGCTTCTTCGCACTTTGTTATACTCTCGATATTCGGAAGAACTCTGGCGTACACCCTGCTCTTATCGGAAATCTCAGTCATAATCGCCTTCAGATCCTTACTTCCCGTCAAAAGAAGTATGTTGCCTTGTATCTTCTCAAGCTCCTTCGCCGCGCTCACGACAGAATCACAACTCAAAATCTTAATTCCGCCATTCTCCATATCAGCATGAAATTCCTCTGAACCTGCATCACATAACGGCAATCGATTCAGGCCATTTATCTCAACTCCCGCTGCACGCACCACTTTTTCATCAAACCTTTTCTCAGCGCCACATTCACTCGAAGCTATCTCCAAATAAGCCTTCGCCCCTGTATCTCTAAGAAGCCTTATATACTCAACTCCCGTCTTTTCGCAGGCCTTCTTAATCTCAGCAGAAACAAGCGTAGCAAAAGGATGTGTCGCATCAACGCAAACCGTAAAGCCCCCGGAAACCATAAGCTCTGCCATCTCATCCGAGTTCTTTCTTCCGACAATGACATTTTTCTCTCCAAAAGAGTCCTCAATTTCCTTGCCATAATCAGTCGCAACACTCACCAAGTGCTGTACGCCCGCCGCAGAAAGCGCAGCCGCAAGCTCTCTTCCTTCAGTTGTTCCTCCGAAAATAAGAACCTTATCTCTCACTTCTGTATCCTCTTAAAGTAACCATGTGCTCTGTAATATTTCTGGTAGAAGAATTCCCGATAAATATCGTCGAAAACATATCCACCTCAGCACCTTTTAATTCACCCAAAGTCATAACCTTACAGTATTCGCCGTCTCTTCCGATGTTTCCTGCAATTCCGCAAACCCGCTCGGATGGCAGATTCTCCATCAGAATCTCGCAGGCATGGGCAAGATATCCCTTTCTCCCCTTACTCTCGGGATTGTAGATGACAACGACCATATCCGCCGACGCCGCAGCACGAAGCCTCTTCTCAATCAGTTCCATCGGTGTAAGCCTGTCGCTCATACTTATCAGGCAAAAATCATGTATAAGCGGGGCCCCAAGAAGTGCCGCTCCGCTGATTGCCGCCGTAACGCCCGGAACCACTTCCGTATCAACGTTATCGAAATTAACCGCCTCTTCATAGCAAAGCCCGGCCATTCCGTAAACTCCTGCATCCCCGCTGCATACAAGCGCTACCTTAAATCCTTCCAAAGCGGGTGATTTAAACTACACCTCAAGCAATTCAAGTATCGTTATGGTTATTTCAGGCACAATTATTCCTCGCGCTGTGGGCAATGCCACCATTACCGTTTCATTTAACGGCAATTCCGAATATGCCGCTGCAGAAAACAGGACAATCTTTGTAACCGTCAGCCTGAATGACGTCAGCGTCACCGTTGATAACGCCACTTTGGATTTGAAAGTCGGAGACACTCACGCAATCAAGGCAACCACCATTCCTGAAATCGTGAAAGAGCATGACATCAATTATACATCAAGCAATGAGTCCGTTGCCACTGTTGATGAAAACGGCATCGTTACAGCAATCAGCAAGGGAAATGCCATCATTACCGTCACTGTAGGTGACGATGAAGTGTTTGCAAAAAATTCAACTGAGATACTCATCAGAGTAAACAATATACCTACAGAACTTACTGCAGATGACGTTGCAACCGTTTACAACGTAAACAGATACCTGACAATCACCCTCAAAGACATCAATGGCAACCCTATCGGAAATGCCACCGTGACCGTTGATTTAAACGGCGCCAAGACATACACCACAAACAACAACGGCCAGGTCACAATAAACGTAGCCAAACTGGTGCCAAACACATACACCGCAAGGATAACCTTCAAGGAAAGCGCAAACTATCTTGAATCTGAAAAAACCGTCAAGGTAACAGTCAAAAAGGCCGCTTCCAAATTAACCGCCAAAAAGAAAACATTCAAGAAATCCGAAAAGGTCAAAAAATACACAATAACACTGAAATCCGGTAAAACTCCTATCAAAAAAGCCAAAGTAACAATAAAATTGGGCAAGAAGACCTTCAAGGCAACAACAAATGCCAAAGGCAAGGCAACCTTCAAAATCAAGAAGATGACCCAAAAGAAAAAATACAATGCGATTATAAAATACAAAGGGGACAAATACTACACAGCAGTCACCCAAAAGGTTAAAATTAAAATAAAGTAGGTGACAAAACCTCACCTACCACATTATTTTAAAAAAAAACTTCTTTTAAAACAATACTGCCTGAAATCATTAAAGATAAACAAAAGGGAGAATGATAAAAGCATGAAAGAATCATGCTTCTATCGAATGGTGCGTTTTCTCACCACCACATATTTAGGTTAATTATCGAGTTGCGTAATTTCAAACTCTACTTAATAGTTTAAACAACACCATATATAAAGATTTTCGAATGCAAGTGCTTACTTACATCTTAAAACACCAAAAAAACAACTCATTCAAAAACAAAAAGGGAGAATGAAAGCATGAAAAAAGATCATGCTTTTCAAAAATGGTGTGTTTTCTCACCACCACAAATAGGTTAATTTTCGAGTTAAGTAATTTCAAACTCTACTTAATAGTTTAAACAACACCATATATAAAGATTTTCGAATGCAAGTGCTTACTTACATCTTAAAACACCAAAAAAACAACTC
>CACWZK010000183.1 GCA_902765365.1 uncultured Lachnospiraceae bacterium
ATTGTCCATGGGCTCGCCCATTCCCATTACCACGACGTTTGATACTCTCTCGCCCGTTATTCGCGTAATCTCATATATCTGCTCGAGCATTTCGGCCGCACTTAAGCTTCTGACAAGTCCGTCGAGTGTGGATGCGCAGAATCTGCAGCCCATCCTGCAGCCGATCTGTGAGGAAATGCATACGGAATTGCCGTGATGATACTGCATCCATACGCTCTCTATGTAATTGCCGTCTTTGGTTTCAAATAAGAACTTTTTGGTCGAATCAATCTTCGATTCGCTGACTCTGACGGTTTCAAGTTTCGTAAACTCGTAATTTTCTTTTAGCTTGTTTCGAAGAGCAGTCGAGATATTGCTCATTTCGTCAAAATCTCTGACAAGCTTGACGTGAAGCCACTCGTAAATCTGCTTTGCCCTGAAAGACGCTTCGCCCAGGCCTTTTATCTCTTCCGTTAATTCAGTTAAGTTTAAATTCTTTATCTCTTTCATAAGTGCCATTTGGGGACGGTTCTGTTTTGGCTTTTTTGACCACTTGGGGACACATCTTCAAATTTTATATTCTCTTCAAAACCGCCATGAAGAATCCGTCCGAATCATCAATGCCCTGCATCAGTGTAAGGCAGCCGTTATTTTCTCTGTCTTTTATAACATCGGGTAAAAATTTAAGTTTTGAATATTCAAACAAACCGTCGGATACAAGTCTTTCAACCTGCTCTTCGTTTTCTTTTTTGTTAACCGTACAGGTCGAATATACCAAAAATCCGCCTTTTTTGACGTACTTAGAAACATTGTCAAGAATGTTTCGCTGCAGTTCGTATATGCTTTTCAGACTTTCTTCGGTGAGTCTGTATTTAATATCCGCTTTCTTGCCTATAACACCGAGTCCCGAGCAGGGTACATCGGAAAGCACCACGTCGAATGCCTCTTTAAATTCGGGGTTAAAGACGGTCGCATCGGATATCTGAACATCGACATTTAAAGCATGACATCTTTCGATGTTTTCCTTAATCCTTGAGGTCTTTTCTTCGGAAATATCGCAGGCGGTTATCTTTGCATCGGGATAAATCTCCGATAAGAAGATACTCTTGCCTCCCGGTGCTGCACATGTATCAAGAATTTTTTCACCGTCAGGCACATTCTTTACAAGCATATAGCTTCCGACGTCCTGAATGTATATTTTACCGTCCCTAAAAGAATCGTAATCGCCGATATTTCCCATGCCTTTTACGTTTAAAAGAAAGTCAAAGCCTTCCGTCTTAATAACTTCCGCGCCTCTTTTTGCAAATTCTTTTAGGACATTTTCTTTATCGACGTCTGTTAAATTTTCTTTAATCCTTACCCTGACATAATCGCTTTCAAGAGATGCCTTAAGCATCTTCTCTGTATTGTCGTTTCCATACTGATCTGTCAGTAAATCCACAATTATCTGCGGCATCGAATACTTTACCGAGAGATAGTTTTTATCTTTTATATCCGGATATTTAAGATTATCTTTGTTTCTTACAATATTGCGAAGTATCGCATTTACAAATCCGGCGAGAGAAGAAAAGCCTTTCTTCCTGGCAAGTTCAACGCTTGAATTGACTGCGAGCGTATCGTAGGAATTCATGTAAAGTATCTGATAAACGCCCATCTCGAGTATTATTCTTATGGGCATTTTCATTTTGCATGAGGGAGTCTTCGAAAAAGAATCAATCACATAATCAAGTTCGATTCTTCTCTCTATGCTTCCCTTTACGATCGTCGATATCAAAGCCTTTTCGGTCTTTGAAAGATAATCGTATTTATCCAGCACATCCTTTAACACAAGGTGTGACGGAGAATCGTTTTTCTCAATCTGTATGAGCGTCTCAAGCGCTGTTTTTCTTATTTCGACATCTTTATTCATACTTTTCGAATTTCTCGCCCACATTTATTTTTCTGCCGAGCAGGAAATCTTTTACGCTCATTGCCTTTTTGCCCTGTATCTGTATGGCTGTTACCTTAAGAATGCCCTTTCCGGTCTGAATGTAAATCGAATCCTTATCTACTTTACATACCTCGCCTGCTGCCATTCCGCTTTCTTCGTCGACAGCCTTTGCAAAGCAGAATTTTATAAGACTTCCGTTATAAAGCGCAAATGCCGCAGGCCACGAATAAAAGCCTCTGACCTTTCTGGCTAAATTTTCGGCGGTATCGTTAAAGTCTATAGCACCGTCTTCCTTCTTGATCATCTTTGCATAAAACAAAGGTCCCTCAGGCTGCGGTGTGGGTGTAAGTTCACCTTTTTCGAGTTTGGCAAGTGCCTCAACTATTAAGTCTGCTCCGCACTCGCTTAACTTATCATGCAAACTGTCCGCGGTATCTTCATCGGTTATTTCAACCTCGCCTTTAAGAAGCATGTCGCCGGTATCAAGGCCTTCGTCCATCTGCATTATCGTAACGCCGCTCTTCTTTTCACCATTTAAAATTGCCCACTGAATGGGAGCAGCACCCCTGTACATGGGTAAAAGCGAAGCATGAATATTGATGCATCCGTACTTTGGCATTTCAAGGATTTCCTTGGATAAAATCTGTCCGAATGCAGCCAC
>CACWZK010000184.1 GCA_902765365.1 uncultured Lachnospiraceae bacterium
AAGAAAAGCGGGAAATACTTAAACTTCTTCTTTTCGATTACATATCCGAAGAATGTAAGGAACAGCCAGAAAAATGAACCCGGCGATACCAGATAGGACGAAATCGACCATTTTCTTGCAAAAATAGATTCCTCGATATTCTGATGATATTTCTGAACGAAATCAATCTGGGAATTCATCACGGCCGGTTCATAGCATGTAACGGGCCAGTAACCTTTTTCGCCGTCGGGATACAAAGTCAGTTCAAAGCCGGGATACCAGAGACCACAGTTTAAGCAAAGGAATGCATCAGCGAATATACCCTTGTTATCTTTCATAAGGCGGAAATACATTTCTTTTACGGCTTTTTTGTTTTCCTTATAATATGCCATGTCTACCGTGGACTTGGGAATGTCTGCAATGTAAGGCAGATATTCTCTACCCTCTTCGGGAATAAGCCTTTCAATCATCGCTCTGTCGGAGTCAGAAACATGCGCATCTTCCCTGGTGTATACAGCCATTATCTGCTGAATCGGAACCGAATACATTTCACGTCCGTCGGGCTTGTACGAAGCAAATGACGGAACGAAAACAAGCTTGTAGATAAGAAACATTACAACGAATACCGTAGCTGTAATTCCGACGAGCCATTTCTTTTTCTTTAAAACAAACACAAGAGGAATGATAAAGAAAGGTATCACATATACACAATTATTTCTGAAAATGCACATTCCTGTAACGCAGAGACCGATCATAATCGATATCGCAACCAGAACTATGGGTTTATTACCGCGATTACCGGGCATCTGTGCGGGTTTATTAACGATATCAAGGAGCATTAAGGATAAAATAACCGCAAATATAAATTCGATCATAAAATAAGTATCTTTGGTGACCGACAAAACCTCCCAGACGATGGGCGGAAACATACCCAGATAGATAATCGCAATGAAATAAATGACCGGATTGCGGGCTTTTTTAAACAAATAGGAAATAATACACGAGAAAGCCATCACGCACTGAAACGCCTGAATGATAACGAAAACGGCGACGCCGTGGTTGATGGAATACGGATCCTTCGAAACGGCTTTAATAATGGAACCGAGCAAGACCGTATGGAGAATCGGATGAAATTCCGACATATTATTATTTAAATAACTTATATACTGTGTTCTGGCATCAAACGCAAAAATGCCGGGGTAAAGTCCCAGGAACTGTATTGTATATATAGTACCAAGCAGTAAAAACGCAATTAAAAATCTGTATCTGAAAAGAATCCCCATAAAGCCTTTCTGCTTTTCGGGACCTTTGAAAACTCTTCCTTCTTCTCTCGCCTTTTGAGCCGCTTGCATTGCTGCTTCCATGGCTTCTTTTTCTTTGCCTTTTACGAGTTCGGAAATATCGTCAAGATGCGAATAAACGACATAAAGAATTACAAGATGAAGCGTGAAAAGCACGAATAAAACAAAAAAATAAACGTATGAAAAATTATATCTGGAATATTTGTCAAACTGAATGCCGAAAACGGCGAAAATAGAAAAAAGATAAGATAATACAATAATTATTACCTTTCTCTGCCAGGAAATATTTTTCAGTTTGAAAAAATATGATTTTTCTTTATCCATAATATATATCTGTCCAAAATAATTTAATGGTATTATAACATACTAATATATATCAAAAAAACCAAAAATTGCCTTCGACATATACATATTTTATGAGAATTATTGGGCACTTTTTACAGCACCAATTATCATGTCTGCCATATAGTCAATCATATCATCCGTCATACCGGGATAAACGCCCACCCAGAATGAATTATTCATGATAATATCGGTATTCGTAAGCTCGCCGACAACGCGATATCCTCTGCCTTCTTTTCTCATTTGATCAAAGCAGGGATGCTTGGTAAGATTACCTGCAAATAACATTCTGGTCTGAATGCCTTTGGACTCGATAAAAGGAACCACAAACGAACGCTTAACATCGCCTTTGCATGTAATCATAAATCCGAACCAGCTTGGATTGGAATTCTCGCATGCTTCGGGCAAAATGATTTTATCTTCTATTACTTTTAATCTGTCATAAAGTCTCTTAAAATTCTCTCTTCTCTTTTCTACGAAAGAAGGGAATTTTTCAAGCTGTGCAACGCCTACGGCTGCCTGCATGTCAGTAGCCTTTAAATTATAGCCGAAGTGAGAATAAACGTATTTATGATCGTAGCCTAAAGGCAGTTCTCCGTACTGTCTGTCAAATCTGTGACCGCAGAGATTGTCTTTGCCCGAAGGACATGAGCAGTCTCTGCCCCAGTCGCGAAGAGACCTCATAATCTTGTGAAGCAAAGGATTGTCTGTATAAACTGCTCCGCCTTCGCCCATTGTCATATGATGAGGCGGATAAAAGGATGATGTTCCGATGTCTCCTATGGTACCGGTTAATTTACCTTCATATTCGGAACCCAGGGCATCGCAGTTATCTTCGATAAGCCAGAGATTGTGCGCATCGCAGAATTCTTTAACGGTTTTTAAATCAAAAGGATTGCCTAACGTATGTGCTGCCATTACAACTTTGGT
>CACWZK010000185.1 GCA_902765365.1 uncultured Lachnospiraceae bacterium
AATATAAAAGCATTTTTCGCTTCGTCGATTCTCTTTTGAAACTCTTCTCTTCCGAGATTCTTGATAAACTCATCCGGGTCCTTGTAAGGCTTCATATTGATGACCTTGCAGGAAAGAGCGAATTCACGGCAAATCTTCGCTGCTCTTATTGCAGCCGTAACTCCGGGACCGTCCGAATCGTAAGATAAATAAACGTCATTTACGTATCTTTTTATGATATTTGCCTGACCGGGCGTAAAAGCGGTACCAAGCGATGCGACTGCCATATTAAAGCCGGCCTGATGAAGCGCTATTACATCCATATAGCCTTCGCAGAGGATAAAATATTTGCTTCTGGAGGCTCTTGCTATATCAAACGCATAAAGATTCGTACTCTTGTTAAAAATAATTGTCTCGGGAGAGTTTAAGTACTTTGGTTCTCCGTCTCCCAAAACTCTGCCGCCGAAGCCGATTACTTTGCCGGCCTGATTCTTAATCGGGAACATTACCCTGTTCCAGAACTTGGCTCTTAATCCGTATCTCTCGTCGAATACTCCGACACCCGAATCAATGATTTCTTTGTCGGTAAAGCCCTGATTTTTAAGATATGCTATGCAGTCTTTTCCGCTTACACTCGCAAATCCGAGCCCGAATTTTTTCATGGTCTCGTCGGAAAGTTCTCTTTTCCTAAAATAATCAAGGCCGACTTTACCCGCATCACTTCTTAAAAGCGCATAAAAGTATCTCGCAGCCTCTGTATTGCATTCTATGAGTCTTAATTTTTTATCCTGTTTTTCCTTTGAAAACTCGCCCGAATAAGCCTCGGGAAGTTTAATTCCGCTCCTCTCAGCCAGTGTCTGAACCGCTTCGACAAAGGTTTTGGAATCGTATTTCTGTAGAAAGGTAAAAACATTTCCGCCTTCGCCGCAAGCAAAACATTTGAAAAGCTGTTTCTGTCTGCTGACCATAAGCGACGGATTAGTATCGGCATGGAACGGACAGATGCAAACGTAGTTCGAGCCTTTTTTCGTCAGAGGTATGTATTCGTTAATGACATCCACAATATCGTTATTCTGTTGAACTTCATCTATTAATTCCTGCGGATAATACATTTTTAACCTCAGCCGTACCAAACCCTGGGTATGTAAATTTCTTCAAATTTGGCGATAGCGTATCTGTCAGTCATGGCAGCGATATGATCGCATACCACTCTTTCGGCGGTTTCGCCCTTTTCCATCAGTTTTATGAGTTCGTCGGGAAGTTCTTCCGGATGAACCAGATAATAATCATAAAGATTGTTTATCAAAAGCTTGGCTCTTCCCTCTTCTTTTTTGGCAACGGAGTTTTTATATACACGGTCGTACATAAAAGCCTTCATCTTAACCATAGCGTCAGCTACGGGAGGAGACATTATAATATCGTTTTGGCCGAGCGAATTGGTCACTATGTCATGGATGAATTTATCCAGTCTCTCGCCCGTGGTATTGCCAAGAACTTCTCTTATGTCCTTGGGAACATCGTCTTCGGTCAGAATGCCCGCTCTTATCGCATCATCCATATCATGATGAAAATACGCAATCTTGTCGGAAAGTCTGACAATCTTTCCTTCGAGCGTGCAAGGCATACACGATGTCTGATGATTTAAGATACCGTCTCTTACTTCAAACGTAAGGTTCAATCCCTGTCCGTCCTTTTCAAGCACTTCAACGGTACGTAAGCTCTGTTCGTTATGTTTAAACCCGTAAGGGCAGATTTCGTTTAATATTCTTTCGCCTGAATGACCAAACGGTGTATGTCCAAGGTCATGTCCGAGAGCAATAGCTTCCACAAGGTCTTCATTCATCCTTAATGCTTTGGCGATTGTCCTTGCATTCTGAGACACTTCCAGAGTATGAGTAAGTCTCGTCCTGTAATGATCGCCTTCGGGAAGAAGGAATACCTGCGTCTTGTCTTTAAGCCTCCTAAAAGATTTGCTGTGTATGATTCTGTCACGGTCTCTCTGAAAGACCGGTCTTATGTCACACTGCTCCTCTTCACGTTCTCTGCCTTTGGAATTAATGCTAAGGCATGCGTAAGGGCTTAAAATATCTTTTTCTTCTTTTTCAATACGTTCTCTTATAGTCATTTTAGTCACCCGAAAAGCCTATCCAAAAATATTATTCTAAAAAACTTTTTAAAATCCTTTTTTTTATTTTTATTTTTTATGATTTTATTTATTGACAATTGTTTCGGTCTTTGCTAATATATTTAAGTCGCTAAAGACATGCGGGGATGCTGGAATTGGCAGACAGGCTAGACTAAGGATCTAGTGTTGGCAACGACGTGTGGGTTCAAGTCCCATTTCCCGCATTAGGAACCCTTGAAAAATCTTTCAAGGGTTTTTTAAACTAAAATGGTTTTGCAGGAGTGGCGGAACGGCAGACGCGCACGGTTCAGGTCCGTGTGATGGAAACATCGTGAGGGTTCAAATCCCTTTTCCTGCATCATTTGACAGATTTTCACCAGATACGTGAAAATCTGTTTTATTGTTGTTATAATAAGCACATCAACTAATTA
>CACWZK010000186.1 GCA_902765365.1 uncultured Lachnospiraceae bacterium
AACCTACGCGGCCGATGACTTCGTTTGTCTCTTTATGTTCGATGATCCACATTCCGTACTCAAAGAGCATATAGCCGTTCTTGACGGATTCAAATCGTGCCTCGGGAGTGATGTAATCGGGCTCTGAATTAAGAGGAGGCAGGGGCTCGAGGAACCTTTTACAGGCCTCGTCTTCATACATGTCAAGGATCTTTGGCAAGTCCTCGGGGCATTCCTCACGTATGATGAAATCCTCGTCTTCGCCGATTACATAGGGAATATTTTTGATATGACAGTAAACCATATCCAGGTGTCCAGAATATTGGACATCTTCTGTGATAAAATATTTATAACCTTCAAAGGCGGGCAGCTGCTCCTCATTTTGCACACATATACAGACTGCTTCGCCTTTTAAGGTCAGATAATCGGCGATGTCTCTTTTAGACGTTATATAAAGCACCGGCTCGTCGCACGGTGTGTATTCGGTTATATCTTTTATGGTGATGTGTTTAATGTCTGTCATAATTGTTTAAAATAATAGCGATTACTGTATAATATATATTAGCACAAAAGGATAATTAATTGAAACCTGAACGATGATAAGAAGAGGAAGTATATGGCACTTCAATTTATTTTGGGCGGCTCGGGAAGCGGCAAAAGTGAATATGTTAAGAAACTCGCAATCGACCTGGCGACGGCGAACAGAAGGAACAATATTCTTATGATTGTTCCCGATCAGTTCACCATGCAGACTCAGTGGGACATGGCGAATTCGCACCCGGACGGCGGTATCATCAATATCGACGTCTTAAGTTTTTCGCGCCTTCCGAGAAAAGTATTCGAAGAGGTCGGACAGCCCAAGAGAATGCTTCTTGACGATACGGGCAAATGTCTTCTGATAAAAAGAGGCGCATCGAAGATTAAAGACAATCTGCACGTGCTTTCAAAAGGCATGGATAATGCAGGCTGGGCGGGTGAGGTCAAATCCGTTTTGTCCGAGTTCATGCAGTATAATGTCAGCCCCGAAGACCTGGATATCATAAAAGAGAAATGTACCTCGGATGCACTTAAGAACAAACTCTCCGATTTAAAGCTTTTATACGAGGTTTTCCTAAAAGAGTGTGAAGACAAATATATCACGAGAGAAGAACTGCTCGATATGTTTATCGAAAGACTGCCTTTGTCCAAAAAGATGGAAAAGAGCGTCGTTATTTTCGATGGTTTTACGGGCTTTACCCCGATACAGATTAAGGCTGTCGTCGCAGTTTTAAACAAGGCAAAGGACGTTTATATTACGTTTCCGTTTGATAACGACCCGGGTGTAAGCGCACATAAAATCTCCGACAACGAGGATACGCTGTTTAATCTGACCAAAAGAAATATGGCGGATATTTCAAAGGAATACGATCCGACGGGTGTGAATATCCGTGAAGATATCCGGCTTACCAAAGATTTAAGACACGAAAACAACCCGGAGATTGCATTCCTTGAAAAGAATCTTTTCAGAAAAGAAAACGTGAGTGTAAAGGCCTCGGGTGCGATAAAGATATCAAGATGTTCGGATATCGACAGCGAGTGCCATATTTTCTGCGAAGAGCTCTTAAAAGAAATACGCGAAAAGAATCTTAGGTTCCGCGATGTTGCCGTTATCTGTGCGGACATGACCGCCTATCAGAAGACTCTTGCAAAGTATCTGGACAGATATCAGATTCCCTACTACATGGATTCCAACAGAAGCATTGCGGCCAATCCGCTCGTAAAATACATCCTTTCGATAACAGATATTTTAAGAAATAATTTCCGCCAGGAAGACGTGCTCAAACTTCTTCGTACAGGCTTATCGCCCCTTGAGGAAGACGAGATTGACGAACTGGAAAACTATATCTATGCGCGTGGCATCAAAGGAATTGCAAAGTGGAGAGAGGACTTTGTTTATACAAGCGAAGAGCAGCGTTTAAAAAATGAACCGATTGATAAAATAAATTCCGTTCGTGCAGAGTTTTTCGCCATTTTTAAGGGTATCAGCGCCGGCGGAACAGGGAAAAGAAAACTGTCCAAATGGATAGAGCAGATTTATTCCATCCTTGAGAGCGGAAAGATATATGAAAAAATGAATGAAATGGCAGAGGAACTTCGTGAAGAAGGTCTTATCGGCGAAGCCATGGAATATGCGGGAGTTTACAACAAGGTCATTGAACTCTTTGATGCGCTTTCAGACCTGATGGGTGATGAGGATTATTCGATAAAAGAATTGTCGGATATTCTTAAGGTCGGCTTTTCTGAGATACGTGTAGGGGTGCTTCCGCAGAAAGTGGATTCTCTTTTGGTCGGAGACATGCAGAGAACCAGATTAAAAGAAACAAAAGAGCTTTTTATCCTCGGAGTAAACGACGGAAATATCCCAAAAGGCGCTTCGGACGGCGGCCTTTTGTCGGTACCGGACAAGGAAGAGTTAAAAAAGGCAGAATGCCGCCTGGCTCCCACGAGCGTGGAACTTGCGTTTATAGAGCAGCTCTACA
>CACWZK010000187.1 GCA_902765365.1 uncultured Lachnospiraceae bacterium
TTAACCATCCCGGGAATTACGTCGTGAACATCCGACTCGCCCTTCCAGAGGTCGAATTCAACATTCAGATTGTCGTAATTCTTCTTAAGGTCGGCAACGGAAACTGCCATGATATGCTTCCAGATTGCTCTGTATCCGCGAACTCCGTCCTGAAGTTTCTTGGTGCAAAGCATCGCTTCATCCTTAAATTCTGCATCAACCTTGGACTTTGCACTTGCCTTTGGATAAATTTCCTCAAGATCTCCCACCGTAAAAGGTGCCTCAGCAGGATATTCACCCTCGTAATTATCATCAAAATAAACAAGGTCGGGCTGCTCTTCTTTTACGGCCGCAATAACAAGACCCATCTGAAGACCCCAGTCTCCGAGATGAATATCACCGATTGCCTCGTGGCCCATATAACGGATGATTCTCTTGATGCTCTCGCCGATTACCGCACTTCTTAAATGGCCTACATGCAGAGGCTTGGCAACATTGGGTCCGCCGTAATCCACCATAAATCTCTTCTTCTCAGCAGGCTCTTCCACACCGTATTTGTCAGCTGTACTCATTTCCGATACAAACTCTGTCAAGAAATCATCACTTACATTCAGATTAATAAATCCGGGAGGGCAAACTTCTACCGACGAAAATGCATTTGACTCTTTTAATTTCTCAGCAACCTCATTCGCAATCATTATGGGCGCTTTCTTGTAAAGCTTCGCACCTGCCATTGCTCCGTTGCACTGATATTCGCAAAGATCGGGTCTGTTCGAAATTCCGACCTTTCCCAAACTCTCGTCATAACCCGCTTCCTTAAAAGCAAGCGCTGTTTCTTTGCTTAATTTCTCTAAAAACTTTTCCAATTTAGTACTCCATTCTTAAATATTTATATCTTAAGCTAACAAATTTGCATTTTAGGGCATTTTGTTAGCCATTTTGCTCTATTTTATTTTTCGAAAAAATACATCCACAGTAATTCTGTCTGTACAGGTTAAACTCCTTTGAGAGTTCAATCGACATCTTATAGCCGTTCTTCTTCTTAAAATCAGTCGGCAGATATTTTACCCCGACCTCTTCGGAAATCTTTTCCCCGATTGCATTGATGACATCCGTATTTTTAAGCGGGCTTAAGGTAAGTGTCGTTGCAAAAAAGTCATACCCGAGCTTCTTGGCTTCTTCGGCGGTTTTCCTGAGTCTTAAATCAAAACAGATGCTGCACCTCTCGCCTCTTTCGGGACAGGTCTCGAAGCCTTTTGTTTTTTCCATGAAAAGTTGAGGCTCATAAGGAACATCGATTATATTAATATAATTTCGGTTAACATAACCTTTATTTATGTCAACCTGTCTGCAATCTTCGCTCAGTACCCTGTCGGGATTATCGTTATATATCCCAATCAGTCTTTTTATCTCGGAATACCTGTACTCATACTCTTCAGACAGCGTTATATTGGGATTATAATAATAAACGCCCAAGGATGCAACATCCCTTAAAGCCAGAAGGCAGTAACTGCTGCAAGGAGCACAGCAGGCATGCATAAAAACCTTCGGGTTATCAAAAGCCGCAAGACGCTCATTCATTTGTCTTAAATAATAATCCGCCGGAAGTCCGTTCATACATCTTCTAAATGAAATAAACAAATAATGCCAATTTTACTCAAAAATAATCATTTCCCTATCAAATATTCTTCCGTTTTCTCCGAAAAAATACATGGAGGTTTTTATACTGCCGAAAGTCTTTCACGTTTATACGTTTAACCGAACACATCCGTCAAAAAACTTGTATTATCCGAATGCATAAAAACACGACATTTCCAATCGGCAAATCTAATCCGTGAAAAGAACATTTCTTATATTAACATAATACTTTGCGGGCTTCAAATATTATTGAAAAAAAGGCCTCTTTTTAGTAAAATAAAATAATCAAATTTACGGAGAAAAAACATGAATCAGTCACTTGAAAAAATGGAAAAAATGAGAAATACCATAAGAACCGCGATACACGGCAAAGACGATGTTATCGACATGGTTATGTGTGCGGTTTTTGCGAAAGGACATATCCTGCTCGAGGATATTCCGGGTGTCGGTAAAACAACTCTTGTTACCGCCCTCGCCAAGGTTATGGATCTTGATTATAAAAGAATGCAGTTTACTCCGGACGTTCTTCCAAGCGACGTTTCCGGTTTTACGATGTTCGACAAAACCACGAACCAGTTCACATTCAAGGAAGGCGCCGTTTACACGAACCTTTTCCTCGCTGATGAAATCAACAGAACTTCACCCAAGACACAGTCTGCTCTTCTCGAAGTAATGGAAGAAGGTCACGCAACTGTCGACGGTGTCACCAGATATCTGCCTCAGCCTTTTATGGTAATCGCAACCCAGAACCCCATCGGCGCTTCAGGTACACAGAAACTTCCCGAATCACAGCTCGACAGATTTATGGTTCGCCTTTCGATCGGCTATCCTTCGCATGAGTCGGCAGTGACTATTCTA
>CACWZK010000188.1 GCA_902765365.1 uncultured Lachnospiraceae bacterium
CTTCTCGCCTGCTGCCTTGGCTGCCTTCTTCAAATCGAGTTCTTCTTTTACGGGAACTACGAAAACATAGTATGTATTGCTCTTTCCCTGAGTCACCAGAGTCTTAAAAACTTTCGCCGAATCTTCGTTTAAAATATCTGCAATCTGCTCTCCGGTCAGTGTTGGATCCGCTTCGTATGTATGACTCTCGTATGCTATTTTCTTCGCGTCAAGAACGCGCATTACATTGGTTTTTTCTTCTTTTTTCATTTTTTCTTCCTTGAGTTTGGGTTTTGGTCATCTTTATAACCATATATAATTTAGCAGAGATTTGCGGTTTTGCATATAATTATTTCGGTTGCAACCTTTTCCTGAAAACGAACGTCGTGCTCAACGATGAGCATGGTCGGCTTGAATGAGAGAATCAGTTTCTCAATCTGCATGCGCGAAAACACATCGATATAATTAAGCGGTTCGTCCCAGATATAAAGGTGTGCGGGCGTTATTAAACTTGATGCAATCAGTACCTTTTTCTTCTGTCCTTCGGAAAAATCCTCCATGTTTTTTGAAAACTGAACGGCGTTAAAATCCAGCCGGTTTAACATTCCGAGGAAAAGACTTTCATCGAAATCATGGGCTTTACAGTAATCTTTCAAACTGCCGGTAAGAAAAGAAGTGTCCTGATTGATGTATGAAATCTTAAGTCCCGAAGCCACATCAAGCGTTCCGTTTACGATTAAGTTTTCATACCCCGGAATATTTTCTTCGTAAGTGGCCTTACCGAGAATTGCTTTTATGATGCTGCTCTTACCGCAGCCGTTTTCACCTTTTAGAACCACTCTTTCGCCCTGTCTTATCTCAAATCTCAGATTCTCAAACAGAGGCTTTTCGGCATCCGTATACCGAAGGGTTAAATCTTTTGCCAGAACAAGCACATCCTTATGGTGCTTAAGCGGCATTACTTTTAAGTTGATTTCCCTTTCGATATCCTTCAGTAACCCTTCTTTTTCATCGATTTCTCTGTCGATTCTTCCTTCGAAGTTTTTAACCCTCGACTGCATCTTTTTGGTTTTGGCGCCGATATAAGCTCTTGTATCCATGAATCTGTCGTGTTCTTTTACGGGGTCAAAACCTATTTTGGTCGCTTCGTTTTTATCCGCCCACCTCTCGGCTCTTTCGGCAGAAGCCTTCAGCTTGTTTATTTCTTTTATGTGTTTTTCGTTCTCGGACTTTGCAAAAGCATCAGCCTTTTCCTTGTTTTCCCACCACGTGGAAAAGTTGCCCGCCTGGACCTCAATCGTATTGCGGTTTAAAACAAGCACATGGTCGCAAACCGCATCAAGCAGATCTCGGTCGTGCGATACCAGGATAAAACCTTTCTTCTTTGATAAATATTTTTTGACCGCTTCTCTCGCCGCGGTATCCAGGTGGTTGGTGGGTTCGTCGATTAAAAGAAACTCTCCTTCCACCGCAAAAAGCACCGCCAGCATTACTCTTGTCCGCTCTCCGAAGCTCAATGTTTTAAGCGGTCTGTAAAGACATTCCGCATCCATTCCGATCTGGTTTAACTGAATCATTATCTGCCAGGATTCCGCTTCGCTCTTCCATTTATATGCAAGTTCATCCGCCGTTTTATCAAGGTCGTCTTCGCTTATTTCATAGGGAAAATAGTCAAATCTCGTGCTCGAAGAGATGCTTCCTTTGTTGCACTCGTACTTACCCATCAGAAGTTTTAAAAGAGTGGTTTTGCCTTTGCCGTTTCTTCCGATGAGACCGAGTTTCCAGTCCGTATCAATACTGAAATTCACGTTTGTTAGGACATCGTCAAAACTGCCCTCGTAAGAAAACGTGACATCATTAACCTTTATCTGTGCCATGTCTATCACCTCCGGTCTTGCCCCATTCTCTAGCGGTGCCAATTCGCAATCCGCTTCGCTACTTGCTCATTACGCGCTGTCGCGCTATAAACTCAGAAAATACAATAATCCCTTGCAAGCAAGCTTGCAGGCCTTTTGTATTTTCTTCGTTTGCACCGCTCGTAGAAACGCGAAAAAAATCTGCTTCCATACCGAAAGCAGATTATACGTACAAATAAAGATTATATATGCCGAAGCACACCTGTGGGGTGAAATCTAAAATGAATACGATAATCTAATTCGGCATACACAAACAGACCCGAGGGGCCTAAATCAATTCGTCTGCATTTACCAAATCAAACTATCTGATTATCATTCTTTCACCTTCACACTTTCGTGTGCCTTTCTTTTACTGTCGAAATAATATCATGAAAGAAATTTAACGTCAACTCAAATTTATCGCAATATCAATCCAGGCGTTCGTTTTCGTTGGTAAAAAGTTCCCTGAATCTTCCCGAGAAAGCAGGCTCCATTCCCGCCACATAAAGATGCGAGGTGTCGCCGAACGTATGCATTCTAAACTGTGCTATGCCTTCCCGTCTTTCCTCGGTAGCAACGATGGT
>CACWZK010000189.1 GCA_902765365.1 uncultured Lachnospiraceae bacterium
TATGGATATGGTCTGCAGGTACGCCTGCCAGATCAAGAGCATTGTATTTCGAGTCGGAAAACCAGTGTGAATCAGGTCTTTCTTCAATGAATTTCTTAGTCTGTTCTCTGCCGTTTTTACACTGACAGTATAAAAGATTGTTGTAGTTTTCAAAGAATTTTTCGGGAGTGATATTGTGATAGCGGAAAATCACTTTGCATTTTGCTTTTTTGATAATTTCGTATCCGTTCTCCCAGTAAACGCTATGATGATAAATAATAACGGTATCCTCGTCTGCTATCAACTCTTCCATTTTATTCTCATCAATGTATTCAACGTTTTTGTTAATCTGCAGTTCGCAGTAAACATACGATTCATTGTTTTCGCAAAGAACCTTGTTTATCATTTCTATGTCATTTCCAATGGCATCATGCTTTGCAACAATCTGATGCATCTGAATAAATTTCATTTCTTATACCGTAATAATCTTTCTGCCTATTTTCTAAAAATCATCAGTGCAAAATCTTCTCTTGAAGAATCAATGTTAAAGGTTACAAAACGATAGCCTTTATCGTCGTCTTTTACTTCAAACTCAAGACAGCCTTCTTTGTCACTTAATTCATAAGTTTTCTTTTCACCGCCGTCAATCTCAAGTTTTACGTTTCTGTCTTCGATATAGGCGTATTTCAGGCTGTAACTGCCGGCCTTTAAAAGTGCCTTGCCTTCCCTGTCATAAAGATGATATCCGAGAGTACCGACACCCTCATAAAAGAAAAGATTTTTCTCGGACCAGCCTTCGGTGAAAAGAATGCCGTCTTTTCTCTCAAGAGCTTTTATAAGTGCATCGTTTATGCCTTCGTCAAATACCAAATTGTCGCCAATCTGCTTTGCGGGAATACCGCCGTATACAGTGTTTTCGGGAACTATTGTTCCGGGTACTACCACTGCGCCTGCTGCAATAACCGCATTGTCACCGATGTTGGCAGGGCCGAGTATCGTGGCATTAGAACCAAGCCATACTCCGTTGCCGATATTTATGTCAAAGCCTTCAGTTTCATCCGCATCACGTCTTACAAGACCTTTTAAATTCTTGTCATGACTGCCTGCGAGAATACTTACATTTGAGCCTGCAAATGTATAATCACCGACTGTTATTTCGCCTGAGTTTGTATTAAAGAAACATGTATAAACCGATGCTCTCTTTGAAATGTGAAGTCTTTCTCTCGGACCCCATACAGTCATGTTGGAACTTAAGAGCATATTAAGTTTTTCAATATATTCCTGCGTTACATCAAGATTTGTAAGAGCGCCGAGCTGATACTCGTTCTTTTCAAGTCTGGCGGTATTCTTATCTATTTCCGCACGAAGGAGTTTGTCTTTTTCTTCGAGTTCCTTTTTTAACTGATATATTCCTTCAGAGCCTTCCAGATATTCTTCGCGAAGATCTTCTATACTGTTGTTTATATCATTTACTTTTTCTGCCTGCTTTAATTCCGACTTGACTATGCGGTCGTTTAATTCAGTCAGCTTTCTGTTGATGTGAAGAAGATTCCACAGGGAAAGTACAGCATTACCGATAACCGGTTTCGCAAGTATTTTCTCTTTCTTCTTGCGGCTCTTATAAGCTTTTTCAAATCCCTCTATGGTGATTTTTCTTCTCTTGGCTTCTTCCGAATCTTTTATGATTCTTATGATTTCTTCTTTGGATTTGCCCTCTCTGAACATAGCATTCAGATAGTTTTTGGTATCCTGCTCTTCACTCTTACGTCCGAGTATCTGATAAAAGGCATGCATGACAAAATCTTCTCCGTCATGTGAGAGAAGTTCATCCATGTAAACCTTGTGAAAGCCTACCACTTCGATGTTTCTGTTTTTGCCTTCGGGAGTCTGCCAGAAACTGTAAATGATGCTCTCTCTGTTAATGCTTTTATCCGCTGTGAGTCTGGCGATAAGATTGTCATGACCGGCCTTGTCAGGCTCTCTTCCGAGAACCTTGATATAAAGATTTCTGACAAATGCTTCGTCGTCATCCGTAACAATGCTCTCAACCAAAACAATTCTTTTCTTGTCGCTTTTCTTCGGTCTGTTTGTTTTGGGAACAAAGTTAGCAGGCTTATCCCTTATTATGTCGGCTTCTTTGATGACGTTTTCATAGATTTCAAGGAATTCGCCATCATAATCATCCGAACCCAAATCAATCCCCTTTTGATTCAGGCTGTTCATTGCATTTAATTCAATTTTTGAATCAAGATCTGCCCCCATCATTTTCTCCCTTTAAACCAACTTCAGTGAAGTCTGTCTTTCTACCGTATTCTTGCCGTCATCCACTCTTAAAACGAGCGCGTATCCGCCCTTTTTAGTGCCAGGCTGACCACAAACGAGCGTGGCATCAAATCTGTTGTTAACAATCTTTATGTCGTCTAACTCAAGTTTAATTTCAGGCATGGAAACCACGGTTCCCTTGTCGGATATGATGCAA
>CACWZK010000190.1 GCA_902765365.1 uncultured Lachnospiraceae bacterium
ATGTAATCAATTCCAGAGCTTGGGTTCAAACTGCAATTAATATATCCAACAAAGTTGAAACAAAACCTTACAACGCACAAAAACTAAAATCAGTTTTGCCTGAAATAAAGAAAATGACTACACAAAAACCCGAGGCGTTTGTTCCGAGATTGGAAAAATTGCTTGCTGAAAGCGGAATTGCGTTTGTTCTTTTACCGAATCTTAAAAATTCCGGAGTAAACGGAGCAGTCAAATGGGTGAAAGATGACAGAGTGGTTTTAGCAATGAATGAAAAGAGACTTAAAACAGACAACTTTTGGTTCTCACTCTTCCATGAAATCAAACATGTACTTCAGAGAAAGGTTAAAACAACTTTTATCAGTTATAGTGAAGAAAAAATGATAGAGGAGAATAAACGTTTAGAAGAAGAGGCGGATAGATTTGCTATGAACTGCCTGAGTACTACATAGAAGATGAACTATGTTTAGCCTTGAGGTCACAAATTGTGACCTCAAAGATGCAGGAAAGAAATGGTTTGGAATTTCTCTGATAGATGATATGGACAAATACACTCTTCAAATTGAATACATGAACGAAGATAAATGCATTAGCGAGATTTTCGTTGATTTTAGGAGCGAAAAGATTGGAGTCATCAATCATACTGACAATCCCATTCTTCGTCCGTTTGGAATCATAGAAAAACCGACTTGGGACGATTTTATGTATTTCCTTGATGAGAGATGTATTCCAAGAGGGAGATTTAGAATAAAGCAGGTTTTAAAGGATTTAGGCCTTGAGCAATATGATACGCTTCGCATCCTTGAAAAGACCGAAGGACGTACCTGCGAAGATGATATGTGGATGAAGTTTAATTATTTAGAAAAGAATCAATGAATTAAAAAACTGGGTAGGAACCGCCGTTCCTACCCAGTACTTCTTTTATGATTACAACTGCGAATATCCGAAGCCGTTTACCAGGGCTTCGAGCTTCTGTCCTTTGGCGCACATAGGGCAGTTTTCTCTCGAATAGTAGCCGTAGTTTGGAAGGTCGGAGGAAGTGAAGATTGATTTTACTTCGATGCCGGCACATTTGGAGACTGCAGAGAAGATTGCTGCGATGCCGCCTACGGTTCCACCGTAGTAAACTACCGAGTCGATTGCCTGGAGAATGGTCTTACCGGATGTGATGGAGTCGGTCAGTATGAGTACATTCATGCCTTCCACCATACGGATTTTGTTGTCACGGAAGATCATCTGTCCCATCGAGTTTACTTCGGGAGTGATGACCGAAATATTGTTGCCGAAACTAAGACATGTTTTATAACTGTGAGAGAGTTCCTCTGCGAGGAAAGCTCCGATTACTTCCGTTTCATCGAGGCATACAATGGTATCCACAGCGAAGGATAGCATATAGTTTTCTGCGAGAGCCTTCGCGGAAACGGATGCGTTGTTCTGTCTGCATTTTACAGTGGACATATCGATATAAGTGTTAATGTGAGAGTTCTGGGTGGCGAAATGCCCCTGCATGATTTTGATTCGTGCTTCTCTGTAGTTAGAAGAGCGCAAATCCACTAGTCTTTCATCCATAATGAAATACCCCCTTGTCATAATTTTAAAACGAAATAATTCGTTTATAACCCCATATAACAATTATACCCTATCCGCGACTTCTGTCACGATGAAAAAGGACAAAAATTGCAAAAAATTTGTAAAATTTCGGCGTTGATTTAGATAAAATACTGTAACCCTCGGCTCTTTGTGGTACAATATACCTAATATTTCTTTTATATAAATTCTGTAAAAGGGGGCTTGTACATGAAGAGATATATTGTTTTTAAAGATTACGAAGAAGTTCTCAGAATCGGCAAATTCTGGCTCGAAAAATGCAGCGACGATTTTTATGATGATGGTTCCATTTTTCATCATCTTCCGCTAAAAGACATTTTCGGCGATCCGCTTGATCCCAAGAACTTCTACATGGATGACAAATACATTAAAGAATTCCGCAAGAGTATGAAAACTCTTGAAAAATACATTAAGCAGGTTGAGGCAGCAGACAAAAAGGCCATCGTTATTAACTACGAAATTATGGATATAAGACAGATATTACCGCCCTGGATTGTATATCCTCACTATCCTGCACAGAATGTGTATTTGACGCAGTATTATTCGATCTTTGACGACTTCGTAAGCCGTATGACCAAGATGGAATTAAGCGTATACAGAAACCTATATCCGACGCCTAAATACATCGAGCAGATATTCCAGTACAAGGATATTCAGTAAACATATAAAAGAGGGGGATTAAAAATGGAATATGAACTTCGTATAGGAACCGCGATGCCGATTCCTTTTAAGGATGCGGTAACTCAGACAAACGTATTCGTGGAATGCCAGGCAAGCGCAACGGTTGTTCCGATTGATGAGGCCAGATATCCGGACAGGGATGCGATTAACCGCATTGGCGTTATGACGGCAGCGATTAACCGCCTTGGCGTTATGACGGCACAGTCACTTATCGCACAGGTTTTAATGGACTTAAGCGGCAAAGCAGACGCCCTAAAATTAGGCGATCATAAAAGAGAAGTCGAGAAGAATATGACGGATGCCTTAAAGGGCGCAGGACTTCAGGTAACAGGCATGGAGTTTTTCAAACTTGGACCCGACAAAGATTCCGAAGAAAGATTAAAAACGATGTCTGCTGTAAGCCAGCCAATCGATGCTGCTACGGCAAGTATTCTTAATGATCCCGACAAACTGGCAGAAGCAATGAGGCAGGCAAATGCTTTGGCTGCAGCTGCAAAGGCTGCTGCAGGAGAAAAATTCTGCAAGTATTGCGGTACAAAAGCAATAGGCAAATTCTGTTCCAATTGCGGAGCACAGATAGAATAAAATGAAAGAATTGCGCAGTAAATCAAACAAAAAGTTTATGGTGTTATCGGCAATCGGTATTTTAATGGTTGTCGATCACCATACATGGATTACATTCAATCTTTTTGGTGATTTTATTCCGTACAATTCTTTTTTTATGCCCATGTTTGTCTTCATTTCGGGCTACTTTAACAAGGTTGATTCATCGACTAATCTCATAAAATATACAGGCAAGAAAGTTAAGACACTTCTGGTGCCTTATATAGGTGTTTCTTTCCTTGCATTCGTGCTTCAGTTTTTCATCAACTGGTTTAAACTCGGACACATCGAGCCCGTTCCTTCGGGATATCTTTTATATCTGCTTGAAAGAATTGTGACGATAGGTTCGTCTATATCCATCGCAGAGCCGATGTGGTTTGTTATATCGCTGTTCGCTGTTCTGATGGTGTATGCGATTTGTAAAAAACTCTTAGGCAAAATCTGGAACAGCTATGTTGCGCTCGCGGTTTTTGTGGCGCTTCACATCCTTTCGGTATATCTTGCCAAGAACGTTTTGCCGGTTACCACACCCTACATTCTCTTACCGCTTAAAATCATGTTTTTCCTGCCCTTTCGGGTTTCATGAACACCTGAATTCCTGCAGGCGCTCGTCAAACACGAACGGATTATGGGCTCAAGTGGACTCGAACCACCGACCTCGCGCTTATCAGGCGCGCGCTCT
>CACWZK010000191.1 GCA_902765365.1 uncultured Lachnospiraceae bacterium
GGAATCGATGATTTTATATTTGATGTTTCCATTACGGCCAACAGACCGGACTGCCAGTGCATTACAGGTATTGCAAGAGAAGTTGCGGCCGTATTAAACAGAGAATACAAGGCACCCTCGATTGAGTACCATGAAGACAATGTGACCAAGGAAGGCTTTACGGTAGAAGTTAAGGCTCCCGATATCTGCCCCAGATATATCGGTCATTATGTACATGATGTAATCATAAAAGAATCGCCTTTATGGATGCAGAGAAGACTTGCACTTGTCGGACAGATGCCTATTTCGAACATGGTTGATATTACAAACTATGTTTCACTTGAAATGGGTCAGCCCATGCATGCGTTTGACTGCGATTACATCGAAGGCAACAAGATTGTTGTCAGACGTGCGGAGGATAAAGAAAAAATCGTTACTCTCGACGAACAGGAATATGAACTTACAACAAACAATCTCGTAATCTGTGACGGAGTTAAGCCCGTTGCAATTGCAGGTGTTATGGGTGGCCTTAATTCGGAGATTAGAGATACTACCAGGGAAGTATTATTCGAGTCTGCAAAGTTCGCAAGAGACAACATAAGAAAGACATCCAGAGCACTCGGTAAAAGAACCGATGCTTCCGCAAAATATGAAAAAGGTGTGGATGAATATTCGACATTCAATGCTATGAAGAGAGCTCTTCATCTCGTAGAAGAATTGGAATGCGGTAAGGTATCATGCACACATGTGGATGTTAATACAGGCAATTCAATCGAGCCTAAGGAAATGAAGGTAAGCATTGCAAAGGTTAACAGAGTACTCGGTATCGAAGTACCTACAGAAGATATTTTAAGAATTCTTACCAATCTTAACTTTGCTCCCAAGGCTGACGGAGACGAATTAACTCTTATGATTCCCGCATACAGGGAAGATATGGAAAGCTATCCCGATGTGGCGGAAGAAGTTATCAGAATGTACGGATACGACCATATCGTTGATACATTCTTACCCGATGCCCAGGTTACAATGGGCGGCCTTAACGCAAAGCAGAAAAAAGAACTTAAACTTAAAAAAGACCTCTGTGCCAAGGGCGCATATGAGTGTATTCATTATTCGTTCATTTCACCTTCGGATTTCAATCTTTTGGATTTGCCCGAAGATGCCGATGAGAGAAAAGCAATTAAGATTTTAAATCCCATTAACGAAGATTTATCCGTTATGAGAACAACCCTTGCTCCTTCAATGCTTCATGCGGTTTCAAGAAACCAGAAGAAGGGCAATCTTGAAGGCAAACTTTACGAGGTGGCTTCCAGATTCATCCCCAAGAGCCTTCCTTTGACAGAGTATCCCGATGAAAAGCAGACTCTCTGCATCGCAATCTGGGGAGAGAAGTATGATTTCTTTGCATTAAAGGCTATAGCAAATGCGGTTGCAGATTCTTTCTTCACCGAATTTAAGTATGAGGCCGGAGAGAAGTCATTCCTTCATCCTTATCAGACAGCGGTTATAAAAAATGGTGACAATGTAATCGGTTATCTCGGAAAAGTAACTTATGAAGTTGCAGAGAAACTTGATTTAAGAACCGATGCTTATATCTGTGAATTAGATCTTGATTATCTCTATGCGCTTGATACCAAGGCTTCATTCAAACCTCTTTCAAAGTTCGCTTCGGTTAACAGAGACCTTGCACTCCTTATGAACAAGGACGTTGCCTGCGGAGATGTTGAAGATACCATTAAAGGGGCATGCAAATACGTTACAAATGTTAAACTCTTCGATATTTACGAAGGCGAGAATATTCCTTCAGACAAGAAGAGCCTTGCATTTTCTATTACATTTACTCCCGGTGAAGAAGACTTCGAGGCAGACTCAGTTGATAAGTATGTTAAAAAGATTCTCGGTAACCTTAAGTATAAATTGGATGTTGATATAAGAAGTTAAAAATATGTTTACTGTTTTGTCCGTTATTTTATTTATTCAGGTATTGGCCAATGGCAATTTAGGTACAGAAGAAGTAATTCTAATGCTTTTCTTCGGATGGGAAATATTTCTTTTCGTCGGATTGATCATTGACGGTGCTATCGTTCTTTCGATTTTAATGATGCTTCTAATTGTTGCGACTATTATAGTAGTTCTGATTGTGCAATCAAAAAATAAAAAGAAGCGAAAAAAGGAAGAAGAAATAAAAGAAATAGACCGAATAAATGATGAACGGGAATTAGAGAGATTACGGAGGGAAAACCATGGATAATAAATGTGTTTGGAATAAGTACAATGCGACTCAGTTAAAGGAACTCGAATCTTTTACGAGTGATTATATCAATTTTATATCCGAGTGTAAGACCGAAAGAGAATGCGTAGAAAAGATTGTTAACGATATTGAAAAAGAAGGATATATCGATATTAACACTGCAATCAAAGCAGGTAAGAAATTAAAAGCC
>CACWZK010000192.1 GCA_902765365.1 uncultured Lachnospiraceae bacterium
TTCTTTGGTAGCCTTGTTAACCGCTTCGTCAAGATCCGGATAGAAGTTTGCAACAACAGTTTTCCACTGAACGGTTCCTTCTTCGATGGCATCGAGAAGCTGCTCCATATTGGCGGTAAAGCTTACATCAACGATTGTAGGGAATGCATCCTCCATCATCTTGTTAACGACTTCACCTAAATCGGAAACATAGAGATTCTTGTTTTCCTTAACCACATAATGTCTTGCCATAATGGTTGTAATCGTGGGTGCATATGTGGAAGGACGGCCGATGCCCTGCTCTTCCATTGCTTTTACGAGGCCTGCTTCCGTAAAATGTGCGGGAGGCTGTGTAAAATGCTGTTCGCCTTCGAGTTTGTCGAGTGAAAGCTTGCTCTTTTTATCAAGTTTATTAACTAAAGCGTTCTTATCGTCTTTTTCGTCTTCATCGGATGTATAAACCGCTCTGTAACCGTCAAATGCTACCTTCGAAGCACAAACCTTAAAAGTATATTCCTTTGCAGCGATCTTCGTAGATACTGTATCAAATACGCAGGGCGCCATTCTCGATGCAAGGAATCTCTTGTAGATAAGCGAGTAGAGTCTTAACTCGTCTCTGCCGAGATACTCTTTCATCATCTCGGGAGTTCTTAAAAGATCCGTAGGTCTGATTGCTTCGTGAGCATCCTGAATCTTCTTGCCCGTGCCTTTGCTCTGCTCTGTGGGATTTACGTAATTCTCACCGAAATTCTTTGTGACATAATCTTTTGCCGATTTTAAAGCCTCTTCTGAAACTCTGGTTGAATCGGTACGAAGATATGTGATCACACCGACTGTGCTCTTGCCGACATTGACACCTTCATAGAGGCTCTGTGCAATACGCATGGTTTTCTGTGTGGAAAATCCGAGTACTTTGCTGGCTTCCTGCTGAAGCGTGGAAGTTGTGAAAGGAAGCGGTGAATTTTTCTTTCTGGTACCGCTCTTAACTTCCGCTACTTTAAACTGTGCGCCTTTTAAATCTTTTTTAATAGCCTCTACCTGAGCTTTATCATTAAGTTCGACTTTCTCATCGCCTTTACCGTAAAAAGCAGCTACAAGAGGCTTTTTCTCGCCTTCAACGTTAAGAATCGCATCAAGCGACCAGAATTCCTTGGGAATAAATGCATTTATCTCAGCTTCTCTGTCGCAAATCATCTTTAAAGTAACCGACTGAACTCGTCCAGCGGATAAACCTCTTTTAATCTTCGCCCATAAAAGAGGGGAAATTCTGTATCCAACCATACGATCGAGTACACGCCGGGTCTGCTGTGCATCCACTAAGTTCATATCGATATCACGCGGATTTTTTAAAGCTTCTTTAACTGCAGACTGGGTAATTTCGTTAAATGTAATACGGGCAACTTTCTTTTCTTTTAGATTTAAAGCTTCGTAAAGATGCCAGCTGATTGCTTCTCCCTCACGGTCAGGGTCGGTTGCGAGATAAATCTTGTCTGCCTTCTTAACTTCCTTACGAAGATTTGAAAGCACATCGCCTTTACCGCGAATCGTTATATATTTAGGATCGAAATTTTCGTCAAAACCAAGCTGGCTCTTGGGCATATCTCTAACATGTCCCTGTGAAGCTACAACTTCGTAATTTGAACCCAAAAATTTTTTAATTGTCTTTACCTTGGCAGGTGATTCCACTATTACCAAATATTTTGCCATAAATAACTCCAATCAATATTTCACTATTTATATAGAAGAAAAAGCGAAATATTATTCCCTTTCTACATTACACAATAAATGAATTTACACTATAAAAATGCATTTGACAAGTAAAAGATTTATAAAATACGGAATATTATCTTTTAGAAAAAATGTCATTTGTATGACAAATACAGAGATTATTAATATATATATTAATAAAAGAATGAGAAAAATATAAGAATGCTTTAAAAATATTTTAAAAAAAGCCCGAAGAAAAATTTCTTCGGGCGGAATCTTTTATGGTTTTTACGAGGTTTTTATAAAACTTGAAATTAAGTTTACAGGATAAGTCGTCGAAAGTTTCTTTTTTAATACTTTCGGGAAAGTAACCGTAAAATATTTCTTTAACATCTTCGGCAGAGTCTTGGTAAATGCATGTTTAAACGAAAGTTTAAAAACAAACCAGCTAAGAGGTCCCACAAGTATAATGAAGAACCATTTAACGAAAAATCCGATGAACAACATCAGGTTTTTTACGAGGAATTTCGTAACCGGATTGTTTACCAGACGATATACACTTTTAATTGTTTTAAAAATACCAATCATACATATCCCCACAATTTTAAACTTTATATATTATACCATAAAATTTTATTCAATGAATCCTTAACTTGAGTAAATAGTCAGATAAATCGGAATGAGTATATAAAGGTAAATAACATATCTGACAAGTGCAAC
>CACWZK010000193.1 GCA_902765365.1 uncultured Lachnospiraceae bacterium
AATTATGGACGGAAGGGATTTCGGTACATTATTTGTCGCAGATAAGGATGAGAATTTCGAACTGGTTGATTTTGTTTCGAAACTCAGCGAAGAGTAATTATTTTATAAGATTATAGTTTGTAATTTAGATAACAAATCAGTTTATCGGTATAGAAAAATGGAAATCGAAAAACTTATTAACAGAATAAACGAACTGTATCACAAATCACAGGATGTAGGATTGACTCCCGAAGAGCTAGAAGAGCAGAAGAACCTTCGACAGGCTTATGTGGCCAATATAAGAGCCAATCTTAAATCCCAGCTTGACAGTATCGATATTAAGGAAAAAGACGGAAGCATCACTAATCTCGGAGAAAAACATGATGCTGCATTAAACGAACAAAGAGGTAATGACATGTATCTTGAAACATTAGGAAAAAATGCAAAGAATGCAAAATATACAATCGGTCTTTTGGATGAAAAGACAAGAAACGATGTACTTTTACAGATTGCGGATGCGCTCATAAAAGAAAACGAATACATTATCGCTCAGAATAAAATCGATTATGACAAAGGCGTATCCGAAAACATGAAAGCCGGTCTTTTGGACAGACTTTTACTTACCAAAGAAAGAATCGAAGGAATCAGCGAAGGCATTCGCCAGGTTGCTGCTTTGGAAGATCCTTTAAACAAAGTTCTCGATACAAAGATTATGGCTAACGGAATGCATATTACAAAAGTTAGCGTACCTCTTGGAGTAATCGGAATTATATACGAATCCAGACCCAATGTAACAGCAGATGCTTTTTCCCTTACTTTTAAATCAGGCAATGTCTGCATTTTAAAAGGCGGTTCTGATGCCATAAATTCTAACCTTGCGATTACCAAGGTTATTCGTGATGTATTAAAGGCAAACAATATAGATGAAAATGCCATTCAGCTCATCGAAAAGACCGACAGGGAAACAGCCACCGAATTTATGAAAATGAATGAATATGTGGATGTTCTTATTCCCCGCGGAAGCGCCGGATTGATTAAGGCTGTTGTTAACAATTCAACGATTCCCGTTATCGAAACAGGCAGCGGAAACTGCCATATTTACGTTGATAAAGATGCCGATATCGATATGGCCGTTAATATTATTTTCAATGCAAAAACACAGAGAATCGGTGTATGCAATGCATGTGAATCCCTGGTAGTTCATAAAGATGTAAGAGAAGCACTCCTTCCCAAGCTTGCTGCAAAGTTAAAAGAAAAAGATGTTGAGATAAGAGGCGATAAGGATACCAAAGAAATCATTGAATGTGTCGATGCCACGGAAGAAGATTTCGGCAAGGAATATCTCGATTATATTATCTCTGTTAAAACCGTTGATTCGGTAGAAGAAGCAATCGCGCATATCAACAAATACAATACCGGACATTCCGACTGTATTATCACCGAAAACGACGAGACTGCCGAAAAGTTCTTAAAGGGCGTGGATGCAGCCTGTGTATACAGAAATGTATCCACGAGATTTACAGACGGTTTTGAATTCGGTCTCGGTGCGGAAATCGGTATTTCAACCCAGAAGCTTCACGCAAGAGGACCCATGGGACTTAATGAGTTAACCTCATATAAATACAAGATTACCGGTAACGGACAGGTCAGAGGTTAAATAATGAATCAGTTTGAAACCAGCGACAACAAAGAAGAACTCGAGAGACAGTATAAATATCTTGAGCTTTTAAAAAAAGTTGTCGCCGATTTAAAAGAAAAAAATAAAAGAGAAATAACCGCATGTGTCGAAACTTTCGGTTGTCAGATGAATGCCAGGGATTCCGAAAAAATCTCGGGCATTTTGAAGTCCGCGGGATTTACTCTTATTGAAGATGAAAATGCGGATTTAACCGTATATAACACATGTTCAGTCAGAGATAATGCCAATCAGAAGGTCTACGGCCGTCTCGGCAGACTTTCGACTTTTAAAAAGCAGAATCCCGAGATGAAAGTGGTTCTCTGCGGATGCATGACGCAGGAAGAATGCGTTATCGAAAAGCTTTGTACAAGCTACGGCTTCGTCGATCTTATTTTCGGTACGCACAATATTTTCAGATTTGCCGAGTATCTTTTCTACGTTTACGAAGGCATTGAAAATAAGGATTTCGACGATTCCGACGCCAATCTTTACAAAAAAGGCAACACGATTATAAGCCACTGGAGCGAAACAAAGGTTATCTGCGAAAACCTGCCGATTGACAGAAAATATCCTTACAAATCAGGCGTAAATATAATGTTCGGCTGCAATAATTTCTGTACTTACTGCATAGTTCCGTATGTCAGAGGCAGGGAGAGAAGCAGGGAAGCAGACGAAATCATAAAAGAAATCGAAAACCTCGTAAAAGACGGCGTAATCGAAATAATGCTTTTGG
>CACWZK010000194.1 GCA_902765365.1 uncultured Lachnospiraceae bacterium
TTTATAGCCTCGTTCGGGCTTTCTTCCCTCAGCGGAACATGCTTGTGCGCTGCCGCATGGTAAACAATTTCAGGCCTGTATTCTTCGAAAATCTTATCCATTCTCAAAGTGTTTCGAACGGATGCGATAAGAACAACCAAATTAAGCTCAGGATACTTTCTTTTAAGCTCCTGCTGAATGTCGTAAGCATTGTTTTCATAGATATCAACGATGATAAGCTGCTTGGGATTATGCCCTGCTATCTGTCTGCAAAGCTCGGAACCGATTGATCCGCCGCCTCCCGTGACCATGATGACTCTGCCGGATACATAGCCCATGATTTCATCAAGGTTCGTAGATACGGGTTCTCTTCCTAAAAGATCCTCAATCTGTACATCACGAAGTTTGGATACATCAATATCGACTTCGCCGTTTATAAGCTGATACATACCCGGGAGAATACGCATCTTACAGCCTGTTTCCTTGCAGATATTGACGATTTCTTTTATCTCTGCGGGCTTGGCCGAAGGAATGGCGATAATAATCTCCGCGATATTGTATTCCGCTGCTGCCTGTACGATTACATCTCTGCCGCCCACGATGGGAACGCCACGAAGCTTTTTGCCCCAGCAGCCCGGACCGTCATCGACGATACAGCAGACCTTCATTGTCAGGTACTGAGTGGTGGAAATTTCTTTTATGATTTCATTTCCCGCAGATCCCGCACCGATGACCATGCATCTGGTGGGTTCTTTGCCGCTTTCGCGGACTCTTCTTTTGGCGCGGAGAATTCGAAGCGCACGATAAGAAAACCTGATGGCGGATGTAATTGCAAGAAGCGCAACCAGGTAAATCAAAGGATATGATCTCGGAATCGGTAATTTAAAAATGAATTTGCAGATAACCTGTCCGATAGTCGCCGTGGTAACGGCAGCCACGATTTTGATAAGTTCGGTGGCGGATGCGTATCTCCAGACGGAGGTATAAAGGTTCCATGCCACGAAGCTGATCATCGTCACGACCAGGTTAATCGGAATGAACCAAATAGTAGATTTTAAAAAGTGTTCAGGCAAATCTTTGAAGGAAAAATCATAGCGAACATAAATAGCAAAAACCGTAACGACAAGAATGCTAATCATGTCCATTACGGCCAGCAATATTATTCTTAGGATCATTTGCCTGCTGATATGCAGTTTAATCTTCGACATCTAAAGCCTCATAAAAGATTTTCTCGTCATCAAGCCTCAGGCAGGCGAGCTGACTCGATTTGTTTCGAAGCGCCATACCGCAGTCAATGTTGATGATATGGTAGCCGTCGAGGAAGTTCTTGTCGTCAAGAACCACGCCCCTGCCCTGATCATCGACACTGTCGAGACGCTGCGTAAAGATATGTCCCAAAACGTAGATGTATTTTTTGTTCGGGAATATTTTTTCATTTAATTTCTTGGCAAAACCTGCATCGTAGATATTCTGCCAAACGGCCTGGAATACATCTTTGTAGATAAGCTCGTTGTATTTGACTTCGTTGTCAAATCTCTTGCTCACGGCGTATGCGTGACAAAGATAGTATGTCTTTTTGCCCATTTTGACTTTTTTAGCCACGATTGCGTTGTCAAGATATATAAGAATTTCCGCTTTTTTCTTGGCGGAGCATTTCTTAAAATCCTCGAAGGTCTGACGGCCGCCGTTGCATTCATCGAGCCACAAATCAAGCTCTTCGGTGTCCTGTCTGCCTTCTTTTTCGCATTCCTCGACGTTTCTTAAGGCTTCCATCATTAAAAGCTCATGATTGCCGAGAAACATTTTTACATTATCCATCTTCATGATGGTCTTTAAAATCTTTATACCGTCCGGGCCTCTGTCTATAGCGTCCCCGAGTACGAAAAGCGTATCATTGTCGGAAAAATTAATCTGCTTTAACATGTTCATGAAAGCATCATATTGACCGTGAATATCACTTAAAACGTATGTACTCATCTCTTTTCTTTCCCCTTAAACTTCACAAATATCAGTCACATCTACCAGGATGACGGGCCTTATTCCCATGGGCACGTCAAGTCTCCAGTTTTTAAGCATTCCGGCCTGGATTGACTGACCGTCGCAACTTTCACCGTAAGTGAAAGTTCCGTTATATTCGTTAACCGTTCCTCGGGTTCTAAGTCCGTAGCCCATCGGAAGGCTTTCGTTTATCTTCTTGGCATCCGCAAACTGCGAGAAGTAGCAGGGTGCCTGCTCTTCGAAAAGTTTTAATGAATTGTTTGCTCTGACCGCTCCCGTTCTTTCGTCGAAGCCGTTTATCATTTCTTCAACGCTGGGTAAGAATACGCGGTCGTATGTGGTCTTGTCCGTAAAAGTAGAAATAGGCGTTCTTATTTCTTTTACGATGATTCGCTCCTGCTCCTCCTTGGAA
>CACWZK010000195.1 GCA_902765365.1 uncultured Lachnospiraceae bacterium
CGTACTGACCGGGAAGGTACTCTACGCTGAAAATCTTATCTGAAGGATTAGTATCAAATTTTTCTAAATAGTAATTATCTACGGGAGGCTCCGAGAATACAGTCTTGCATGCCTTTTCAAATATTTCGTCCGAGATATTTTCTACGTCATAACGTATAAGATATCTTACTCCCGTCACACTGTTAATTCCGAGATAACCCTTTATATCATTAAAGAGTTCCTTTGCCTTAACCGCATAATCAGGCTTTTTTTCAACATAGATTCGTCTTACTGTACTCATCTTTTTCCTCCGTATAATATATAAATTTTTGTAATAAATTCTTAATAAGCGGGCATCATATGGTTTTGCCTGGAGCGGCGACCACGTGATGCACAAGCGGGTAATTTTTGCCGTCGGTACTTAATGAGCTGACATGCTTTTCCGTCAGCGAATTTAGTACCGTTACGTGCAAAAGATTAGCGAGAGCGTGCCCGCGGTGTATTGCGTGGTCGTCGCTCCCCCATTTCCTTGGCTGCCCGCTTTTTACAGTACCTTTGCCAAAAACTGTTTAAGTCGTTCGGACTTGGGGTTGTCGAAGAACTCGGCTGCAGGGCCTTCTTCTTCGATGAGGCCGTCTGCCATAAAGATAACGCGGTTTGCGATTTCTTTGGCGAATGCGATTTCGTGGGTAACGACTACCATGGTCATGTTTTCTTTCGCAAGCTCACGCATTACTTCGAGAACTTCGCCTACCATCTCGGGATCGAGTGCGGATGTGGGCTCATCGAAAAGCATTACGTCGGGTTTCATGCTTCTGGCCGCCGGAGAGCTGATTGGGATACGCTTTTGCTCTGTCTGCAAGTCCTACGCGCTCTAAGAGTTTCATGGCTTCCTCTTCGGCTTCCGCTTTGGATTTGCCCTGAAGTTTCATCGGTCCTAAAGTAAGGTTTTTAAGTACCGTCATATGAGGGAAGAGATTAAACTGCTGGAATACCATTCCCATTTTCTGACGATGTTTGTTAATGTCTGTTTTTTTATCAGTGATATCTATTCCCTCGAAAAGGATTGTACCTCCCGTGGGTTCCTCGAGTCTGTTAAGACAGCGAAGGAAAGTGGATTTGCCGGAGCCTGAAGGTCCTACCACAAATACAACATCACCCTTGTAAATATCTATTGATACTCCGTTAAGTGCATGCAAATCTTCAAAATGCTTTGTAAGATTATCCACACTTATAAGGAGCTTTTTTTCGTTATTATCGCTCACTGTTTCTCAACCTCCTCTCTAACTGCTTAAGAAGGAATGACAAGAGCATAACTATTGCCAGGTAAATTGCCGCAACGGTTAAAAGCGGCATAAAAGGCGAATATGTCTGACTTCTTATGATGTCTCCGCCTTTTGTTAAATCTTCGAGTGCGATATAGCCTGCAACTGAAGTCTCTTTTAGGAGTACTATGAATTCATTTCCGAGTGCGGGAAGAACATTCTTAAAAGCCTGCGGAATAATGATATGCCACATGGTCTGAATGTAATTAAAGCCTAAGGATCTTCCTGCTTCCATCTGACCCGGATCTATTGACATGATACCGCCACGCACTATCTCAGCTACATAAGCACCCGAGTTAATACCAAAGGCGATAACCGCAACCAGAACCTTGTCGATTCTGACCGAACCGAATATTACAAAATAAAATTCATACGGACCTCTAGTTGTCGGCAGAGATGTATTTATTTACAATCTCATCAAGTCTGCCGGACTCTTTAAGTTTCTTGATAGCGGCATTAACTTCGTTAAGAAGTGCTTCGTTATCCTTTGCGATTGCGATTGCATACTCTTCGTAAGTAAATGCTTCGTCAACAATCTTAAGTGAGGGATTCTGTGATACATAAACCTTGGCAGGTTCATTGTCAATCATAACCGCATCAATTTTGCCCTGAAGCAAAGCCTGTACAGCTTCATAGCCCTTGTTATAACGTTCTACAGTTGCATCCTCGATATCGTCTGCGTAGATATCGCCGGTTGTACCAAGCTGAACACCTACAGTCTTACCCGTTAAATCATCGGGTGATGCAATATCGGAATCTTCAGGAACGATAATAACCTGAGCTGCTGTTGCATAAGGTGTAGAGAAGTTTATATTTTTAAGTCTGTCCTCAGTGATTGTAAGCGCTGCTGCACCTATGTCTGCTTTTCCTGTGTAAACCGAAGTGATAACCGAATCGAAAGCCATGTCTTCGATTACGAGTTTTCTGCCCATCTCATCCGCAATAGCCTGACAAATTTCAACGTCAATTCCTATGATGCTGTCTCCTTCATGATACTCATAAGGAGGGAATTCGGCGTTCGTTGCCATAACAAGTTCCCCTTTTCCAGATGTGCAAGCTGCCAGTGAAAGAACCATCATAGCGCTTGCGAGTAAGCATAAAAATTTTTTCATGAAATCACCTCTCTGTCGAGTTATCGACTTTTAATATCCCATTCCGCCCATACCGCCTGCAGGCCTTGCGGGAGTATCTTCCTTGATGTTTGCAACGGCACTTTCTGTTGTAAGGAATGTGGATGCTACGCTTGTCGCGTTCTGAAGTGCACTTCTGGTAACTTTTGAAGGATCAAGAATACCTGCTTCAACCATGTTCACGTATTCTTCTTTAAGAGCATCGAATCCGAAACCAACTTCTGATTCGTATACCTTATTAACGATTACGGAACCGTCAAGACCGGCATTTGCAGCGATGTGGAACAAAGGAGCCTTAAGTGCTGTAAGAACGATTTGAGCACCTGTCTTCTCGTCGCCTTCAAGTGTATCGGCAAGTTCTTTAACTTTCTTGGAAGCATGAATGTAAGCCGATCCGCCGCCTGCGATAATACCTTCCTCAACTGCTGCCTTTGTAGCTGCCAAAGCATCTTCCATACGAAGTTTTGCTTCTTTCATTTCGGCTTCTGTTGCTGCGCCTACTTTGATAACTGCTACGCCGCCTGCAAGTTTTGCAAGTCTTTCCTGAAGTTTTTCCTTATCGAAATCTGATGTTGTTGTTTCGATAGCTGTTTTGATCTGTGCAACTCTTGCTGCGATTTCATCGGAATTTCCCGCACCGTCAACAATGATGGTGTTTTCCTTCTGAACCTTAACAGATTTTGCACGACCCATATCCTGAAGTGTTACTTCTTTTAAATCAAGACCGAGCTCTTCGCTGATTACCTGACCGCCTGTAAGAATAGCGATATCCTTGAGCATTTCCTTACGTCTGTCACCGTAACCGGGAGCCTTAACTGCTACAACATTGAATGTACCGCGAAGTTTGTTGACAATAAGTGTTGTGAGCGCTTCGCCTTCAATGTCTTCCGCAATGATAAGAAGCTTTGCTCCGCTCTGAACGATTGTTTCGAGAACGGGAAGGATTTCCTGAATGTTGGAAATCTTCTTATCAGTGATAAGGATGTAAGGATTTTCAAGAACTGCTTCCATCTTTTCCATGTCTGTACACATGTAAGCTGAAAGATAACCTTTATCAAACTGCATACCTTCAACCAAATCAAGTTCGGTCTGCATGGTCTTTGATTCTTCGATTGTGATAACGCCGTCGCCTGAAACCTTTTCCATAGCATCGGCTACCATCTCGCCTACCATATCATCACCGGCGGAAATAGCTGCAACTCTTGCAATCTGCTCTTTGCCGTTAACCTTTGATGACATGCTCTTGATGGCTTCTACTGCACATTCGGTAGCTTTCTTCATACCCTTTCTTAAGATGATGGGGTTAGCACCTGCAGCGATGTTCTTCATACCTGCATT
>CACWZK010000196.1 GCA_902765365.1 uncultured Lachnospiraceae bacterium
AGGCAATGCCGGGTATGCTGGTCGGCGGCCCGAACACCTCTCCCGCAGATCCTTATGCTATCAAAGTACTTTCCAAGAAGGTTGGAGGAAGCTGTTACTGCGACAACGATTCGGCTTACTCAATCAACGAGATTACAATCTACTGGAATTCACCTTTGATTTATCTTTTAGAGATTTATAAGTAAAATTTTCAGGAAGCGTGCCTTAAAGGTACGCTTCTTTTATGGTTAATTTGTTCAAAGAAAAATATTAAAAGAGCATTTTATTGTCACAATTAACAGAAAATACATTAAATTGTGGTCAGTTATTTTTTTAACACATTATATTGTGGATAAAAGTTAAAAATGGGCTTGAATTTTTATAATTAAAATGTTTTAATGATAAATGTCTGATAATCCTTTAAACAGGGCATAAAATAATATGTCGGTTTGGATTAAAGATGCGGTGTTTGGTTTTAGAATATTTTTTATGAGTGGAGAAAAGAAATGATTCCTCAGTGGAGAGATTTTAAAGGAAACAAGTGGCAGACCGAGATTAATGTAAGAGATTTTATTCAGGAAAATTACGTTCCCTATGATGGTGACGAGAGTTTCCTTGAACCCGCAACCAAGAATACGCTTGCGTTATGGGACCAGGTAATGCAGCTTTCCAAAGAGGAAAGAGAAAAGGGCGGTGCAGTCAATATGGATACAAGAACCGTATCCATGATTATGTCACACGAGCCCGGATATCTCGACAAAGACAAAGAGCAGATCGTGGGTCTTCAGACCGACGAACCTTTTAAAAGACCTCTTCATCCTTTCGGCGGTATCAGAATGGCTGAGCAGGCATTAGCTGAGCACGGCTACGAGATTGATCCCGAAGTAAAAGATTTCTTCACATACTACAGAAAAACACACAATGCCGGATGTTTTGACGCATATACGACAGAGATGAGAGCCTGCCGTTCATCACATATCATCACAGGTCTTCCCGATGCATACGGCAGAGGACGTATTATCGGTGACTACAGACGTATCGCACTTTACGGAATCGACATTCTCATAGAAGACAAGCTTCGCCAGAA
Source organism: uncultured Lachnospiraceae bacterium (assembly GCA_902765365.1). Lineage (GTDB taxonomy): Bacteria > Bacillota > Clostridia > Lachnospirales > Lachnospiraceae > UBA3766. The sequence continues at coordinate 1,067 of CACWZK010000196.1, forward strand.
ACATACCTGCGGAAAGGTAATGAATGACGAGGTTATAAGAACCAGGGAAGAACTCACGGAGCAGGTAAGAGCACTTGAGCTTATGAAGAAGCTCGCAGAGTCTTACGGCTGTGATATTTCACGTCCCGCAACCAATGTAAAAGAAGCCATCCAGGCTATTTATTTCGGATATTTATCGGCCATAAAAGAGCAGAACGGTGCTGCAATGAGTGTCGGCCGTACAACCACATTCCTTGATATTTATGCTTCAAGAGACCTTGCAAACGGTACATTCTCAGAGCGTCAGATTCAGGAGATGGTAGACCACTTTATCATGAAGCTTCGTATCGTCAAGTTTGCAAGAACTCCGAAGTACAACGAGCTTTTCTCGGGCGATCCCATCTGGGCTACCGAATCCATCGGCGGCGTGGGTATCGACGGACGTCATATGGTAACAAAGATGTCTTACAGATATCTTCATACACTTGAGAATTTAGGACCGGCTCCCGAGCCCAACCTTACGATTCTCTGGTCCAAGAGACTCCCTGAGCCTTTCAAAAAATACTGTGCAAAGATGTCTATTAAGACTTCGGCAATCCAGTATGAAAACGATGATTTAATGCGTGTTACAAAGGGCGACGATTACGCTATCGCATGCTGCGTATCATCCATGAAGCTCGGCAAGGAAATGCAGTTCTTCGGTGCGAGAGCAAACCTTGCAAAATGTCTTCTTTACTCATTGAACGGCGGTGTCGACGAGATTACAAAGAAACAGGTCGGACCTATCGCGTTAAGAAGATATCAGGGCGATGTGCTTGATTATGATACCGTAATGGATTCATTCACATTCATGATGGAGTGGCTTGCGGGTATTTATGTCAATACGCTTAACATCATCCATTACATGCATGACAAATACAATTACGAGCGTGCTCAGATGGCACTTCATGACAGAGACGTAACAAGAATATTTGCAACCGGTATTGCAGGTCTTTCCGTTGTTACGGACTCATTATCCGCCATCAAATATGCCAAGGTTGAACCTATTCGTGATGATGACGATATCATCGTTGATTTTAAGATCACAGGCGACTATCCGAAGTACGGTAATGATGATGACAGAGTAGACTCGATTGCAAAAGAAATCGTATCAAGCTTTATGAACATGGTACGTTCACATCAGACATATCGTAATTCCGTACCTACCACATCGGTACTTACGATTACATCCAATGTCGTATACGGCAAGAA
>CACWZK010000197.1 GCA_902765365.1 uncultured Lachnospiraceae bacterium
TTCTTCAATCATTTTTATTACGGTTTTGGTTCTTCTTATTCTTATTAATCTTTTACCGGGTTCCGGAAAGAAAAACAAAGCCACGAAATAAAAGTTTTTATTGCAATAAAAAAGCCGAACTTAATTGTTCGGCTTTTATTTTTTTAATCATAAAAGAATCAATTACTCGGACTTAACTTCTTTCCAGAGTGAGTTGTAAAGCTCGTCTCCGTCTTCGCCAAGATACTTGTAAGTCTCAAGATTGTTGTACTTGCTTAAATCCGGGAATGCGATTTCGGAATTTCTGATATCTTCATCCTCGATGAGCTCTCTTGCAGCATCGTTGGGTGTCGAATATGTGATGAAATCGAAGTTCATTAATGCAATTTCGGGTTTGCACATATAATTGATAAACTTCTCGGCATTTTCTTTGTTTTTGGCGTTCTTAAGAACTACCCACGAGTCAATCCATACGTTTGTTCCTTCTTCGGGAATAACATATACGAGGTTTTCGTTCTCTCTCTGTGTATAGATTGCTTCACCTGAATAAATAACACCGATTGCGGCTTCGTTACCAATCATCTTGTCTCTTACCTGGTCAACAACATAAGCCTGAACGAGGGGCTTCTGTTCGAGAAGTGACTGTTTTGCAATCTGAAGCTCGTCGATATTGATTGTATTCATTGAATATCCGTTTAATTTAAGAGCCACCATAAAAGCATCTCTCACGGAATTTTGCATTAAAATCTGATTTTTATACTTGGGATCCCAGAGCTGTTCCCATTTTGTAATGGGCTCGTCAACCATTGTCTTGTTATAAAGAATACCAACGGTGCCCCAGCAATAAGGTACGGAATATTTGTTTTCGGGATCGAATTCCTGACTTGTTACAAAATACTGTTCGCCGATATTTTTAGCATTGGGAATATTGTCCCAGTTAAGCTCGGCGAGCATATCGTTGTCAATCATTTTCTTGATCATGTAATCCGAAGGACATACAACATCGTAATTTACAGCGCCCGCTTCTACCTTAGGATACATCATTTCATTGGTTTCGAACTCATCATAAATAACCTTAATCTGAGTTTCTTTCTCGAACATCTCGATTACTTCGGGATCGATATATTCGCCCCAGTTGTAAACGTAGACTTCACCGTTTTCATAAGTCTTGCTGCAACCAAACATAGGAAGCAGAGTTAAAGTTGCAAGTAAACCAAACAAAAACAATTTTTTCAATTCTTTTTCTTTTCCTCCTTTGGACAAAACAAATTGTTAGTAATGTCGGATGTTTAAGTGTCTTAAAAAAACATCAATGTCTAATATATCATATTTTTGTCATATAGCAAGAATTTTTTTAAGAACCAAAAAGGGACGGTTCTTAAATGGTCAAAAAAGCCATTTTAGAACCGTCCCCGAATGGTCGTTTTTAAATTTATCTTACTTTTTCGTTAAAGCCGACTTTCTTCTGAACCTTTCTTAAGGTCTTATTGGCATAATACTGAGCCTTCTCGGCATTATTCTTAACAATACCGTCAAGATATGCCTTGTCTTTAAGAATTTCGGCGTGACGTGTCTGTAAAGGTGTGAGCATATCTGCCACGGTTTCTCCTACCGCAAGTTTGAAATCGCCGTATCCCTTACCGTCGAATTCTTTTTCGACTTCTTCAAAAGATTTGCCGGTGCAGGCCGAGTAAATCTCGATTAAGTTGGAAACACCGGGCTGCTCTTCCCTGTGAAGAATCTTAGCTTCTGAATCCGTAACGGCTCTTTTAAACTTTCTGATAATGGTATCCCTGTCGTCGGTTAAGTAAATCGAAGCATTGGGATTTTCATCGGATTTTGACATCTTCTTTAAAGGGTCCTGAAGAGACATAATCTTTGCACCGGTCTTGCCGATGAAAGGTTCGGGAATTGTAAATACATCACCGTATATCGCATTAAATCTCTGTGCGATGTCTCTTGTAAGTTCAAGATGCTGAAGCTGGTCGATACCTACGGGTACAACATCTGTCTGATATAAAAGAATGTCAGCAGCCATAAGAACCGGATATGTAAAAAGACCTGCATTGATATTATCCGCATGCTTTGCAGACTTATCCTTAAACTGAGTCATTCTGTTAAGCTCACCCATATATGTAAAACAGTTTAAAATCCATGCAAGTTCGGCGTGTCCCGATACATGTGACTGATAATAAATACAATTCTTTTCGGGATCGAGTCCTGCAGCTATGTAAAGTGCAAGAAGATTCTTTGCCTTTTGTCTGAATTCGGCGGGATCCTGTCTTACAGTATATTCTTCGGACAATGTGAGCCAGTTCTTCAAAGCTCCGAGATAATTGCCCAAAGTAAGGCATCCTGTAGCCTGCATGCCTGAAAATAATACTTTCTTGTCATCAATCATTTTAAGTTACCGTCTTTCGTATTTTTTATATAAACAACTTTTTGTATTTTATATGAAAGACATATCAAATGTCAAAAAGTTTTTAGTTTTTCGCTCCTAAAAGATTCTTCGAAAAAGAAACTTTAAATACCGCGCAGGATCTGGATTCAAGTTCAAACTTCATGCCCTGTTTGCTTTCTTCCTTCTCCACATCTTTTTCTTTTACGTCAGCAGTCGCAAACAATACTTCCCATTTAGCAGACGAGGGAAGGTATGGAAGCGAGAATGTAATCTCTTTCCAGTAGAAATTGTAAGCAAGATAATAAAGCGTGACATTATCTTTTTCGTCAACGCTGGAATACATAATGCCCAGATGCCTGTTGTATGTGGCCAGGTCGGCTTTCCATGCTTCATCGGAATGATACGACAAATCGGGATATCCGATATGAGCTCTGTCAAGCATCGAAAACTCACGGTTTAAGACAGGATTCAAATCACTCTTTCTTAAAGCGATAAGCTTCTTTGTATATTCAAGCATCTCCTCTGCTTCTGCTGTTAAATTCCAGTTTATGTAGCTGACCGCATTATCCTGACAATAAGGATTATTGTTACCGTTCTGCGTATTGCAGATTTCATCGCCGGCTAAAATAAGCGGAGTTCCCTTTGATGAAAATACGAGGAACAAAGCGTCCTTCATCATTTTCTTACGTAGTTTAATAACCGAACTCTTCTTTGTCTTACCTTCCAGGCCGCAGTTCCATGAGAAATTGTAATCGCAGCCGTCCACGTTCTTCTCTCCGTTTTCCTCGTTGTGTTTTCTGTCGTAGGAAACAAGATCGTTTAGAGTAAAACCGTAATAGTTGGTAATAAAGTTAACGCACGCACTCTTTTCGGGATAATTCTTGGTGTAATAAACAAGATCCTTTAATGTTCCTTCATCGCCCTTTAATACTTTTCTCATCTGATACATAAAAGCATCGGAATATGAAGAAAGGTTGCGTTTCTTCGGAACAAAAGCCGCCTCATATATTTCGTTTTCGGGAATGTAATCATATAAAAGTTTGGTATCGGCGAAAAGCGGATCGTTTGCAATAAAGATAAAAGGAATCTTATTGCCCTTTAAATGAAAACCGTCCACGTTATAATTTATGAGCCAGAATTTAAGAACTTCGTATATTTTATGCTGTTTAACTTTATCGGGGAAATAAAACTGCATAACGACTTCAATTCCGTTTTGATGAAGCGTATGCACAAAATCACGAAACTCTTTTACGGGGTTTTGAGTTGCGCAGTAGGAACTCTTCGGCGCAAAATAAAAGCCTTCCTTATATCCCCAGTAATTGACTTTATTTTCAGCTTTATAATCAATATTTTCGACATTTAACGAAGCTTTGGCCGAAGGCTTTTCAAATTCCTCAAACTCATACGAAGGCATCAGTTCGAGCGTGGTTATTCCGAGGCTTTTAAGATAATCCAGTTTTTCGAGAATGCCCGTAAAAGTACCTTTATGCTCTACTTTGCTCGATGAATGGGCCGTAAAACCTCTTACGTGTAAAAGATAAAAGACGGAATCTTCAAAAGAAAGACCGGGTCTTTTATCATTATTAAAATCATCAAACTTAACAATTGACGAATAGATTTCGTAATTGTCTTTTTTAATCCCGAATTTTTCGTTGCCGACGAGGGTATACGAATAAGGATCGGCGAATTCTTTTTCAGCAGAATAAAATCTGTAAAGATATTTATCGTAATCTATATCCTTTACGATTACGGAATATATATTTCCGCTCTTATATTCCGCGGAAACAGGTATTTTCGTAACAGTCTTCGTCTTTTTGTTCTTTAATACAATGCCACAGTCTTCGGAAGCGCTTTCAAACACAAATAAAACGCCCTCGTTTAATGGCGTGGCACCGTAAGTATCAGGATATCCCTTTTCAAGCTTGTAATTAATCATTCGTAATCCCTCGGGTTTGGAACTTCGATTTCGCCGGGAACACCGGAAGGCATAAGCAATTCGGCCTTTTTGCTTTTAACATAATAAGCAAGAATAAGATCGTATAAATTGCCGACAAATCCGATGATACCGC
>CACWZK010000198.1 GCA_902765365.1 uncultured Lachnospiraceae bacterium
TCATCCTGAGCCAGGATCAAACTCTCTATAAAAATATGTTTGAATTTAATCCGTCCCGAATAAACTGCTTAGCTTATTCTTAACGTTTACTTTAGGTTTCTTTCTCTGAAATTTACTCTCCATCTTTTATGATGGTTTTTAGAATTTTCAGGGTTGCATTGCTGTTTATTTGTCAAGGTTCTGTCACTGCCCGTTTTTGGCAGTGCTTGACTATATTATCATTTAGGAATTGCCTTGTCAACAACTTTTTTAAGAAATTTTCAAATAATTTTATTTCAAATAATTATGTATTAACACACTAACAATTTTGCATACGAAAGGGCTGCATTTCTGCAGCCCTATGTTTGTTTCCTTATTCGCTTCTTAAATCCGTAACTCTCTTGGTCTTTTTCTCGCTTCTCGGAAGTGTTCCGATAGGAACGATTGTTACCTTGGGAGTTGCGCCTACATAGGTTTTGAATGCATAGCTGATTTCCTTGGCCATGTTTTCAAAGCTTACTCTGCCTTCTCCTTCAACTGTTAAAAGGAATACGTCTTTGTTGTTGTCATCATCACGTGCAAGAGTAACACGGTATTCACTTGTAGCACCGTCAACCTTCGCAAGGATCTCTTCTACAAGTGCGGGGAACATGTTGACACCGTGGATCTTGAACATATCGTCACTTCTTCCCTTGATGGTATCAAGTCTCGGATACTTGCATCCGCACTTGCATTCGCCGGGAACGATTCTTGATAAATCGTGTGTACGGAAACGAAGCAAAGGTGCGCCTTCTTTTACGAGGGTAGTAATTACAATCTCGCCTTCTTCGCCGTCGGGAACGTTCTCGCCCGTCTCGGGATTGATTATCTCTATGTATAAGTAATCGTCAAAACAGTGCATTGCGGTCTCACCGGGACAGTTAATTCCTATGCCGGGGCCGTAAATTTCTGTAAGTCCGTAAATATCATAAAGTTCGATGCCGAGTCCCTCTTTTATGGTCTGACGCATCTTGTCGCTCCAGCGTTCCGAACCGATAACGCCTTTTTTAAGATGAATCTTGTCGCGGATTCCTCTTTTATTTATTTCTTCTGATAAAAGAAGTGCATATGAGGAAGTTGCGCAAAGAACGGTAGACTTTAAGTCTATCATCATCTGAATCTGCTTTTCTGTGTTGCCCGGGCCCATGGGGATAGCCATTGCGCCGAGTCTCTCGCAGCCGGCCTGGAAGCCGACACCTGCGGTCCAGAGGCCGTATGCGGGTGTGATGTGGATACGGTCCTTTTCTGTGATGCCTGCAAGACGATAGCAGCGTTCAAACATTATTGCCCAGTCTTCGACATCCTTTTTGGTATAGGGAATGATAACGGGCTTGCCTGTGGTACCCGAGGACGAATGAATTCTGACTACTTCTTCATCGGGAACAGCTTGTATTCCGAGAGGATATGCATTTCTTAAATCCTGCTTGTCCGTAAAAGGAATCTTGTAGAAATCTTCTTCGGATTTAATCTCTGTGATGCCCGCCTCACGATACATCTTACCGTAATAGCTGTCGCCGGCCACAAGTCTTTTGACCTGCTTGTCAATGAGTTCCAATTGTTCTTTGGTGGGTTTCATCTTTTACTCCTTTTTTTGGCGCCGGGCACTCTTCGGGAGCCGGGCACCGTCGTTGTTCTTATAGTTTTTTATATACTTTTTAATTATCTTATTAATATCTATATATTATATTTATATATTATATAGATTTATTGCTCTTTCCGACTTCAACGCCGCAAAGAAACGCTTTTTTGTTAACTTCCACGAAATTGGCTTTTACGCTTTGTTCAATCGTGGATAAAAGATCCTCTTCGGAAAAAGGCAGAAATCCGGCACCTTTGGCAACGCCGAGTACCGCCACATTGAAAAACTTCGAAGAACCTAAATCTTTGCAAAGCTCATCTGCATTTAAAACCACGAGATTGCCGATGGTCTTTTTTAGATACTCAATCATTTCCTTACCGTCATATCCCGTGGGATTTAGGGATTCGGTTACGGGCTTAAGGCAAACTTCGTTGGTAATAACGGCTCCGCCTTCTTTTAGGAAATCCAGGTTTCTGACCGCTTCCGAAGGCTCGAAAGCAATGATAAGGTCTGCTTTACCCTTGGGTATTAAAGGTGAATATGCATCGCTGCCGATACGTACGTGACTTGTAACGGGGCCACCGCGCTGAGCCATGCCGATGGTTTCCGCAGAATGAACCGTCTCGCCTTT
>CACWZK010000199.1 GCA_902765365.1 uncultured Lachnospiraceae bacterium
GTACGGCCAAAGACTTTTATCATACCAATGTTAAACTCGGATATTTTAAAAAGAAAAATAAATAATTTCAGAAAGGAAGATTTTTATGAAAATCGGTTGCGTGAAAGAAATCAAAAACAATGAGTTCAGAGTGGGATTAACGCCGGACAATGTTAAAGCATACATTGCTGCCGGACATCATGTTTACATGGAAAAGGGAGCCGGAATCGGTTCGGGCTTTTCCGACAACGAGTACGTTGACGCAGGCGCTTCTCTAATTGATAATGCCGCTGACGTCTGGAACCTCGTAGACATGATGATTAAAGTAAAAGAGCCTCTTCCCGAGGAATATCCTTTATTCCGTGAAGGTCTTATCCTTTACACATACCTTCACCTGGCAGCAGACAAGGAACAGGCTGATGCGCTTCTTAATGGCAAAGTTAAAGCCGTTGCATACGAAACCATCCAGGAAACCGACAGATCACTTCCCTGCCTTGCTCCCATGTCACAGATTGCAGGACGTCTTTCCATCCAGGAAGGTGCCAAATATCTTGAAAAGAGATTCGGTGGCGAGATTGCAGGACGTCTTTCCATCCAGGAAGGTGCCAAATATCTTGAAAAGAGATTCGGTGGCGAAGGCATTCTTTTAGCAGGTGTTCCCGGAACTCCCAAGGCTAACGTAGTCATCCTCGGCGGCGGTACCGTTGGTATGAACGCATGCAAGATTGCCGTAGGTATGGGCGCAAACGTTACCATTCTCGATGTAAACCTTAAAAGACTCGAGGAGCTCGACAACATGTTCGGTGCACATATCCAGACACTCGTTTCCAATGATTCAAATGTTGAACGTGTCGTAAAAGATGCAGACCTTGTAATCGGTTCGGTTCTTATCCCCGGCGGTTCGACACCCAAGCTCTTCAAGAAGAAATATCTTCCCGAAATGAAGGACGGTGCGGTATTCGTAGACGTTGCCATCGATCAGGGCGGCTGCGGCGAATCCTCACATGTTACCACACATGACGATCCCGTATACATCGAAGAAGGCGTTGTTCACTACTGTGTAGGAAACATGCCCGGCGCAGTTCCCAGAACAAGTACCATCGCACTCACCAATGCAACCCTTCGCTACGGCCTTAAGATTGCAGCCGACGGTCTCGAAGAAGCATGCAAGAAGAGCGCAGTAATCGAATCCGGTGTTAACTGCTATGACGGCAAAGTTACAAACGCAAATGTTGCCAAGGCTTTGGGATATGAATATACCGAATTAAAGTCTTTAATTTAATTATTTTTAAAACAAAAAATGCCGGGTCCCTAACAGTACCCGGCATTTTTATTTAAAACTCCTTCTTAATATTCTTCATACTTATATACTATCCAATAATTCTCTTCAGGATTTTGTTCAAGTTTCCTTTTTCTTGTTTCTCTAACCAGATTACCATTTCCATCATATTCATACTCCGTAGATGTTATCAGATATGAACTAATATAAGTTTGTCTAATCATATTTCCATTCTTATCATATTCATATGTCCATTTGTCGCCTTCTTTTCCGTCTGCATCATAACTGATTTCGCTTGTTTTTTGGTTATTCGAATTGTATGTTCTTACCGAATATGTTGTTTTTTCATTTTGATTATTTAAACCTGAGGTTTTTATATTGTTTCCGTTAGAATCATATTCATATTCGTTAGATTTTTGAACCATTCCATCCGAATTTACCCAAGTCTGTTTTATCATATTTCCGTTTCCGTCATATTCACTTAAAATCTTCCCGGTATACTCTCCGAAAGCATTATAGTTGTCCCGTGTTGTCTTTTTTATATCTTCTTTTTCTATTTCTTTTTTATTATAATATTCTCGTTCTTCAACACTTCTAATAGAACCGTCTGAACCTGTTTCTTTTATACTGGATATTCTAAAATTTTCATTATATTCATAAATTTTATAGCTCATCACTTTATTATTTCCGTAACTTGTTATTCTTGATAAAAGAACTTTGCTTCCAGAAGAATTACTGATGGTTTTGTACTCATAAGTTTCATAATCTCCGGATATTGTTTTCCATGCTTCATCGCAATGGTATTTTGCATTAAGTGTTCCGTCTTTATTGTATTCCTCTCTATAGTAATATGTGTGGGTTAATCGTCCGCCATCTTCAAAAAATGCCTGGCCATACTTTTGTTCTGAAAAATCCTCATTATGTTCATAAATATACTCATTTGCTCTGAATTTACCATCTTTATCATATCTTGCTTCTAAAGTAGATTCGTTTCCGCCATCCTTATACTCTATTATCGTATAATCTCCATTGCTGTATTCTCTTCTGCAAACTCTGTATTTTTTATTCTGCTGCTGTGTTCCTATATCTTTCGCAGTATATGAACCTTTGTCAATTTTGTAAGTATTACAAATGTTTGCAAACTCAGGGGAATTAACAAAACCTGCAAAGACTTCATCTCTTGTTTTTCCGCTTGCAAGTGCTGAAATCCAGTTTGCCTTTCAGATAGCCCGTTGAGTCCTGCCATTGGCGGATCTTCTGCTCATAGGCTGCTTTCTGCTGAATCAGTCCGATACTGTCGATACATTTGTTCATACCGATAGAGTTCTTCCAGTAGTTTGAGCTTTGGGCATACTTCGAGTCATACTTGATACGTACAGCCTCGTCGGCACGCATGTGGCGGATCATGATGTTCTGTTTCACCTCACGGGTCTTATAGCGGGGCTC
>CACWZK010000200.1 GCA_902765365.1 uncultured Lachnospiraceae bacterium
AAGCTGGCGATTTTATAGGCTTCTACGCCGAGTTTTTCGAGGAAATCCACACCTGCGTTATCAAAGGGTGTGGAGAGGAAATCTATATTGCATTTTTTGCATTCGTCTTTTATGGCCTTGTGCCATTCATAGGGTGTGCAGGCATCCTTGTAAAGGTCGTAGAGCTTGTAGCCGCCCCAGAGACCGCCTTTTAATTTAAAATATTCGTTATCGCAGTCGATGGTGAGACTGTCTGCGGTATAAGTCTGAATTTTGACGCAGTCGGCACCGGCAGCGGCAGCCTGTCGAACAATCTCGAGAGCATTGAAAATATTACCTCCGTGATTGGCGCTCATTTCCGCAATTACATATACTTCACCGTTATTTATTCTGTCATAAATATGAAACATTTTGACACCTCTTAAGGTGGCATTTTCAACCCAATTTTTGTATGCCACATTTGATGTTATTATATCATAAAAGACACTTTCTTCGCAAAAAAGGTTTCAAATGTGATTTTTACTTCAAAAATAATGACTTTTTGTTTATTTTCTGTTAAATTATTAAATGGTGTCTTATGTGCGGATAATAGAATTCCTAAAAGACATAACATTTATTTTGACAGGGTATTGTAATGAAAACCGGACTTATACTTGAGGGCGGCGGACTTCGCGGAAGTTTCAGCGCCGGTGTGCTGGATGTTTTTATAAGAGAAGGAATAACTTTCGATTACGCCTGTGGTGTTTCTGCAGGTGCGGGAGTACTTTACAATTTTATAGCGGGACAGGAAGGACGTACAAAGCAGGTCTTTTTATGTCCGAGAGAGCATTCTTATTACGGCTTCAGAGAATTATGCCGAAGCGGCCATTTTATGAACTTAAACAAACTCTATGGTGAAATGGCTTTTGAAGAACCTCCCTTTGAATTTGATAAATATTTTGCATCCGAAACGGAAGTGGAGGTTGTGGCGACCAACTGCGTTACGGGAAAGCCCGAGTATTTAAAAGATGACGGAACCATTGACAGTCTTTTTGATTGCGGTCGCGCGACAGGGTCCTTACCTTTTATCAGCGGACCTTATAAAATAGGCGAAAATTATTACATGGACGGCTCCGTATCGGATCCTATTCCCATCAAAAGAGCCATGGAAAAAGGGTGCGAGAGAATCATCGTAGTTTCCACCAAGGCAGAGGGAATGAACCCTTCGAACATGAAAAAATACCTTCCGGCAATGAAGGTAAAATATCCGAAGTTTAAGGGCTTCAGAGATTCCATCAGAAACAGAATTCCGCTTCTTTTAGGACAGTACGAGATGATGGAAGACATGGCCAAAGAAGGCACGGTGCTTATTTTCCAGCCCGAGGGACACTGGGACGTTTCCCATATGGAAAAAGATATCGCAAAGATACATGCTCTCTATGACGAGGGTGTCAGAGAAGCCAATGTCAGACTCGAAGAAGTTAAAAAGTTTATTAATAAATAAGTGAGCAGGATATGCAACAGGCAGGCAAAACAATCAATGTAGGTGTGGACATCGGTTCCACCACCGCTAAAATCGTAATTCGCGACGGCGAGGAAGTTTTATACAAAAAGTATGAGAGACATTACTCCCAGGTAAGACAGAAAACCCTGGAACTTCTGAAAGAAGCCGAACCGTATTTAGCTGATAAAAAAATAAAGATAGCAATTTCCGGTTCCGCGGGACTCGGTGTGGCCGAAATCGCCAGACTCCAGTTCGTACAGGAGGTTTATGCCACATTTGCGCTCGTTGAGGAAAAAGAACCCGACACCGAAGTGGTAATAGAGCTCGGCGGTGAAGATGCCAAAATCATCTTCCTAAAAGGCGGAGTCGACGAGAGAATGAACGGAACCTGTGCCGGAGGTACGGGCGCATTTATCGACCAGATGGCGTCTCTTTTAAACGTAACTCCCGATGAACTCGATGAAATGAGTCTTAAGTGCGAGAAGGTATACCCAATCGCCTCAAGATGCGGCGTATTTGCCAAAACGGACATTCAGCCCCTTATTAACCAGGGCGTTTCCAAGAACGATATTGCAGCAAGTATCTATATGGCGGTCGTTAATCAGACGATTGCAGGTCTTGCACAGGGTCGAAAAATAAAAGGCAAGGTAATGTTTTTGGGCGGTCCTTTGTTCTACAACAAGGGCTTAAGAAAAGCCTTCAGGGAAACATTAAAACTTGAAGAC
>CACWZK010000201.1 GCA_902765365.1 uncultured Lachnospiraceae bacterium
TTTTACAAGCGATATTTCTCGTGAAGTCCCTGTTTGGGCTAGAGTTTATGGCGTTTCTCAGGCGCCGTCGGACTCCGTAATCGCCATCCTTAAAGAAATACGAGCGAAAAACGCTGATAAAGTTGACCGCGACGAGATAAATGTTTCGTTCCCGTATCAGGATGAAAGTATTTACAAATACAAGAAGTTTTTTGGAAAACTTAAGGCCGCCGGATTCTCGAAGATAAGGTTGCTTGCTAAAGAGGAAGAATTTAGCGATAAGGTATATAAGAATCTTCTGCTCAAAAAATCCAGCAAGGAACAGATTGAATCGTGGGAAAGTTCTAAGCATTCTTGCAATAAACAATGGTTGCACATCACGGACTCAAAACTTTCATACTCTGCTCATAAACCTTTAAAATGGGAAGGAATAAGTGATCCTGACTTTTCAAAGAAGCCTGCTAAAAGAAGAAAAGCTTCGCATGTAAAAGAGATTGTCGAAAAAAACAAACCAAAACTTTCAAGTATTCGTAAGAAATACCGAATGCAGGCGCCTCGTTTAAAAGAAGTAAAAAACAGTGAACATCCTGACGCAGAAATTCAATACGACATCGTAGTAAAATTTACTATTGCGCCCGATGGAAAAATTAGTGAAATTGAAAAACTATCATCGTCTACCGGTAGTGACGATTTCGATAAGGCAATATGCAACGCAATATCCGCATGGACTTTTGATGAGGCGGATGATGTAACTTGCGTAACCTTGCCGTTAAATTTCGATAAAAAGTAAGTATGGATTTGTGATTGTGAACAAGATTTATATTTATTCGCTGTATGTTTTGGGTCTGGTCCTGTTTATCGTTGGCTTGTTCTTGCCATCAGATCCGATGCATCCTTCTTTTGCTGTCGTTGGACTGGCTTATTTATTGCTGCTCAAAAAACTCATGAAGATTATTGCGGCGAAATACCGACAGAAAAACAATGTAAGTAAAGGTTGTTGATAGAATACGGCTCAAAGAGCGATAAGCCGTAAGGTGGGTTGTTGGACTTAAATCTAGGAGCCAAATGATGAAAAAAAAGTTTATTCGCAAGTGCTTAATTATGTTGTTTGTTTTCGCTCTATTTGGATGCAAAGATGAAGTCGTTGAAGAGAGAGATAATATTAGTGAATTCCTTGGCTTGAAAGAGGAAATAGATACTGTAGCCTACCCGTATTATAAAAAGAACACAGAGCGTTATTATGAATTGAGTGGTTTTCTTCGCCGATACTACTATTATAAAAATTATGATGAAACGTTCTCGTTGGATGATGATATAACTATAGTCAATGGTGGTCGTGAATTTTACATTTATTCAAAAACGAAAAATGGCCAAAAGAAGATTTGGTCTAGTGAATGTGAAGATTCTAAGTTTCTTTCTGAAGAACAAATCAGAGTATTGGACAGTCTGGAAAATGTAGTGAGAAAAGATTTTAAAGAAAAGCCGGTAAAAGGGGAGTGGAACGTTTTTTCCTTCAATTGGAAAGGGAAAAATTTTGATGTAAGTCTTGATGAACGTTTTGAATATGTGTTGAAATCCCATTTTGAAGACCGCAAATCGGAAACGCAATTCTACCTATATTTGAAAAAAATCTTTGAACAAGGATGTAAGGGGAGAAAGAATAAAGCTGTAGGAATAATAAAATGGTGATTTTCCTAGAAATCAAATAATTCGGGTTTCGCATTTTTCTAAATTATCCTTCGTAAAAAACAAAGGATACGCTATATGAATATTCTCGTTGTTGGTAGCGGTGGTCGTGAACATGCGATTGCCCTCGCTGTGAAGAAGTCGCCGCTGTGCGATACCCTCGTGTGCGCTCCGGGTAACCCGGGCATGGCAAACCTAGGCAAGTGCGTGCCGGTGGACGTTGCCGACCCCAAGGCCATTGCCGACCTCGCCGTGGCAGAAAAGATTGACCTTGCGGTTATCGGCCCTGAAATTCCGCTGGTCGCTGGCGTGGTGGATGAGTTCCGCCGCCGCGGTTTGCGCGCTTTCGGCCCGACGGCAGCTGCCGCTGCGCTCGAAGGCTCCAAGGCTTTCAGCAAGGATATCATGAAGAAGTACAACGTGCCGACGGCAGCCTTCGAGACCTTCACCGATCTCGCCTCCGCCAAG
>CACWZK010000202.1 GCA_902765365.1 uncultured Lachnospiraceae bacterium
GAGTCCCAGAAGTTTTACCTTTTCTGCTACTCTCTCTGCATCAAGATTCCCGATATTACCGGGAATCTTTACACAGAAATCCAAAATGCCATCAATTATTCTTCCCGCAGGAAGATATTTACTGATATGGCATACATTCTTTTCTTCTTCCTGCTCTCTGTCCTCATTCACAAAGGAAACCGCTTCGTCAAGCACCAGAATATTATCCACATTCCTGATGCTCCCTCTCTCCGAAAGCGCTAAATACACACTTTGTGATAGAACAGAAAGTGCAGGAATCTTCTCTTTTACAAACTCTTTAAAAATCTCCGTATCGGTGAATGAACAAATCTCAAAAGACAAATTAAGATGATCTCTCAAATACTCATCCAGTCTTCTGCAATAATCCCTTTCCGTGTCGCAGATTGCAAGTAAAGGTCTGTTCATACGGCCACACCTCCCAAGGTAAAAATCGCACTTACGAGAACAGGTACTGCGAAGTGGATAGTCTTTTTCTTATTTCTTTTAAACAAGAGAATCGACAAAGAGATCAGACCGGCTACAAAGAAAGCCATTATGATGCAGGACATTGTGTCCTGAATGGATAGGAAAGACGCTGCTGACATAAAGAGTTTAACATCACCCGCAGCAATCCCCTTAAGAAGATACACAGGAAGCAATATAGCAAAAGTAATTCCAATCGCCTGAAGACAAGAAAGCAATTCGTTCTGTCCCGCCAGCGCAGATCCCGCAATTCCGGCAATCATTCCCGGTATCACCCAGAGATTATAAATCTTATCTCTGTAAAGATCTGTGAATACTGCTCCCGTCAAGAACAATATCAAAATCACGTAAATCAGATTTTCTCCTTTCGTTTTTTTCGAGCTCGCGATTTACAAATTTATCACTTGGATTTTTGTTTGTAAATAGGCAAATTTCTTTTCGGCATTTTGCACAATTAATATTTTTTCCAAATCTTATGAAATAAAATTTTCATCACAAAACCCGCTTAAAACCTGAAATTCACATTTCACATATATCATTTTTACGTTCCTCTGTATATGTTTTTGCAAATTCAATAATTCAAATTTTCACTTCCAAATCATCAAAATTAATACTCTTAAGATTTCCTTAAGCACCACTTTTTCAAATACTTCTTCCCTTTATTGCGCTAATGTAGTATTGTGAGAATACTATTACATAATCATCTAACTACATAATGAAAAAGGGGAAAAGAAATGACAACATCTCAAATCGGAATTATTATTTCTATTCTCGCCTATCTGGCGATGATGCTCCTTGTTGGTTTCGTAAGCTCAAGAGAGACCAATGACGTAAAAGACTTTTATCTCGGCGGAAGAAAGCTGGGACCGTTTGTGACAGCCATGAGTGCTGAAGCTTCAGACATGAGTTCTTACCTGCTTATGGGCGTTCCCGGACTTGCTTACTTCTCAGGAATCGCCGATGCCGGATGGACTGCGTTTGGTCTTATTGTGGGAACCTACCTCAACTGGCTGTTTATCGCCAAGAGACTTCGCAATTACACAGCCGAAGTTGATGCGATCACTATTCCTGACTATTTCAAAAAGCGCTTTGAAGATAACAGCAATATTATTCTTTGTATCGGCGCGCTCTTTATTCTTGTTTTCTTTGTTCCATATACAGCTTCAGGCTTCTCTGCCTGTGGTAAGCTTTTTTCATCACTATTCGGAGTAAATTATCAACTTGCTATGATCGTTTCTGCCGTTATCATAGTCGGCTACACTACAACAGGTGGATTCCTGGCAGCATCCAAGACTGACTTTATTCAGTCAATCGTAATGACAATCGCTCTGTTCTTCGTTGTAGGATATGGCATTGTTACTGCCGGAGGAATAAGCGCCGTTATGGAAAATATTTCTTCGCTTCCGGGCTTCATCAATGTAAACGCAACATATAACAACGCGACAAATTCAGCCTCTCCGTACGGATTGTTCTCCAAGGTCACAATGTTCTGCTGGGGACTTGGTTATTTTGGAATGCCGCATATACTTCTAAGATTTATGGCTATCAGAAACGCGAAACAGAATAAATTCATATCCGTTTGCGCACTGACCTTGTCGGGACTGACACTGTGCAGCTCCGTGTTCGCGGCAGCGGCCGCGACGAC
>CACWZK010000203.1 GCA_902765365.1 uncultured Lachnospiraceae bacterium
TTTTCCGCAACGGTTTCAACCGCAGCTTTAACCACACCTTCTTCACTTAAGTTCTCTGTATCTCTGCCCACTATCATGGATACCGCATGCCTTGCATCTTCAAGAGTACCTGTATTTAGCGCCTTATACACTTTCATGCTCTCACTTTTAAGACTCTTTGTTGCGAGTATGAAGTAAGTAAGAATCGCTTCGACTGCGAGACCTAAATATTTGTTGAAATAATACGACCAGAAACATAGTGCTCCGGTTATTAAAAGGGTAATAAACAAAACTGTGATTACCGTTAATAATCCAAAGAAAATCTTTGTGTTCTCAGCCTTTTTATCATCAGTCTTTCCTGAAGTTTCTTCGCCGGTTGAATCGCTCTCTGCTTTGCTTTTCTTCCCTAAAAAAATCTTCTCACAAAGACTTATGAGCAGTCCGATTAATCGTACAGGATGATAGATCCAGTGCGGATCTCCTATCAGAAGATCCAGAAAAAAACCCAGTACAAATGCAATTATATGAAACAGAAGAATTGTCTTAATCATTTAACCAAATATTATCCAATCATCCTAAAAGAAACTTTCATCATCTGTCGGGAAATCTTTCTGTCACTTTCAGGGAATACGCATCTTCGGGATTTACTTCACATACAAATCCTCCGGCGTTTGCAACCATGCTTCCGAAATAACTTTCATTAGCATATTTACTTAAAACTGCCATTATAGTTCCGCCGTGAGCTGTTATCGCAACATTAGAAAATACCCTTCCGCATTTTTTGTATTCACTTAGTTTTTGAAGCATCCATTCAAAACCTCTGCCAACACGCATGGAATAATCTTCCCTGCTTTCACCGCCGGGAAAAGGCAGATTTCCGTCCGATTCTATCCACGCTTTGTATTCGGGCGTATCTTTTAATTCCTCATGAGTTTTTCCTTCGAAATCTCCGAAATCCATCTCATCAAATTCAGGCACAATTATTTTTTCAACACCCGGAAAGATTATCTCCGAGGTGTGTTTTGCCCTTTTCTTAGGCGATACAAACACGATATCCGCATCGGGATATATGCCGGATTCTTTTCGGGCAGTAACAAGCTTTATGCCTGCCTCACTTAAATCCTCGTCGTTTCTTCTGCCACAGTATTTGCGTCCTTCATTGGCGGGCGTTAAACCGTGTCGAACGAATATCAGTTTTATTTTATCTTCTGCGCAATTCCGCATACGACTCTCTCCACTTCTTCCGCATCTGCAGCAAGCTTAACCTGTATACGTCCGGTTCTCTCCCTGTAAACTCTTTCAAACGGATCCATCGGAACGATACCGTTGCCGATTTCGTCGCAGATAATGATGCAGTCCGGATTTTTCTTAACGAAAGAAGAAATCTCTTCCTCGGGTCTGCCGCCTTCTTTTATGCGCTTTCTGATCCATTTATGAAGACTTGAGACAATGATTGTGCCGGTCAGTTTTTCAAGCTCTTCACTTGTCGGAAGAACACTCTCAAAAACATGGTCTTCAGCCACGTTGTATTTTGTAACCGCATAATTAAGTTTCCCCTGTGCGTAACCGCCAATAATAAGTTTCATACCATCACCTAAAATAAAAATTCATTCTCCCCAAAATAACTATCATAACCGCCAGAACAACGAGTGCATTTCTCTCTGTGATAAGCAAAAGATATCCTGCGGTATCCCCCGTGATTCCGCCGAATTCTTTTCTGGTTTTAAAGTAGTAATAAACAACCGTCAGAACAGTCGTTATTAAAATTCCCAGAGCAAAAATCGGATTTACAAAAAACATTCCGACGATGCATAAAACTGCTTCCAAAAGCGTAATAATCTGTACTGCAATTTTCGATGAATTCTTTGCAAAGAGATTAAGCGTTCCTTCCTTTGCGCTCATAAAAGAAATAGCGCAGAATCCGCTCACACATCTTGATAAAACAAAGATTATGCCAAATGTTATCGCAGTCTGAGCATCTTCAACAAATGATAAGGCGCCCAGGAATAAAAGACCGTAGAGTGCGAGCATTATCACCGAAAAAGCACCGATGTGCGGATCTTTTAGAATCTCAAGTTTCTTCTCCCTGTCACGGTATGAATGAAACGCATCCATCGTATCCATAAAACCGTCCA
>CACWZK010000204.1 GCA_902765365.1 uncultured Lachnospiraceae bacterium
AAAAACTTTTATTTCGTGGCTTTGTTTTTCTTTCCGGAACCCGGTAAAAGATTAATAAGAATAAGAAGAACCAAAACCGTAATAAAAATGATTGAAGAAAGCGCATACATTTTAGGATCGATACCTTTTCTAACCTGCGAATATATCTTGGTTGAAAGTGTATCGACGCCTGCACCCTTCGTAAAGTGAGTGATAATAAAATCATCGATACTCATTGTAAAAGCCATCAGAAGTCCGGAGAACACGCCGGGCAGAATGTCGGGAAATACAACCTTGAAGAATGCTTTAAAAGGCGATGCTCCCAAATCCATGGCAGCTTCGTATGCAGAAGGATTAAGCTGCTTGATACGCGGCATAACGCTTAATATGACATACGGGATGTTAAACGTTATATGAGCCAAAAGAATAGTCGTAAATCCGAATTTCACATTAAAGAATATAAAGAGAAGCATCAGTGAAATACCGGTTACGATTTCGGCATTTAACATCGGTATATTGGTAATACCCATCATCAATGTTCTTGCGCCTTTTTTAAGGCTCGTAATGGCGATAGCAGCGATTGTTCCGATAAAAGTTGATATAAGTGCGGACAATACGGCCAGCATTATGGTAGTAACCAGTGCTTCCATAATGGATGAATCCGATAAAAGTTTCGAATACCACTGGAATGTAAATCCGCCCCATTTGGATCTTGATTTTGACTTGTTAAAAGACAAAACAATAAGCACAGCCATGGGAGCGTAAAGGAAGATGAAGATAAGCGCTATATAGATTCTTTTTAAAACATTAGCCATTATAATGCGCTCCCTTCTCCGTCTTTATCGAATATGGCGGTGATTATCATTGATATTACGATAAATAACATCAGTACTATCGAAAGGCCCGAGCCTAAATGCCAGTTAGAGTTAAGCGTAAATTCCTGCTCGATGACATTACCGATTAAGAGGATTTTACTTCCTCCCAACAAATCTGAAATAACGAAGGTTGTAAGAGCGGGAACGAATACCATTGTGATACCGGAAATGATTCCGGGAACACTTAAAGGAAGGGTTACCTTTAAAAATGTCTGAATTTCATTTGCACCCAAGTCTCTTGCTGCATTAAGCAGATTTTTGTCGATTTTGCAAAGGACGTTGTATATGGGCAGAACCATAAAAGGCAGGAAGTTGTAAATCATACCGAATACAATTGCATAGGGCGTGTTGATTATCTTTAATGCCGGAAGCTGCAAGGCACGAAGAATGGTATTGATTACGCCTTCGTTTTCAAGCAGGGTCTGCCATGCGAGTGTTCTTAAAAGGAAATTCATCCACATAGGAAGAACGAAGATAAGAATCATCAGCTTGTTGTTCTTTGAATTAAGACTCGAAAGAATCATTGCCAGAGGATATGAAAGAAGCAGACAGATGATTGTACTTATCAATGATAAAAGAAGTGCAATTAAAAGAGCTTTAAAATGCACGGGCAGTGAAATGGATAAAATATTTGCGAATGTAAGTTTACCGCTTTTATCGGTTAATCCGAAATAGAAAACCATTATAAGCGGTATGATGATAAAGGCTAACGACCAGAAAGCGTAGGGGAGCGATAGCCATTTGACGAATTTATTCTTCAATTTGTACAGCCTCCTCGTCCTCACTGGCGGGTTTGTTCATAATCTGGATGTTAAAAGGATCGACTTTGATGCCGACTTTTTCTCCTACAGGGAACATCTTGGTAGAATGAACGAGCCATTCAAAACCGTTTGCCATAACGTCCATTTCATAATGAACGCCTTTGAAAATAAGTGATGTAACAACCCCGGAAATGGTTCCTTCTTCGGGAGCCACAAGTTCGATGTCTTCTGGTCTTATAACAACGTCGACATGCACATTTTCGCCGAATCCGGTATCAACGCATGCAAATTTTGCGCCGAGTATTTCAACGAGCTCGTCTTTTATCATAATGGAGTCGATAATGTTCGAGTCTCCGATAAAGTCTGCGACAAAAGCGTTTTCAGGCTCGTTGTAAATCATTTCGGGTGTTCCGATCTGCTGAATATAGCCCTGGTTCATTACGACAATCGTATCACTCATTGTCAGAGCTTCTTCCTGATCGTGCGTTACATATAT
>CACWZK010000205.1 GCA_902765365.1 uncultured Lachnospiraceae bacterium
GCTGCTGCTTCTGCATCGCCGCCAACCTTCTCGTCTTCACAAGTCCCATAAGAATCTCTTCTTGCCGCCGGTTATGCCACACGATCCGCCGCCCATTAGGAATTTACCCAAGAGACCGGTTCCGTCCGCTTTACCTTGTAAGAGAGAGCGATATCATCGCATGGAGAGATTACAACAACTTACATTTCCTTCAGTGCGCATGTCACTTTACGGATACCTGTACGACCTGCCATGAGGACGGCACCACATCGTCCAAACGACTGGAGACGAAGAAACTGATTGCCGAATTGAAGAAAGACAATCCGTTTATCGAATCCAATATTTTTAAAAGCGTAGAAAACGTAAATCTTGATACCGTCATAGCATATAAAAAAGACGGAGTAAGACATCATTTTCTGGATGAATATTAAGTAAAAGAAAGAATGGAGATTATGAATATGGCAGAATTTGAGGAAGCTGCATGCTCTATAGCATTGCACAGAAAAAGAATAGAAAAAGAAAGAGAATCACAATCATTCGGAAAAGTTGCCACTTCCGAAGATAAGGGAGAGATAGCGAAAAACGGAGCTTTTGTAAGACAGAAAAACCGTTTTTGCACGCCTTTCGGAGATAAGGAAGGAGAACTTCCCGTAGAGGCAGGAAGATACCGTCTTATCTGGACGCCTCTTTGCCCGTGGGCTACGAGGCAGGCTATAGTTCTCAAGCTTTTGGGAATAGGTGAAGATGTAATAAGCATAGGAAAAGTTGCACCCGTGCGAACAGACAAAGGCTGGGAGTTTTCGCTTGATAAGGACGGAGTGGACCCTGTGCTCGGAATACGATTCCTGCCTGAAATATATGCAGCCACGGATCCCGAGTATGAAGGCAGGGCTACGGTCCCGACAATAGTTGATGTAAAGGAGAAAAAGGTCGTTAACAATGACTACCATCGTTTAAGCAACTACTGGGAAACCGTATGGAAGCCTTTCTGGAAAGAGGGTGCGCCCGATCTTTATCCTTTGGAGCTCAGAACAGGAATAGATGCACTTAATGAAATCCTGTTTAACGAGATAAATAACGGTGTATATAAAGCGGGCTTTGCCAAGAGTCAGGAGGAATACGAGAAAAACTATCATTTGGTATTTGACAGACTTGACTGGCTGGAAGAAAGACTCGCGGACAGAAGATTTCTTTTCGGAGACAGACTTACCGACAGTGATGTAAGACTCTATGTTACGCTTGCAAGATTCGACACGGCTTATTATTTCGGGTTCCGTCTTAATGAGAAAAGAATTATGGATTATCCGAATCTATGGAATTATGCCAAGGAACTTTATTCCATTCCTGCATTTAAAGAGAGTACTGATTTTGATGCGATTAAAAGAGGATATCTTTTGGGAGCTTCCGAAAACCCCGACAATATTTTACCGGACGGCCCCGATGAAGGTGTATGGGAAGAAGCAAATGACAGAGCGGAGAAATTCGGTCCCTTATACGTGGGAAACGAAAATATATCCAAAAACCTGACGGAGGTGGAATGATGGCAGTCGTAGATCATGTAACAAACGGAGAAATACAAAGTAACGGTAAATTCGAAAGACAGGCCAACAGATTCGTAACGCCGTTCGGAGATAAGGAAGGTGAACTTCCTGTAGAAAAAGACAGATACAGGCTTCTGTGGGCACCTGTGTGCCCCTGGGCCAACAGATCGATTATCGTAAGACAGCTCATGGGTCTTGAGGATGTAATATCGGTAGGAACACTTGACCCCATAAGACCGGATGTGCCCTGGTCTGACTGGGCGTTTACGCTTGATGAAGGCGACAAAGATCCTGTCCTTGGTATTCATCTTTTAAGTGAAGCTTATAAAAAAGCTGATTCAGACTATCAGGGAAGATATACGGTTCCCGCAATTGTAGATCTTAAAACCGGGGCTGTGGTGAACAATGATTATTCTAAACTCACCACATATTTTGAAACGGCATGGAAAAAATATCATAAAAAAGACGCTCCCGAGCTGTATCCCGTGGAATTAAGAGACGATATCGAAGAGCTTAACGATTATATATTCCACAATGTCAACAACGGCGTATATAAGGCGGGGTTTGCAACGAGCCAGGAAGCCTATT
>CACWZK010000206.1 GCA_902765365.1 uncultured Lachnospiraceae bacterium
AACAGGTTCATCCATAATGCTCTCCGATCCGAAGCGCTATATATAACAAAACAGCCTCGCGAAAAATCAAATCATCAAAAATAGTTTCTTCATATTATTGCGTTTAAAGAAACAAAGCTAATAAATATAATATCACAACCATTTCTTTCCAAAAAGAATAAACCATAATACACTGCTTACAATTAACAATAACATGTGTGTGATTGTTTAATGTGATTATTAGCGCTTGACATACACTTGCAGTTGCTTTACAATCAAAGCACATATATGTGATTATTATATGTGCTTCCACCTCTTGGCCGAATAGGCGGTTAAGGTGAACAAGGCAATAAACTCTGTCACCTGCTTACCGGGGAATGCATATCATTTGGAAGGGATGTTTTCTACAGTAGGCACAGATGATCCGTATCTGCCGAAACACAATACATGACATATCGGTTCTGAGAGCCCGGCGTTTCCCGTCACAACGGATGTCGTCGTAATGACAAAACGCTTACTTTGTGTGCCTTAATAGTTAAAAGCAATGAAAAACAGAGACAAACAGCGGATGAACCGCAGAATAGTAAACGAACTGCTCAGCCTCAAAGACATATGCGGCACTAAAGACCCCACTCCTTACGAAGCCGTTAAAGAAATCGTAAGGATGTCAAAAAATCAGCTGAATAAAAAGGCAGCAAAACCACCAAACAAACAAAAGAACGAATAGACCCAAACCTACAGGAACCGTAAAAGCCTTCAATGGCTATGCGGGATCTGTAGGTTTTTGTTTTGAGCTTTGATACTCTCCCTTTCCTTCATCCTTCTTCCAGAGGTGAAAAATGACTGATAATATTACTAAGGACTCCGAAATATTGAAATACGCTATCGCCGCGGGCATAATAGATCTTGGCAGCATTCGCACCCAATACGAGGAGTGTGAACGAATGAATTTATTAGATTCATATGAATACAAAATCTTTGAAAGCGGCGGCAGATGGTATTGCCGTCTCCCGGACGGAAGGAGGCTCAAAAGAAAGAACCGTGAAGATGTAGAAAGCGAGATTATAAAGATCCAGAAGGAAAGAAAGAAAACAGAGAAGGAATCCGAAGGTAAAAAACCGGAGGATATCTTCACAGAATGGAATATGGCCAGACTCAATAGCGGCGTGATCGAAGGCGCAACAGCTCTTAGATATCGTAAGACATGCGACAAGTATATTAAAAACGCGGCCATCAACAAGAAATCGGTGAAAAGGATCACCCGGAAAGAATGGACCGGTTTCCTTCAGGATATTTATGACGCAGGCAGCCCGACAGAAGAAGACCCTAAAAGAAGGATCTCGGCAAAAGAGCTAGGGCGCATAAAATGCGTGGTGAGGGGGATCCTAAATCGCGCTGAAGATGAAGACCTGATCACATACACCGCGGATGAAGTAATATCGCATGTTCGTACCGATATAAACGGATTCCGTCATATGACATCCCCAACGGAAAACGAAGTATATTATCCTGATGAATATGCGCTCCTAAAGTCATACTGCCTTTCAAATCCGAATCCCTATACCCGCTGTATTCTGTTGTCAATGACCTCGGGTGAGCGCATCGGCGAATGTGTTGCTTTGCTTGTGGAGGATATAAACCTGGAGGAACATTACATCCTCATACGCCGGACCGAAACCCAAGCAGATAACACGGGGAAGCAGATGGAAACGGTGAGAGAAGGAGCGAAAACACAAGCAGGGATCCGACGTGTAGCGATTCCTGATAACGCTCTCGAATGGCTTCGCGAAATCAAGGAAATCGCGGAAAAGACCGGCGGGGGATATCTGTTCAAACAGGAACCGGGACGATTTAAAAAACGTTACGTCGGTAATCGTGTCCGGGCCAGCCAGGTCAGACGTCATCTGAAAAAAATCTGTGCTGAGCTTAATATCCCGTATAGGCCCCCTCACAAGTTCCGGAAGACCTATGCGTCTATTTTAAAGGCAGCTGACGTTGACGATACGACGATCATCGATCAGATAGGTCATACCGATATCAAGATTACGGAGAACGTCTATATCAAAGACCGCAACCGTATGAAAGAAAAATCCCGCATACTGGGTGAAATTGATAAGGAAAACCCGAATTGCAGGGTCATAAGCTTCTTTGACGAGTCCCCAGTGAGTCACCCGCGAGTCACCCGGCGTCTCCAAAAAAACACGAAGCCCGAAAAAGCCTTTAAATAAGGCATTTCTCGGACTTCAATTCACCCAAAAAATGGAGACGGTGGGACTTGAACCCATGACCTCAACACTGCCAGTGTCGCGCTCTCCCAACTGAGCTACGCCCCCATGTCATATGATTTTCATTCGAC
>CACWZK010000207.1 GCA_902765365.1 uncultured Lachnospiraceae bacterium
TTTCATGAACTTTCGTCTGCATCTTTTAGGAGAGTCGATACATACTGGGCACAGGAATTTCTGCCGGATCTTTTCAAGCTTGAAGAAGAATTGAATGCATTTAAGGGATTAACCGGCTTTGCTCCTAAAATTTACGCGCACCCCTACTGCCGCATAGTTACGATAGATGATGTACTTACCAATATGGCAGCAGAAACCGCACGTGGCAAAGAACGTCACGGGTCGTGCGGAATGGGCATTTACGAAGCCGTGGTTCGTTCGGAAAGTCATCCTTTGTATATAAAAGATGTGAAAGGAATGACCGCGGAGAGTCTTTACAAAACCTTAAAAGAATTAAGAGAAGAGTATTATCCCGTTCGCCTGAAAGAACTGTTGGGGGCGATTAAAGAACCGGAATATTGTATTAATCATTCAAAAGATTTTGATGAATTTCTTGATTTGCTTAATGAAGACAATGTTCTAAGAAATGCAGCGGAAGGCATTTGTCGTGGGGCAGAGTTTACTGAACTTAAAGAACATTCATTTATATCTGAGTTTGATGAAGTGATTTTCGAAGGCGCACAGGGGCTTCTTCTGGATACCGATAATACCGAATTTGCTCCGCATATAAGTGCATCGCATACAGGCGCAAAGGCAGCAGTCGATATATGTTCGGAAGAGGGTATAAAAGATATTGAGATTGCATATGTTACCAGAACATATGTTACAAGACACGGGGCAGGCGTGCTCCCGTTTGAAGAAGAGTGGCCAAAATACAATCTTAAGATAGATGATGCAACCAATATCGAAAATCCCTGGCAGGGAAAGATAAGATATGCACCGCATGAATCACCGGAAAGGTTTATCCAGTCTGTCACATCGGATATTAATTCATTTGAAGGAAGTTTAAATACAGATATTCTGACAGAAAACTCTCTTTTTATCACACATCTGAATGAAACGGATAAAAGAATACTGTTTGCCGACGATACTGACGGAAATATTGATTCTTTTATGAGGTATCCTTTAATATCGGGATTATCAGCATATAAAAACAGACAAAAAATCATTTTCGTTTCCGAAGATGATTTTTTTGTGGCAATTTGACGAATAATGATATATAATATTATGTAAATTTTTCAAAGACAAAAAACGCCCTTAAAACAAGGCTTTACGGTCCGGAAAGGAGGGAGATTATGGCAGTAAATAAAAAAGATTTGGTTCAAAACGATTTTATTATTGACTATGGTCGTATCGAGGATATCGGTGCGAACATTGAGCCTGCCGTTTTATATCAGGATCTTATAAAAAGAATCCGTGATTATCACCCTTCGGAGGACTTTACATCCATCAGAGCCGCGTATGAACTTGCGTACAGCGCACACGAGGACCAGCTTCGTAAAAACGGTGAACCTTATATTATTCATCCGCTTTATGTTGCGATTATCTTAGCGGACCTTCAGATGGATAAGGAAACAATCATTGCGGGAATTCTTCATGATGTTGTTGAAGATACCGTGCTGACAGTCGAAGATATCGAAAGCAAATTCGGTGCCGATGTTGCCAAACTTGTGGCAGGTGTTACAAAGGTCACCAAGGACTTTAATTATTCTTCCAAGGAAGAAGAGCAGGCGGTTAACTTAAGAAACATGTTCCTCGTGATGGCGCAGGATATCCGTGTTATTATCATCAAACTCGCGGACAGACTCCACAACATGAGAACGCTTGAGCATATGCCTCCTCACAAGCAGTACGAGAAAGCAAAGGAGACCATGGAAATCTATGCTCCGTTTGCACAGAGACTCGGTATCGGTAAATTAAAGGTTGAACTTGAAGATTTATCTTTTAAATATCTTGAGCCCGAAGCTTATCAGGACCTTGTAAACCAGATGGTTTTCTCCAAAGAGGAACGTGAGGAATACATCGCAAACATAGTTATGAAAGTTAAGCACATCATGGATGAAGCTGACATTCATGCTAAAATAGACGGTCGTGTAAAGCATCTTTTCAGTATCTACAGAAAGATGAAAAACCAGGGCAAAACATTGGAGCAGATATACGATCTTTTTGCGGTCAGAATTATCGTTGAAGACGAGGACGATCTTTATACGGTACTCGGTTATGTTCATAAAAACTTCAAGCCGATGAACAACCGTTTTAAGGACTATGTTGCAAACCCCAAGGAGAACGGTTACAAATCCATTCATACCACGGTATTTGATACAACCGATGCGAAAGCTCCTTTCGAAATACAGATTCGTACCAGAGAAATGCACAAGGAAGCCGAATACGGTATCGCTTCCCACTGGAAATACAAGGAAGAATCCGACGGTAAAAAGGTTTCAGCCAAAGAGGTTGAAAAGAGCGACTGGCTTC
Source organism: uncultured Lachnospiraceae bacterium (assembly GCA_902765365.1). GTDB lineage: Bacteria > Bacillota > Clostridia > Lachnospirales > Lachnospiraceae > UBA3766. The sequence continues at coordinate 2,356 of CACWZK010000207.1, forward strand.
GAAGCCTGACGGAGTGTCTTGAGGAAGAGGATAACGAAAAATTCTTATCCCTCATTCATGACGACCTTGATATTTTATCCGAAAATATTTACTGTTCATCACCCAAAGGACGTACCATCGAACTTCCAAGCGGTTCCACGCCCATTGATTTTGCATATGCCATTCATACCGATGTCGGCAACAAGATGGTCGGAGCAATGGTCAACAATGTTCATGTCGGAAACGATTACGCCTTAAAGAACGGTGATATTGTCGAAATTATTACCAGCAACAATTCAAACGGTCCTTCACGAGACTGGCTTAAAAAGGTTCGTTCCACCCAGGCCAAGAATAAAATCAACCAGTGGTTCAAGAGACAACAGAAGGATGAAAACATCGTAAAAGGCCGTGAAAAGATTCAGGAATACTGTAAGCAGAACAATATCGATTTAACCCCGATTTTAACGGACGATTATAAAAAGAGACTTCTGGATAATTATTCTTTTAAGGACTGGGATGCGCTTCTTGCGGCCATCGGACACGGCGGCATAAAAGAAGGCCAGGCCATCAACAGAATAGTTGCGATGTATGATAAGGACCATCCG
>CACWZK010000208.1 GCA_902765365.1 uncultured Lachnospiraceae bacterium
AGCTTCGCGCTTTTTGTAATCTTTCTTCTTTTCTTCAAGGGCAATCCCGCGAGAATTCCCCTTGAAAACGCCGACAAAAGCGTTCAGGTGGTAAACGCCCTTGCTTTTGTGATAATGGTTTCGATCATTTCATTTTCGTTTTCCAAGGAAAGCCAGCATATGGAAGACAAACTGATTTCCTATAACAATCAGTTAAGAAAACAGGCTTCGGTTGATGCGCTGACCTCTCTTTACAACAGAAGAAGCACCATGGAAATAGTCAATGACATTGTTTTGCAGAGACGAGTGATGAGCATCTGCATCGGAGATATAGATTTCTTCAAAAAAATCAACGACTCCTACGGACATGATTTCGGCGATACCGTTTTGGTGGCTATTTCCGAAGTCCTCAAAAAAGAAACCGAAGAATACGGATTCGTGGCAAGATGGGGCGGCGAAGAGTTTTTAATCATTTTCGCGGACTTAAACGGAGACGATGCATATATCAAACTTTCGCACATAAGAGATGCCGTAAAAGAAAAGGTACTCACCCACGGCAAAGAGGAAGTCAGGGTAAAAATGACTTACGGTCTGACGGAATATGATTATTCGAAATCTTTTGAAGACAACATAAAAGAAGCGGACGAGAAACTGTATCTCGGCAAACAAAACGGAAGAGACATGATAGTATATTAAATTACACATAAACGGAGGTTAATTATGGGAGCAAAAGAATTAATTGAAGCAGGGAAGGCATATCTTGGAATCGAATTCGGTTCGACGAGAATCAAGGCAGTAGTATGCGACGAAGCGGGCGAAGTTCTCGCTATCGGCGGATTCGGCTGGGAAAACAGCTTAAAAGACGGTATCTGGACCTATTCCGAAGAAGAGATTTTCGCAGGATTAAAGGCCTGCTATTCGGATATGGCCAAAGACATAAAAGAAAAATACGGCATAGCTGTAACTTCGTTTGCCGGCATCGGTATTTCCGCAATGATGCACGGATATCTTGCATTTGATAAGTCAGACAAACTCCTCGTTCCTTTCAGAACATGGAGAAATACGATAACAGGTGAGGCAGCAGAGATCCTTACCAAAGAATTCAATTACAACATTCCTCAGAGATGGAGCATTTCCCATCTTTATCAGGCAATGTTAAACAAAGAAGAGCACGTAAAAGACATTGACTTCTTCACAACTCTTGCAGGCTTTGTTCACTACAAATTAACCGGCAGAAAAGTTCTCGGCGTGGGCGATGCATCAGGTATGTTCCCCATTGACATGAAAACGGGAACTTATGATGAAAATATGATTGCAAAGTTTGATGCTCTTGCAAAAGACACTGCTTTGTCAAAAGGCCTTAAGGATTTACTTCCCGAGGTTTTAAGCGCAGGCGAAAATGCAGGCATTCTTACCGCAGAAGGCGCAGCACTTCTTGATGAGAGCGGAAACTTAAAGGCAGGCATTCCCCTCTGTCCTCCCGAAGGCGATGCCGGAACAGGTATGGTTGCAACCAACTCCGTTAAGGTAAGAACAGGTAATATTTCCGCAGGTACATCAGTATTTGCGATGGTAGTTCTTGAAAAAGATTTATCCAAAGTTTATCCTGAAATCGACCTTGTTACAACACCCGACGGCGCACTTGTAGGAATGGTTCACTGCAACAACTGTACTTCCGAAATCAACAACTGGGTTAAGGTATTCAAGGAATTCCAGGAACTTATGGGCGCTCCTGTCGATATGAACGAGCTCTATACAAAGCTTTATTCCGTAGCTCTTGAAGGTGACGCAGACTGCGGCGGACTTACACTCTTTAACTATCTCTCCGGCGAACCCGTAACCGGTTTTGAAGACGGTGCTCTGCTTCTTGCAAGAAAAGCAGAGGATAAATTAAGTCTTGCCAATCTTATGAGAGCAAACCTCTACTCCGCAATGGCAGCGCTTAAGATCGGTCTTGATCTTATGCTCAAGGAAGAAGGTGTAAAGGTCGACGAAATGTACGGACACGGCGGATACTTTAAGACCAAAGGTGTCGGCACAAAGATTGCGGCAGCAGCCATCAACGCACCCGTATCCGTAATGGAAACCG
>CACWZK010000209.1 GCA_902765365.1 uncultured Lachnospiraceae bacterium
TACGAGTATTTTGAGAGCAAGGAAGAACTTATTTACAAGGCACTTCATTATTTTGTAATCGACTCTCTTAAAGTCGTGCTTTTAAAAATGCTTGATGAGGGCTCTTTTAAGGATAAGTTTTATTCGGTAATGGATTATATGTGGGACAGCCGTTTAGGCGAAGATACGATCCAGTCCATAATGAGTTTCGTTAGAAATATCAATCCCGCATATAAGGAAGCTCCGGTCACAAAAAATGCAGAGAAATACGACCCCTGCACTGCAACCAATTTCATCGAAATGCTGTTAAAGCAGTATCTTAACTCAGGTTTCGAAGAAGGCATATTCAGCGAAAAGGACGAAATTTACAGAAAGAATGTCTTAAGTTCACAGGTTCTTTTATTCTTATTCCTTATGAAGGATATCAGGGAAGAAGAGCGTAAAAAAGAGATTGAAGATTACGTTTATGACGGAATGATTATGCTTCTTAATTCAAGGAAGAATGATTAATTTGTGTTTCTTTTAGGAGATTGCGCTGTACCCCGGCGCAATCTTTTTATATTGTACAAAACTCCCAACAATATGGTATAATTAATTAACTATGAGAAAAGGAGCAAACGAGATGGGCAAGACAATAATAATGGCAGACAGCACCTGCGACCTTTCAAAAGATTTAATTGAAAAATATCAGATTGAGATAATTCCTCTTTGCATCATTATGGATGACAAGAGTTATTTTGACGGAATAGACACAACGTCCGAAGAAATAATAGCGTGGTCTAATGCAAACAAAACCACGCCCAAAACAAGTGCAGCAAGCATCGAAGTGACAATGGATGCGCTAAAACCGCACAAGGAAGCCGGGGATGATGTTATCTTCATCGGTATCTCGGAAGACATGAGTACCACTTGCAATGTCATCCGCCTTGCGGCACAGGACCTCGAATACGACAGGGTTTTCGTTATCAATTCGATGAACTTATCCACAGGTATCGGACTTCAGGTTTTAAGAGCCGCAGAAATGCGCGATGAAGGAAAGAGCGCCGAAGATATTTACGAAGCAATAAACGGAGCCAGAGACAAAGTCAGAGCAAGCTTTGTACTCGACCAGCTCATCTTCCTTTCAAGAGGCGGCAGATGCAACGCGGTTACCGCACTTCTTGCAAATGCGCTTAAATTAAAGCCCAGGATTGAAGTTAAAATGGGCAAGATGGGCGTAGGCACAAAGTACAGAGGCAAAATGCAGAAGGTTCTCATTTCATACGTGGACGACATGAAAGAGGATCTGCTTAAAGCTGATAAAAGAAGAGTATTCGTAACCTACTGCTCGATGGATCACGAACTGGTTCAGCCCGTCGTTGACTATCTGAAGGAGCTCAACTACTTTGACGAAATCCTTGAGACACAGGCAGGCGGCGTAATTACGAGCCATTGCGGACCCGGCACACTCGGCGTGCTCTTCTATCTTCAGTAAAATAACTACCAAGGGGAAAAACTTAAAAGGTTAAAAATATTAAAATGGGAAAAATCTATTGTATCTGCGGGAAGAGTTCATCCGGCAAAGATACTGTTTATAAAAGACTTTTGGCTGATGAGTCGCTTAAACTGAATCAGCTCGTAACATATACCACAAGGCCTATTAGAGAAGGCGAAGTAAACGGAAGAGAATATTTTTTCATCGACGAAGCCAAGGCAATCAAGCTTCACGAAGAAGGAAAAATCGTCGAATCCAGAGCTTACAATACCGTTTTCGGAATATGGAAATACATGACCGTCGATGACGGAGACATAGAACTTGACAAAAAAAGTTACGTCGTAATCGGCACACTCGAATCCTATGTTCAGATAAGAAACTACTTCGGCAAAGACAAAGTCGTTCCCGTAATGATCGACGTGGATGACGGCGTAAGACTCGAGAGAGCTCTTAAAAGAGAAAGACAGCAGCAGAGTCCGAAATACGATGAAATGTGCAGAAGATTTCTGGCGGATTCCGCGGATTTCAGCGAAGAAAAGGTTCGCAGCGCGGGTATCGAAAAAGTATTCGTGAATGACGTGCTCG
>CACWZK010000210.1 GCA_902765365.1 uncultured Lachnospiraceae bacterium
CTTACTCCTGAAGATGATGAAGAAATGACGGTTTATATTTGGCCGATAGTCAGGGAAATGATTAAGACCGCTATCGAGAATAAACAGAATCTTATTGTCGAAGGCTGCTATATTCCTTTTGGCTGGCGAAAGGATTTTGATGACGAATACCTTAAGGATATAAAGTTTATCTGCCTTGCAATGACAGAAGAATATATTGACGCGCACTTCGAAGAAATCAGAAATCACGCTTCGGATATAGAGTCAAGAATAGACGACAGCGGTTGCTCTTTAGATTGGATAAAAGAAGAAAACAAAAGATTCTTAGATGGTTTTAAAAAGACCGGCGAAATCGTAGAACTCATAGATTCAAATTACGAAAAGGTAACAAATGCCCAATTATAATAAGACCAAAACAGCCTGTTATCTTGGCTTTATAACACAGGCTATAGCTGCGAACTTTGCGCCGCTTTTATTCTTAAAATTTCATAGAGACTATGGTATATCGCTTGGAAACATTGCTTTAATTTCCACTGTTTTCTTTTTCACGCAACTTTTGGTAGACCTTTTTTGCGCCAAGTTTGTGGATAAGATCGGTTACAGGGTTTCAATTGTGGCATCCGAAGTTTTGTCGGCAGCAGGTTTGATTGCACTTGCCTTTTTGCCGGATTTACTTCCGAATGCGTTCGCCGGAATTCTTATAAGTGTTACGGTATATGCAATCGGAAGCGGACTTATAGAGGTTTTGGTCAGTCCCATCGTAGAGGCATGTCCGTTTGAAAACAAAGAGGCGACCATGAGCCTTCTGCATTCATTTTATTGCTGGGGTTCGGTTGGAACCATCGTTATTTCAACCGCCTTTTTTGCAATATTCAAAATGGACGCATGGAGATGGCTTGCCGTAATCTGGGCACTGGTTCCCGCAATAAACATTTATAATTTTGCGACCTGCCCCATAGTTCCCATTGTTGAAGAAGGAAAGGGAATGGGTATAAGACAGCTTGCAAAGAAGCCGCTTTTCTGGGTTTCGATATGCCTTATGGTCTGCGCGGGAGCATCGGAACTTGCGATGGCTCAGTGGGCATCTGCTTATGCAGAAGCTGCACTCGGACTTAGCAAAACATTCGGTGATCTTTTGGGACCCTGTCTCTTTGCCGTTACCATGGGAATAAGCCGTGTGATTTACGGTAAGTACGGAGATAAAATAAAACTTACATCTTTTATGATCGGAAGCGGGGCCTTGTGCGTGGCATGTTACCTGATGGCTTCGATTTCCGCCAATCCCGTCATGGGACTGATTGGTTGTATTTTCTGCGGATTCTCCGTCGGAATAATGTGGCCCGGAACCATAAGCATCTCTTCAAAGACATTTCCCACCGGCGGTACTGCGATGTTTGCTCTCCTCGCGATGGCCGGAGACCTTGGAGGCAGCATAGGACCGGCAATAGTCGGCAGAGTTACTCAGTTTGCGGGTGACAACATAAGAGTCGGAATGAGAGTCGGTCTCATTTTCCCGACAGTGCTTATATTAATGCTTATTATAATAAGTATATCTGCAGCCAAAACGGAGAAGAACAGCGTATAATAGAGACTAAAAGAAAGGAGTTTTTATGAGAAAAACTAAAATAGCTTTTTATGATGCAAAAGAATATGATAAACAGTCTTTTATGGCTTCGAATTTAAATGAGGAATTTGACATCGCATATTATGAAACAAGGCTTAATAAGGATACCTGCAAACTTGCCGAAGGTTGTGATGTTGTATGTATATTTGTCAATGATGACGTTAATCCCGAAGTCATTGATTTGTTAAAAGAAAATGGAGTAAAGCTTATTGCTCTTCGTTGTGCGGGATATAACAATGTTGATATTGAATATGCTTACGGCAAAATTCATATTGTGAGGGTTCCCGCGTATTCGCCGTACGCCGTGGCTGAGCATGCAATGGCACTTCTTCTGACATCCATCAGAAGAATTCATAAAGGATATATCAGAACGCGAGATTTTAATTTCAGCTTAAACGGACTGACCGGATTTGATCTTCACGG
>CACWZK010000211.1 GCA_902765365.1 uncultured Lachnospiraceae bacterium
ATCTTCCCGTGGTTGGTTATGCTGCAAGAGATTTGACTAACAAACTCGGAGTGGAACATCTCGCAATCGATTTATGCTACGATTCTGCCGAGATTGAGGCAAACCTTAAATTACTTGCTGATGCGCTGAAAGTTGATGATGAATATCTTAATGATTTGATAGAAACAAATAAAACGAAAGTAAAAGAAGCTTTACTTAAAACAAAAGAGCTCATAAAAGATACACCAATCGCAATAGATGCAACAGCAACGCCCCGCCCTGTAGGCCTGGCTTTGCTCCTTAAAAAATATGGATTTAATGTAAGAAGAATCTATACAGATGCTTTTTCACCAAAAGAGAAAGCCGCCTTTGATGAATTATGTAAACTTGATGGCAGTATAGAAATCTTCCCTTTAATGGATCCGACGATGCTTTATGCATCAAACGAAGGAGATATCGCAAACAGCGAATACTTAAGTATAGGACAGAATTGTGCATACTTTTGTCAGACGAAAAAATTCGTCAATATAGTCGAAGGCGGAGGAATGTACGGATTCGACGGAATTGTAAACTTATGTAAACTTATAGAGGATGCATACAATAATCCAAAGGATTTAAAACTCACTATCTCTCATAAGGGAATCGCCTGTGAGAGCTGCTTGTAAAAAATGACACAAAAACCCCGTCCCCCAGTGTCAAAAGGAAACGAATATGAATCAAACTGCTAGAATCATATCAATATACGCTGCCGATACATCGGGCGTCTGTTCCGCACTCTATGAGTACGGAGGGATGACCGTTATTCATGATGCTTCGGGCTGCAATTCGACATATACGACTCATGACGAACCCAGATGGTACGACAAGAAAAGCATGATGTTCATTTCGGGTCTGACCGAAAAGGACGCAGTGATGGGCAATGATGACAGATTTATAAATGATTTAATTCTGTCAGCAAACGAATTAAAGCCTGCTTTCATCGCCCTCTGTGCTTCCCCTCTTCCCGCAATGATAGGAACCGATCTTGAGGCCATAGCATACGCTGTTGAAGCTGAAACGGGTATTCCTGCTTTTTCGGTTAAAACAAACGGTATGCAGTCCTATATTACCGGTGCAGGCAATGCATTGCTTGAACTTGCCAAAAAGTTTGCAGGCTCCAATTGTGAAAAGTTATGTCAACCTAGTGAAAAGATAAAAGTTAATCTTCTGGGAGTTACGCCGCTTGACTTTCCGACTCGTGAAGGGATTGGGTCTCTTTTAAATTATGTAAACCAATGTGGTTTTGAATTAAACTCATGCGTCAGTGTAAATACCGATTTGAATGATTTTAAGAAGCTTCGTAACGCCGATGTTAATCTTCTTTTATCATCTGTCGGAAAACCCCTGGCTGATTATCTTTACAACGAATACAATATCCCTTTTGTCAAAGGAGTTCCTTACGGTATCGGATTTGCCGGAAGGATAAAAGAAGCTCTTGTAAAAGCCTTCGAAACAAAAGAAAACATCGATGCCACAAACGACTGTCGTGAAGCAGGAAACGTTGCTATCCTCGGAGAAAGCATTATGAGCGCTTCTCTCGCAAGCGCACTTCTTTTAGACAAAGGCATTAAGGCCAACGTTTTGGAGACAGTCGGCGACGGGGATTTTGATATTTTAAAATCTTTTGATTTATCCTGCGATGATGAAAAGATTCTGGAAAATGAATTAAAGAAATATGACGTTATTATCGGTGATCCCTTGTTTAAACCGATATGTGCGGATAAGAAATTTATAGAACTTCCTCATGAAGCATTCTCGGGAAGGTGTTTTACCAAAAACGCGCCCAACCTTATCTTCACGTCAATCGATAAATTTATTTAGGAGTACACACATGATTAAAATAGCCATATACGGAAAAGGCGGCATAGGCAAATCAACCGTCACGAGCAACTTAAGCGCAGCATTTGCATACCTCGGAAAAAGAGTTATTCAGATAGGCTGCGATCCGAAGGCTGACTCAACTGCGAATCTTTTATCCGGAAATCCTGTATTTCCCATGAGGGATTATGACAAAGAACCCGAGAAGTTGGACGAAATCTCCAAAGTCGGTTACGGTGGAGTTTTATGTATAGAAACAGGCGGACCCACTCCGGGACTCGGATGTGCCGGACGAGGAATCATTACCACATTTTCACTGCTTGAAGAATTAAAACTTTTCGAAACCTTCAAGCCCGATGCAGTTTTATACGACGTACTTGGCGACGTTGTCTGCGGAGGTTTTGCAGCACCCATCAGAGAAGGTCTTGCAAGCAAAATCATCATTGTAACATCAGGCGAAAAGATGGCTTTATATGCAGCCAACAACATAAACAGCGCCGTTGAAAATTTCAAGGAGCGAAGCTACGCAAATGTGCGCGGAATCGTTTTAAACAGAAGAAATGTTTTAAACGAGGAAGAAAAGGTTCGCGAATTTGCAAACACTCACAATCTTGAAATAATCGCCGATATTCCAAGAAGCGATGACATCATTCGTTTCGAAGACGAAGGCAAAACCGTTATCGAAGGTGACCCCACTCTTTCGGTAAGTCAGAGCTTCCTTGATTTGGCAAAACTTCTCATAAAAGAAGACGAAGAAGGATTATAAATCTTTTAGGATTTTAGGACATAAATGAACAAAGCATTTTTTAAAACAACAAAAGAAATAGTTGAACTTGGATACGATAATCTTCCTGTGGAATTTGTATCCAATAAGCACTTAATATACTCATCTCCAGCCACTTTATCTTTCAACTCTCCCGGAGCCAAAGGATACGGTGTAAAGCGTGCAGGCCTCGCAGTTCCGGAGTCCGTGATGCTGCTCGTATCACCCTCATGCTGCGGAAGAAACACATC
>CACWZK010000212.1 GCA_902765365.1 uncultured Lachnospiraceae bacterium
AATTGAATAAATACTTAAATCTTTCCGAAAAAGATTTGTATTTAACGGCTTTTATGATGCCTGTAAAAAGACCTGCAAAAAGTGAAATTGTAAAAATAAGCATAACCTCTTTGAAAGAAAAACAAATTCCGAGCATTCCAAAGAGTTTTACGTCCGCCGCCCCGAAGAATCCGAGTGCGAAAAGCGGAAACAAAACCAAAATGGGAAATAAAATCGAGAAAAACGTACCGAACAAATCAATCCCGTTATCTTGAATGATTTTTGTTGTTAGAAGAATCGATGAAGCTAAAAGAATATACCAGTTAGGGATTTTATCGGTACAAAAATCAAACGCAACAGCGCCGATTAACACAAGTATCAATAAAATGGTCTTTCTCCTTTCATGACATTATTCAAATATTCAGTTGTAATTTAAATCAGGAAAATTTGGGGAGAATTTATCCCAATTTGAGGAGTCTCAATTTTTAGTGGTGAAAATGATTATAAATGAATTTTTGAAATTTGTAAATAAAAAATTTTTAATTTTTTCAGATTTTTCGTGATAGTAACTGTTTTTCTTGGGACAAATCCCGATTTTCAGGCGTTTCCGGCAGTTTCTTTTATGATTTGAATTCTTCCGAAAGAATAAAAAAGGACCGCTCTCGCAGTCCTTTTTCGAAGGGGTGTATAAAAAAATTTAATGAAGAAATCTGAAGGATTTGAGTCCCATGTTTCCGAAGCCGGTGTACTTTAAGTACAATGCCGAGACTCCGTCGGGAATATTACATTCTGCTTTGTAGGTAACCCATACCGTTTCAAAATCCACACCAATCTTCGCGTATACAGGACCGTCGGGAGTTGTGCGTACTTCAAAGTCGCCTTTGCCGTATCCGCATACATCCAGCTCTATGCCTTTTACTCCCTTAAAATCAAAATATTTGAATCCCAGAGTCGTGTTTTCAACGATATTGTAGATGTATCCGACACACTCTTCGCCGTCTTTGCCGTCCTGAGTTACTCTGGGAACGTGATGTCCGCCGACATAAGGGATTCTTTCCTTGTCCGTATACATGTTGCAGACGATGTAGGAAGGGTATTCTTCTCTATCCGATAAAGGTCCGCCGTTAAGTCCGCAGGAAGTGATCTCTACCTGAGGGATACTTCCGTCCTCGAGGAATTTAACCTCTTCCGCGCAGCCCTGACGTGCGTACCAGTCGTTGTTGGTCTGACGATGATAAAAGATATATCTTTTACCGTTTATCTCACACAAACCGCCGTGGTTGTTGGCGCCGTACGCCGCGGGTTCTTCAGCCTTTTTGTATGTTGAAATTCCGATATCGCAGTTGCTTACGATAACCCCTCCGTATTTGAAGTCTCTGTCGGGGTAATCGCTTACAGCATAACAAAGCTCATGCATTACTTCGGATGAGTATACAAAATAGTATTTACCGTCGAATTTTCTGATGGATGAAGCTTCGAAAAATCCATGTTTTTCATAGTCAGTTCCGAGTGCCGATACAGGTGAAGGAACCACGAATTTAGGCGCTTCTTTTATGGTGAGCATATCTGAGCCGAGCACGGTACACATTGAACCGTGAACGGATGCGTCTCCGAATGCGCAGACTCCGCCTGTATAGAGGTATGTGGTGTCTCCCTCGGTGATTACTGCGGGATCGAACTGATGCTCTTCGCCCTTGTCTCCGAGTCTTACTCCGTCCTCGTAATGAACATATCCGTAAAATTCATATTTGCCCGCAGGTGTGTCGCAGACCGCAACAGAAATATTGGATACCTTGTCGAGCGCATAGTAAAGATAATATCTGCCGTCCGGACCTTTTGTTACATCGGGTGCGTAGAGGCACATATTGTCTTTTACGTTTAAAGGATCATCTTTTCTTGTATATATAACGCCTTCGTATTTCCAGTCTTTTAGGTTGTCGACGGGAGCCGAGTAGCACACATAGTCATTCTGGCAGAAGAAATGTCCGCCGAATCTGTCATGTGAGCCGTACACATAAACCCTGTC
>CACWZK010000213.1 GCA_902765365.1 uncultured Lachnospiraceae bacterium
TCAAATATATAATGTTGCCTATCAACATTACGAACGCGCTTAATCTGAATTGCATGAAATCCATGATAGACACTCTCGTAAGCGCAATCCATGATTTAATTCTCATTTTATTATCCTCTTTAGTTTGCTTTTTTCATGTTCTCCGCATCTTCGTAGATCTTGCGGATAACGCTTTCTGTCGAAATTTCTTCAAGACGAACATCGTAAACCTTAATCTTCTCCTGAATATGGTTAAGAACCTTCATCAGACGAACCTGTGATTCGTCGATAAGTATGCTGCACCAGCCTTCATCTGTTGATGAGAAAGTGAATTCTTTATCGGCGTATGCTTCTTTTACGATTGCCTCAACATTTTCCAATTCCGCCTTTTTCTCGTCATCGGAAAGTTCCTCGGGATGCTTCTTAGTCTTGATGAGCAAAGTTCTGTAAGCACCGAAGAAGCTTCTTAAGTGCTCGATGTCGTTGTCATAAAGCATGGTTCCTTTGTCGATGATTACGATTCTCTCGCACAAAGCATCAACGTCGCCCATATCGTGAGTTGTAAGAATAACGGTTGTGTTCTTCTCTTTATTTAATGCCTTGATAAGGTTTCTGATTTTTGCTTTCATCGATACGTCGAGGCCGATTGTCGGCTCGTCAAGGAAAACGATGGGCGGATTGTGTAAAAACGCCGCCAAAATATCGCTTAATGTTCTCTGTCCCAAAGACATCTGACGAACGGGCTTTGAGTAAAGATCCTTGATATCGACCAGTGACTCGTATAAAGCGAGCATATCCTTGTAATCCTTGTCGGAAATGTTGTAAATATCCTTCAAAAGCTTAAAAGATTCGATTAAGGGAAGTGACCACCAAAGCTGGGAACGCTGTCCGAATACAACGCCGATGTTCTGTGCATTGGCTGTTCTGTTCTTGTAAGGAACTTTGCCGTTTACGAGGATTTCTCCGCGTGTAGGCTGCAAAACACCTGTCATCATCTTGATTGTGGTCGATTTGCCGGCACCGTTGGGGCCTAAGTATCCGACGATTTCGCCGGGTTTTATGTTCATTGACACGTTGTTTACGGCTTTTATGATTTTGTAATCCCTTGAAAAGAGATCCTGAAAGCTTCCTTTCAAGCCTTCGTGTCTGTTTAAAACTTTAAATTCTTTATCTACATTTTTTAGTTCAATTACGTATTCCATGTTGTCCTTCTTTCTTTTAGCGCCGAAACTGTTGTATTTGCCTAAACTTTACTCTTTTGGCGCTTTGCATTATTGCACTTTTTACTCAAAAAACTTGGTCATCAAAATATCGTCCGCATATGTGCCGTCATCGTATTTGTTGGCCTTGGGTCGTCTTCCGGTCTCTGTAAAACCGAAGTTCTCATACATATGCTTTGCTCGCTCGTTCCCTTCGATTACTATAAGCTCCGCCTGCTCGATTCCAAGCTTTTCAATCTCTTCGAGCATTGCACCAAACATGGTTTTGCCGATGCCCTGATTGGTATACTTTTGTAAAAGAGCGATACCCACACTTACACGATGCGCATATCTTCTGCTGCCGAATCAGCATTCCGCTGTCGGAATCTCTGTGGCTGTTAATAAACTCGAGTTCGTCCTCAAGGCTTAAATCCATTTCATCGCCCTCTGCCATCAGAAATCTTGTCTCGCCACAGGCTTTCTTAATATAGTGGCGAAGCATTTCTGCGTCTTCCTCTCTCGGGGCTCTTAAAACCAGATCTTTTCCGTTTATATCAAATGTTCTTTCTTCGAATATCATTTTCTTTCTCCTTATCCGTTTAAATTTCTCATAAAAGAATTAAACCTCTCATTTATCCTGCTTCAGATAGCAGTATTCATAAACTTTTTTAAATCCGAGTTTCTTATAAAGATTGACAGCAACATCATTATCTTTTATGACCTGAAGATATGAATACTTAGCGCCCATCTCTTTTGATTTAAGAATCGCCGCCAGGCAAAGCTTCTTGCCAAGACCGAGTCCACGGTACTTTTTATCAACTATCACATTGTGCAAAAGACTGTAACCGTCCTCGATTGCGCAGGATGCGACCGCTGCAGCATTTCCCTCGTGCATTAAAGTGACATAGAGCTTTGCTACCTTTGTATTCGCGTGAAACTGCTTGTAGGCTTCTATCTTTTTTTCATCCGTAAACCCTTCGAATTCAAAATACGGGTCAAACCATTTTGAAGGATCGCTGCTAAAAGAAACGTTTTTAATCGCTTCCGAATTGTCCGCAATTCCTTCGTCGGACAAAACCTTTGCAAAATCTTCGCTGTCGGTATCAAGAATCATGACGTCGGTCGGTGTTACAACTTTGTATCCTCTGTTTAAAAGGAAATCCGACAATTCTTTATCAACATCGGTCACCTTGAAATTGCATGGCAGGCCGTGTGCCTTGTACAGATTCTCGCAGTAAACGACCTTGTCTTCCATTCGCTTTGTCGAATCTTCAAATACGCTGACCGAATTTGCACGTCCGGTGTAACCGCCACCGAAACGCATCTCCCAGCCGTCATATTCCGATATTTCATTTGCTGCCCATCCGTCGGCAGCTTTCTTTTCCATTATCCTTATATCGCTTATATTCATTTTTATGTACTGTGACAGGCATCTTTTCACGATGCCCGCCACTAATTCCTTTCTTAAATTATCTCGTCCACTTGTAAAGTCCTGCATAAATGCCGTTCTTTGCCATCAGCTCGTCATGCGTTCCGCTCTCTTCGATTCCTTTTTCGGTAAGAACGAGAATTCTCTCCGCGTTCTTTATAGTCGAAAGTCTGTGTGCGATAACAAGTGTTGTTCTGTTGGCAGCAAGTTTTTCGAGAGACTCTTTTACGATGTTTTCACTTTCGTTGTCGAGTGCGCTTGTCGCCTCATCAAATATTAAGATGGGCGGGTTCTTTAAGAACACTCTGGCAATCGAAAGTCTCTGCTTCTGACCGCCCGAGAGCTTGACTCCTCTCTGTCCGATATCGGTTTCATAACCGTTCGGAAGTCCTTCGATAAACTCATGCGCATTGGCTAACTTCGCCGCCTCAACGACTTCTTCTCGGCTTGCTCCCGGCTTTCCGTACAGGATATTTTCGTAAACGGTTCCGGCAAAAAGATATACATCCTGCTGCACGATACCGATATTGTCGCGAAGGCTCTTTAGAGTCACTTCGCGGATATCTTTGCCGTCGATTTTTATGCTTCCTTTTGTAACTTCGTAGAATCTCGGAATCAGACTGCAGAGTGTTGTCTTGCCGCCGCCCGAAGATCCGACCAGAGCCACATAGGAGCCTGCTTTTACATCAAGATTAATGTGTCTTAAAACTCTGTGTGCGCTGTCTTTGTATTTAAAAGATAC
>CACWZK010000214.1 GCA_902765365.1 uncultured Lachnospiraceae bacterium
AATGATTTTGATCCGACCGAGAATATACTTTTTGTTGAATACATAATGAGTAAAATGGGCAATTATCTTGACCAAAGAGATGATACGAAACTTAAATACGAAGCTGAGTATATAGTTTTTGGGCAGGGAGGAGACATCATGAATATGGAGTGTATGGTCCAGAATTTATTCAATGTAAGAGCCCTGGAAGATTTCATTTCTTTAAATCTTGCAACAGATAAAGTGGAAGTTGTCAGACCGATAGGAGAAACGCTTGGACCCCTCACCCAGATTCCCGAACCGGTCATTACCGAGACGATTCTTCTGGTGTGGGCGATGGCCGAAGCCGTAACTGATGTAAGAGAATTAATAGATGGGAAGAGGGTTCCGTTAATTAAAACATCGGAGCAGATAAATGTAAGTTTGGAAGGACTGATCAGTTTTCTGGGTGAAGAGATTGAACCCGATGACGAAGTTATTGAAACTCCTGTCAGTGAGAACGGTATTCCCAATATAACCTTAGGTTATTCGGATTATTTAAGAGTTTTTTTGCATGCGCTTCCTTCGAAACGTAAGGTATATCGGACGATGGATATGATTGAACAGGATTTGAGAATATCCGGAACGGGAAATGAGTTTTTCAGATTTGATGTCTGTGCGGATAAGGTTAAAAAGTATTCATATTTCTGACTATAAAAGAAATTTAGGGAGGATGGACGGATGAAAAAAGCAAAAGGCAGTCTGACGCTTGAAGCAGCGATTGTTTTACCGATTTTTTTAAGTCTTGCAATTTCTCTTATTTCGGTTTTGGAAATGATGAATCTCTATGCGAGGGTGGAATTTGCTTTGCATGAGACAGCCAGGGAAACAGCACTTATGGTATATCCGGCTGTTTATGTAAAAAACTTCGGCGAAGAAATATTTAATGAAGAATATGAAACGGAAATGCCGGATGAGAATATCCTAAATCCACTCGTATCCGAAACACTGGTAAGAACAATGTTTACCGAAAATTTCGGATTCAAAAATCTGAAAAATTCCCTGATAAAAAACGGTGAAGCCGGAATTTTCTTTTTCAGAAGCGATATAGTAAACGAAAAAGGCGATATTGATCTCATCGTAACATACAGGGTTGAACCGCTTTTTAATATGTTCGGTCTTGGCAAAATGACATTTTCAAACAGGGTTAAAATGCATTCATGGACCGGATATACAAGAGAAAAACATGAAGTAGATGAGTATGTTTATATAACGGATAATGCGAGTGTTTATCACACGAGGCGTGACTGCACACATCTGTGTCTTACCATTAATTCCGTCAAGGAATCGGAAATAGACAAATACAGAAATATAGATAGGAAAATATATAAAGCCTGTAAAAAATGCGGAAATGAAGAAAGCGTATCGGGGTATGTTTATATTACTCCGTACGGAGAAGCATATCACACGAGCCTTTCATGCAGCGGATTAAAAAGAAACATATACAAAGTCCGCCTCTCAGAGGTTCAGGGTCTTGGAGAATGTGAAAGATGCATGAATTATAAAGAAGGCGAAATAAAAGAAAAGGAAGAAGATGGAACCGATTAAGAGTATAAGGTTTGCTTTTGTGTTCATAGTTCTGATTATTGAAGCGGTAACGGATTTCAGAAAAAAAGAAATTAATATTCCGGTTTCGGTAATTCTGGTTTTTGCCGCTTTTGGAATGTATTTTTTAGGAAAAGATATTTCTGCGACAAATGCGATTATCGGGTTTGCCGAGGGCCTTATACTGATTTTGGTTTCCGTTGTGACAAAAGGCCAGATAGGTATAGGCGACGGGATATTGCTTGCTTCCTGCGGACTGATGCTTGGCGGAAGGGACAATATGGTAATGTTCTTTTTCGCGTGTTTAAGCAGCGCAATTGTATCGGCGCTCATGATGATAATAAAGAAAGCAGATAAAAAGACCAAAATACCTTTTGTTCCTTTTATGATTCCGGGATTCCTCGTGATGGTTTTATTGTCGCTTGGCTGACAGAAAGCAGGATGTAGTGAGTGATAAAGCAAAATGTGATTTTTATAAGAAAGGAAGTTTTACCATTGAATGCGCGTTAATAATGCCTGTAATTCTTATATGCATTGTTTCGCTAATGTGGCTGATGATTTATATGTATGACGAAAATGTCATTTACAGGGCACTGGTGCATGCGGTTATGGCCGCCGATTATCGTGAATCAGACACAAACAGCCAACTAAAAAATGAGATTGAAGAAAGAGTATATGAAGATTTGAAAGGACAGCTCGTCGGAGTGACGGATGCGGAAGTCTTTGTAAATGTCGGAAAGAAAAAGGTGGGCGCCAGAGTGGAAGCAAAACTGGGAATGCCGTTGGATATACCGGGTTTGTCCGAACTGGCAGATATAAAAGTTGAAGTAAAAGAAACGAGAATGTTTGGTGCGGACATTATCCTGGATGTCAGAAGAATTAAGGCAGTCTATGATGTAGCAATCA
>CACWZK010000215.1 GCA_902765365.1 uncultured Lachnospiraceae bacterium
TTCCCGCTGACAAGACAGAGATTGTTGAAAAGGATAAAAAGACTGAACCTGCGGAAGAATCCGAGAGCAGGCTTAAAAAGGCGCTTAAGGATGAAGGCGTGGATGTAAACGTCGGCATATCTTTTACGGGCGATGACGAAAATATGTATATGTCTCTTTTAGCAGCTTATGCAGCCGAAGAGGGCGAGAAAGCAGCCAACATAAAAGAGTGTTACCGCACCAGAGACTGGAAAAATTACGGAGTATATGTTCACTCCTTAAAGAGTACTTCGAAGATGATTGGGGCAGCAGCGTTAGCGGAAATAGCCGCTGAGTCCGAAGCTGCATCCAATACCGAGGATACTCTTGTGATAGACAACAATCACGACAAAATGATGGAAATGTATGCGTCACTCGCTGCAGTTATCAGAGAACACATCGGTTCCGATACTGTTTCCGTTTCCAAAAATGATGACGAAATACTGGAGTTTATGCCCGAATAATGAACAAGACTTTATCAGGAATAGTTTCATACATATCGATTATAGTGGGAGCGCTGCTTGCAAGCTTTTCCGTAGCATGCATCCTCTTGCCAAACGATGCCATCGACTACGGTACCGCAGGTATATCGATTATCATCAGCAAACTCACGGGGTTTAACTTATCCCTCTGCGTTGCTTTGGTTTTCGCACCCTTTGTAATCGCGGGAGCGTTTTTCTTAGGCGTTAAATTTACGATTAAAGCAATCACGGGTTCGCTTGCATATACTCTGGGACTCGCGTTCTTTGAACGTATTCCTTTTGAACTTAATACCGAGCACTTCCTCGCCGTTGCATTCGGCGGAGCGGTTTTGGGCTTCGGACTTTCAATCATTCTTCGAAGCGGCGGATGTATCGACGGCTCGGAGATTTTAGCCAACATCATTCTTAAAAAGATAACCGACAAGACCGGCAAGAACTACAGTATGATGCCGATACTTATCGCATTTAACTCTGTGGTTTATTTAGCCGTATTTATACTCATTGACAGAAATGCAGCGCTTTTAAGCCTGCTTGTATACGTTGTGGCATCGCTTGTAATCGACCGCTACACAGATCATTTCGAAGCCATCAAACAGGTTACGATTATTACAAAGGACGAAGATCTCTTAATCAATGCGATTAAGTCCGACCTTAACAAAACCTGCACTATCATCGAATCCAAGGGCGCGATTGCGGGCGAGAACAAAACGCTTATCTGCTACGTCAACTATTTCGAACTGCAGAAGTTACGCGATATTATTCAGAAAAACAAAGGCACTTTCAGTACGGTGCAAACCATAGACGAGATCATACGATAACTAAAAGAGGATTGCTGCGTGTTTAAAAACAGTCTATCAACCAAAATACTTATAATGGTGGAGGTTATTCTTCTAATCTCCAGTTCTTTGTTCTGTACGGTTTCAATTTCCAGAGCCAGATCCAGCATAAGAAAATCCATCCAGCAGAGAATGCTTGATATAGCTAACTGCGCTGCCGCTTCCGTAAACGGCGACGTATTAAAACTTTTATCCGATGACAATGTAGGCGGTGAAGAATCCAAAGAAATATATAAAACTCTCGCGGTCTTCAGAGACAATGTTGAACTGACATATGTTTACTGCATCAAAAGAGAGAGCGAAGGCCATTACATAGGCCAAGGAAAGAGCGCGGTGGATGAAATCCCCTATACCGACAGATGGGGCGAGTTTTACTCGGCATACAGTCCTGTATTTGATTCTGCGGGTAATGTGGCAGGTGTAGTAGCGGTCGACTTCGCGGTTGAATGGTTTAATTCCCAGCTTTCCGCACAGACACGTTCGACGATTTCAAGTTATCTGATAATCCTTATATTCTGTCTTTTAGTAGGCGGTATCTTAGCTTTGCTTACGGTTCGTCCCTATGTCAGACAGCAGGGAGAACTTTTGGAAGAAAAGGTAAGGGCAGAGAGTGCCAACCATGCGAAGAGTGATTTCCTTGCTAACATGTCACACGAAATCAGAACGCCGATTAATGCGGTGCTCGGAATGAACGAAATGATACTTAGAGAGGATCGTCGTGCGCTTAATACAGACGATAAAAATATCGATTGTGAGACTGCCAAAGACGCTCTTAAAAACATCGGTGTTTACGCGGCTGATGTCGAAAATGCCGGTCACAATCTTTTAGCATTGGTAAATGATATTTTAGACTTTTCCAAGATTGAGGCGGGCCGCCTTGACCTCGTGGAAGCACCTTATAAACTCACATCGATTTTAAACAACTTAAGCAACATGGTTCTTTTCAAAGCGCAGGACAAGGGTCTTAATTTCATCATCGATGTGGACGAGACTCTTCCGAACGAACTTCTCGGCGATGAAATGCGTGTAAAGCAGATACTCACCAACATCTTAAACAACGCCGTTAAGTACACCAAAGAAGGCAGCGTAACGCTTCTCGTGAGCAAAGGAGAGGGCGAAACGGTCACGGAGGGCGGTGTGATCCACCTGAAAATCGCCGTCAAAGACACCGGAATCGGGATCAAGAAGGAAGATCTTCAGAAACTGTTCGAGAAATTCGAGCGTGTGGATTTGAAGCAGAACAGCACCGTGGAGGGCAGCGGTCTCGGGCTGGCTATCACCAAGAACCTTTTGGGTCTGATGGGCGGCACCATCGAGGTGGACAGCGTCTACGGCATCGGTTCCGTCTTCACCGCCGTCCTGCCCCAGAAGGTGGTCTCCACCGAGCCGGTTGGCGACTTCCGGGAAAAGTTTGAAAAGAGCGTGCAGGAAGCGAAGGTGTATCACGAATCCTTCCGTGCGCCGGACGCTCATATACTCATCGTGGACGATACGCGGATGAACCTCACCGTGGCGACGGGACTTTTGAAGAAAACCCAGATCGAGATCGACACGGCGAGCAGCGGTGCGGAAGCCATCGAACTGACAAAGACCATCCGGTACGACCTGATCCTCATGGATCAGCGTATGCCCGGCATGGACGGAACGGAAGCCATGAAGCACATCAAGGCGCAGGAAAACGGTGCCAACGCGGGTACTCCCTTTATTTGCCTCACAGCGG